>CAMVRE010000074.1 GCA_947169825.1 uncultured Verrucomicrobiota bacterium | reverse complement strand
CCCTCGCCGGTCCGGTCGCCGCGCCGCCGCCGCCGCCGCCCGCGGCTGCTCCGCTTCCGCCTCCGCCGCTTGCCACGCCCGTCGCGGGCGGTGCGGTGGACGTCCCGGCGCCGGCGCCCGTGCCGGCGGAGGTCGTTCCCGCGGCGCTCCTCTTCCAGCACCACGGCGCGGCGCTTCCGATTTCGGAGGACACGCTCTCGGCGCTCGTCAAGGCGCAGCTCGGCGCGGCGTCCTTCTCGGTGATCGACCCGCGCGACGTCCTCGGCGAACCGCTGCCCGCCACGACGCCCGTGGATCTGGCGCGCAAGTGCGGCGCCCGGGTCCTCGTCTCCGCCTCGGTGGCCGACGCCCGCGTCCGCTCGCTCGGCGGTTCGGACGCGGGCTACAAGGCCGTCTTCGAGCTGTCGCTCTCTGCCCTCGACGCCGCCACGGGCGCGAACCTCGCCCCGGTGAACGCCAGGCGCGAGAGCCGGGTCTACGATTCCCGCCTTGCGCTCGAGAACGACGCGGCGAACGTCTGGACCGAGCTGGCCCGCGCAGCGGCCTCCGACGCCTCCGCGAAGCTCCGCGCCGACTGGGCCGCCGTCCGCCCGCCCGCCGCCGCGCCGACCGTCCGCGTCACGTTCGCCGCCAACGTCCCCGGCGCGAACGTCCGCGTGGGCGACGTCTCCTACGGAACGGTCGGCGCCGAGCCGCTCGTGCTGAACCTTCCCGCCGGCGTCCACCCCGTCCAGATCGCCTACCCCGGCTACATCGCCTTCAAGGACCGCGCGATGTTCTCCGAGGGCGCGTCGTTCGCCGTGGCACTCGTCCTCAGCGCCGAAGGCCGCGCGGCGCTGGAGCGCGACGCCCAGTTCCGCCTCCTCTGCGAACGCGTCCAGAAGGGCGGCCTCACGGACGATCTCGCCAAGGAGCTCGTCGCCCGCGGCTACGCCAAGTTCCTCGAAGCGAGCCACGTGCAGCTGCAGGGGATGCCGAAGTTCTACGTCCCCGTCGGCGCCGCACCCGACCTCGGGCTTTCGCCCGGCGGCAAGCCCGAAGCCGCGTCCGGTGTCGGCGGCCTCCTCGAAAAGGCCTCCTCCCTCCTCCCGTAACTCCGAATCCTTCCCGCGTCATGAAACTCTCGATTCCCGTTTTCCGTCTCCCGGCGCTCGCCGCGGCCGCGCTCCTCGTCGCCGCCGGCTGCGCCTACGTCGATCCCGCCGCGCGCAACCCCGGCCGCGCGGGCGACCAGACCCGCGCCGAAACCATCGGCGCCGGCCGCCGCCTCGCCGCCAAGCTCTTCGCCAGCGAAGGCTTCAAGGCCCGCTATGCCGCCAAGCGCGCCGAAAAGCCCGCCGGCGCGCTCCCCACGCTCCAGCTCGACTATTTCAAAAGCGGCGAGCCCGGCACCCGCGACCCAGCGCCGGCCACGGACTTCCTGCGGCTCGACCTCCAGGAGGCGCTTGCGGAATCGGGCTGGTTCGCGCTCTCCTCCGACCGGGACGCCTGCGACTACGTGATGGACGGGACCTACGCCTCCGTCCGAGACGCCGGCCGCGTCTCGCACCGCGTGACGCTCCGCCTCAAGGATATCCGCACGGGCGAACTCGTCTGGACCGCCTCCGACGAATTCGCAAAAGAGTAATTCCCCATGAAACATCCCTTCGCAATCCTCCTTCCCGCCCTCGCCGCCACAGGCATCCTCGGCTCTGGCTGCATCGCCATTCCGATGGGGACGGAAACGTTCACGACCGAGTATCCCGCCGAAATCCGGCCGACGGCGAAACCGCCCGTGAAAACCTACGAACCGGAACCGACGATCAAGAACGACGGAGAAACCAACTTTTCCGTTTTCATCGGCCTTGACGGTCGCATCACCTCCGAGCAAGCTCAAGAGCAACATTACGAACAGGGGTCGATCGAAAAGAGAAAGTATCTTTCCTTCGGGTTCTTCCCGCAGAACGGATCGTTTTGGAATCAACCTCCGACAAACGTGCTGTGTCAACAAGGGCTTCCGTATCAAGGCGACGGCATCTATTCGACGATGCCGCTCAAGAATCCGCCCACGGAGAAACCCCATGGGAGCCTCTGGGCTTGGAATGCCGGAGCAGATTCTGAAGGTAAATTTCTTTTATCGATATTGAACACGCCGTTTGCCGTGTTGTTTGGTGCGTTCATGCCGTTCGAACATGACCGCCATTATTACGGACGGTTTCTATCAAGCGAGGAGAAAACCTTCGAGAACGGAGCAAGATATACCAGCCGGACATATCGGGCAGAAGACCTGGCGCTGCTGCTGAAGTTTTCCCAGGAAGAACGGGAAAGGATCGGAGCTTGGACCTTTCATGAAGATGCGACGCATCCGCAAAACACATTCGCGAATTCGTTCAGCAGGGCCGCGCTCTTCGGATTTTACAAATGGTGCTACTATGTCGTTCACGATCCGCAAGAGACGGAGAGAACATCCCGCGCAGATTCCAAAAAGACGACAATTTCCAGAACCGTGCCCGGCCCCTATTCCGTGCTTCTGTCCCTTCCGTCTCTCGATTATTGCCAGACGGCTGACGTTCCGCCGGGCGAGAACAAGGCGGAATTTCGGCTGCTCGACGCCGCCAACGGCGATTCGTTCGCGAACGGAACGGTCCGGTTCTTGCCGCCGCCCGGTGGCCTCGCGGCAGTTCGGAATGACGAGGACCGTGCCTTACTGGAACTGGCAATGGAAAAGGAATGGCCCGTCACAGTGGCGCTTCCCGCGCCCCGGTTGGGCTCGGCAACGACAGGCAGAGGAGCCGTGACGAACCGAACGAGTGTCGAGCCGTACCAGATTTCATCCATCGAGCCGAAAGACGGCACATTGACCGTACGCGTGACGGTAACCGACACGTCCAAAACGTTTGAGATCGACCGCAAGGTCCAACCCGAAGTCCGGCGAATGTTCCGCGAGCAGTTCGCGACGGGCGAGAACGCCACACGGCGCGAAGCGTTGCGGATGGATCTGTTGGAGGGCGGCAAAGCACTCGTCTACACGGTGACGTTCGAATGACCGGCCAATCCATCCGACCCCTGCTTGCAACCGCGCTTCTCGCCGCCGCCGTCCTCGGATCCGGCTGCGTCGCGTTCAATGTCGGAAAGCCCGAAACGTTCACGCATGCGGAGCGTGTTGTCGAGACGGCTGAGCTTCCGATTCAAACGGAAGTCCTCTCTTCGGACGCCCGGTTGCAGAAACGCGGGAATGACGTCGCGGTCGGACTCGGCTTGGAGATTCTAGAAGGGTTCGAAAAACGCGAACACACCGAGACTGTCATCGTCCGCAAGCAGAAACGTCTTGCCATTGGTTTTTTCCCTGGAGCCGCGGAGTGTATCTTCATGCCAAACGGAGCCTTGGAACCGGCATGGTCGACGCAATATGGCGGATATGTCGAAACGCCAAAATGGCATACCGTGTATTCAAACGATCCGCGTCCCGGATTCGGGACCTATGTTTTTTGGCAACTCGGATCGCTTCTGTCATTCGGTGTCATCCATGGATTCGCCACACTCAATTCCCTCCTTGTCCAACCCTTCGCCGATTGGCATTGCGAGCATGATTTCATTGGGCCCGACATTCTCGGAGCGTCGACGCCCAGCAGTCAACGGTATTACGATGCGTCCCTTTCTCCAAAACTTCAGTCGCTAGACAAGTTCGCCCCCCCGGAACGCAAGAAAATCGGGGTTTATACTTGCTTTGACAAACGCGCTGGAGCTGGAAGTTCAAAACCTATCTCGCATCTCGGTCTTGTTGGCGTGCACAAGTATCTTGCGGTATTTGTCGACGACCTGAAACGAACCCCCTCGACCGTGATCGGCACGGAGACGAAGCGGCGGAGCGCGTTTGCGATCGGCCCGTTTATCGCCGAGTTCAAGATTCCCGATTTGAACCACGACGACTGGAAGCGCGTCGCGCCGGGCGAAACGCAGGCGACGTTCGCGCTGCCCGCTGTGCAACGGGACTGCACAGTCGAGGCGGTCGTGTCGCTCCGCGAGGACCCCGCCGCGAACGGCCGCGCCGCGGACGACCTGACGCGCCAGGCGCTCGCGAAGACCGCCGGTCGGGAATGGCGTTTCGATCTGGCGCTCAAGGGGACGGGCCGCCCTGCGTCCGGTCCGGTTTCCGTGCCGGCGCCGCAACCGGCGGCACCGCTCTTCGAGGTCCGTGAAATCACGCCGAAGGGCGACGGACAATACTTCGTCCGCGTGGCGATCAAGGACAAGTCGAAGACGTTCTCCGTCATCCATCTCGTCGAACCGGAGGTGTACCGGCTCGTCCGGAACGACTTCCGCTCGAAGAATCCGGGCGAGCCCGCCCAGTTCGTCCGCGAATACATGCGCCCCCAGACGGAGCGCGACGGCGAATTCCTCACCTTCACGGGGTGGGTGTTCTCCGTGCGCCCGGCCGAGGACGGCTGGCACTACGACGCCGCGTCGCGCACGGGCTGGATCCGGCTTCGCGTCACGGGCGGCATTCCGGCCTCCGAGGCGGAAGCCTGGGCTCACGAGAACATCCCCGAAATCGTCAAATACAAGAACGCCGTCCTCGAACCCGGCAAGGCGCCTCCGCCCGGCGCGGCCTTCCGCAGCCTAGGCGAGAAGTTCGAAGATGGCATTCTCACGATCGAGTTCGAAGCCGTGCAATGATCCCGGCGGGCTCGGCATTCGCGTCCAAGCGAAGGTCGAGATGCCCTCGCGAGCGGCGGACGCGGCGTGGCCGCGTCCCTACCGGAGGAAACGGCTCCCGGACGGGAGGGACGAGCTGGACAAGGGAGACAAGCAGCCCTCGGGACAAGCGGGAGGCCGGGACCTAATCCAAAAAAAATGTGACTTTTTTGGATTTGACTCCAAGATTCTCTTGATCTAGAATCAGACGCCGAGGAGACACCCATGTTCATCAAACGCGAAATCGATGCCTTTTTCTCGGAGCGGATGTTCGGCGGCAAGGTTCTTGTCGTCTATGGCCCGCGGCAGTCTGGGAAAACGACGGCCATCGAGCATTTTCTTTCCGGCGCCGGGCTGGCGGGGGACGTCGTGACGTTCAACGGAGACGAGACCTCCGACCGGGAGCTGCTCGCGGACGCCTCGGCGGAGCGGTTGAAGATGCTCGTCGGGCGGAAGAAGGTGATCTTCGTCGACGAGGCGCACAAGATTCCGGAGATCGGCTGGGTGCTGAAACGGATCTACGACAAGGTGAAGGGCGTCCAGGCGATCGCATCGGGTTCGTCCAGCGAGGCGCTGGCGGAGAAAACCGAGGAGCCCCTCACCGGGCGGAAGTTCGAATACACGCTTCTGCCGCCGTCCTTCAGGGAGCTTTCGGACGCGAGCTCGCCCGCCGACGAGATGCGCCTTCTCGAGCAGCGGCTCGTCTTCGGGTCGTATCCCGACGTGGTTGCGCATCCCGGCGACGAGGTCGCCCGGATCCGCGAAATCGGGAAGGGATACCTCTACAAGGACGTCCTCAGCCACGAAGCGATCAAGAAGCCGGAGCTTCTGGACCGGCTCCTGCGCGCGCTGGCGTTCCAGATCGGACAGGAGGTCTCGTATTCGGAAATCGGCGAAACGGCCGGCTGCGACTCCAAGACCGTCGCCAAATACGTGGACATCCTGGAGAAGGCGTTCATCGTGTTCCGGCTCGGCAGCTATTCCAGGAATCTCCGCCGCGAGCTGAAAAAGAGCAAGAAGGTCTATTTCTACGACTGCGGCATCCGGAACTACGTCCTCGGCGACTGGCGGCCGCTCGCGCAGCGCGGGCCGGACGAGGCGGGACACATCTGGGAGAACTGGTTCGTTGCCGAACGCAGGAAGAGGCTGCTTGCCGATGCGCCGGAGACGCGGATGTTCTTCTGGCGGACGGCGCAGGGACAGGAGGTCGACCTTCTGGAGGAATCTGCCGGCGACTTGAAGGCATACGAACTGAAATGGAATCCGCGAAAGGAACGAAAGGCGGTCGCCAAGACGTTTCGGGACGCCTATCCGGAGGCGGAGTGCACGGCCGTTTCCACGAAGGACTTTCCGCCGTTTCTTCTCTGACGGACCATGGAACCCGCCATCGTGAGTCTCGGGCCTCGCCCGGACAAGGAAACTTTCCTGTATCCTACACCGGCCCTTTCGTGTAGAATCATCGTCCTCGCGGCGAGCCCGCCCCCTTTCCCCTCCCATCCTTCGTCCTTCGTCCTTCTCCCTTCTCCCTTCACTCTCCACTCTTCACTCTGCAACCTTTCAACTCTTCAACCTTTCAACCTTTCAACCGGAGCTCCGCCATGCCCCTTCCCCCCGTCAACCTCGCCAACGTCAACGTCTCGCTCGCCCAGTTCCAGGCCGTCTCCAGCGGCAAATACAACGCCGGCGAGGTCCGCCTCGCGGGCGAGAACGCCCTCGAGCAGATCAACAACCACGTCCACTCGACCGGCAAGAACCGGGTCGAGGTCTCGCACAAGGAGGTGCTGGCGATCAAGGAGGCGTTCGTCCGCGCGCTTTCGCAGAACGGCGTCGCGGCGGACGAGATCCGCCGCGTCCGCGCCGAGCTGGGGCTCGCCGCGGAGAACCCGCGCGACCTCTCGCTCGCGGACCGCAACATCAGGCCGCTCTCCCGCCAGCAGATCCGGGAGATCCTCGACCGCAACGCCGCCGCGCTCAACGCCGCGCAGCAGGACGTCCGCATCGAGACGGACGCGGAGCTGCACGCCGGCTACCGGCCCTCGAAGCAACAGAAGCTCGCCGCCAAGCGCAACGCGACGAACGCCGGGCTCGGCGCCACGCGCAAGGAGCGCTACGCCAAGAGCGTCGCCGTCACGATGTCGGTCATCGGCGGCGACGTGGACTTCTTCTCGCAGGGCGACCGGCGGCTCCTCAAGGAGGAGGCGCTGCGCCAGAAGGCGCGCATCCTCGAGCGCTCCAACGGCAACCCCTCCGACGAGCCCGACGCGGGCTTCACCTTCACGCCGGCGGACGGCCCCGCCCTCGAGCTCAAGCTCGGCATGAGCGAGCGCGACTACCTCAGGAAGCTCGACGACATCCTCGCGCGCCTCGACTACGGCGTCGGTCCGCGCGACGACGAGATCCTCGCCCGGCGCGCGTTCCGCAAGCTCGAGACGCGCGAGGCGCGCCGCGACTGGATCAACAATCTCCCCCACGACGCGACCGGAGCCAATTCGGCGCGCATCGCCATCGTCTCGCTCCTCGGCGACCGCGGCATCGCCGACTACCGGACGCTCTCCGTCGCCAACCGCCTCTCCGACGCCGACGCGGTCTCGTTCCTCCGGGTGCTCGTGGACCTGGATGACGACGTCGCGGGCGAGGCCCTGCGCCGGGAGCCGCGGGTGGAGGACTACCTCAGGCGTCCCACGCTCGACCGCCCGGAGGGCTCGTTCAACGCCTACATCCCCGTCACGCAGGATTACGTCTACAACGGACTCCTCTTCTCCAACCTCAGAAAGCACCTCGACCTTCTCCCCCACGAGTTCGCGAAGATCGTCACGGGCTGCCACGCCGACCTGCGCGCGCGCTACGGCGAGGACGGCGTCCCCGAAGGCGAGACGGCCCAGAAGTTCGTCGAGAATTTCGCCATGCCGAACGGCCTCTTCCCGCACACGCCCGGCGCCGTGCGCTCGACCCCCGACGAGCTGCGCAACGCCTTCGTCCCGTATGCGACGGACCGCGTCGTCCGGCGCTTCCTCACCCGCGAGTGCGAGCGCCGCCTGGTCGCCGCCGGCGACTCCAAGTACGAGGCCAGCAACGTCGTCAACGCCCTCTTCGCCACCCTGCCCGGTCTCAAGGAGCGGCTCATGGCCTCGGCCTCGCTCGAACAGTCGCGCTCCATCCTCGGGGACATCTCCGGCGCGATCGAAGCCAGCATCGTGCGCAACCGCGCCCTCGCCGCCGCCAAGGAGGCCGCCGAGGGCTGGGCCGCGGACGAACTCGCGCGCCAGCTCGGCATCCCGCGCGAAAGCATCCGTCCGGAAACGATCGCGCTCGGACGCATCGTGACCTCCGCGAACAATCTCAGGAACGACATCGCCAACGGCAGGAGGAAGATCGGCGACAACGCCGAGATCGAGGGGCTGTTCCGCGACCTGGCGAGGAAGTTCGCCCAGGAGCGCGCCGACGCGCTCGACGCGATCGACCGCCTGAAACTCCTGCCGGTCGGCGGGAACGAGAAGCGGGAGCTCTCGCCGGTCGCCAGGGACGAGATGAAGAAGCTGGTCCTCCGCACCGAGAAGACGAAGAACTTCAAGTTCGACCGCATCGTCGCCGCGGCGGAGCAGATCGACCTGGCGCCGCTCGCCGCCCTCCTGCGCTCCGGCGCCCCGTCGACGCAGATCGCGCAGCAGATGTTCGCCGCGTCGCACGCCGCGGGCCTCCGGGTTCCCGCCGCGATCGGCGACGAGGAAATCGTCGGCCAGGACGAACTCTCCAGCATCGGCCAGGCGATCCTGCGCGTCGCCGTGGACCGCTACCCCGGGCTCCGCGACGACATCGCGGCCTTCTTCGACCGGCCCGACGTCGGCCACGAGCCGTTCAGCCAAAACTCCCCGCTCAACGGCGCAAACTCCTTCAACCACTTCCTCCGCGATCCGGAGGCCAACGCGACGCTCGCCGCCTCGCTCGGCAGGCCGACGATGGAGCCGCTCTTCGCGCGCGCCCTCGCCGACGCCTGCCGCGACGAACACATCGAGGGCCTCTCCGTCGCCGACGCCCTCGCGCTCTTCGCGCCGGACGCACCCGCGGGCGCGACGCTGGCCGAGGCCGTGCGGGCCTCCGGCACCGCCGTTGAGATCACCCCGACGCTGCTGCGCTCGCTCGCCCGCTCCGCCGTCCGGCCCCTCGCAGCCATCCGCGCCAACGAGGCCGCCTTCCTCGGCGGCCCGCTCGCCGCCCGCGCCCGCGCCCTCGGCTTCGCCGAGTCGGAACTGCCCGGCCTCGCCCGCGCCTACGCGCTCCACCGCGCCGCCACGAACTGCACGGAGGAGCAGGCGTTCGCCGCCGTCACGACGCCCGGCAACCCCGCCTTCCGCCTCGTGCGCGCCGGCGGCCGCTTCCTCGACTCGGTCGACAACTACCGCAGCGGCCTCCGCCTCTCCGCCGCCTACGACGGCTGGTACGCCAAGGTCGCCGCCGACCTCCAGGCCGGCAGGAAGGACACCCCGACGCTCCTCAACGGCGCCCATACCGCAGTCAAGCCGCAATCGGGCGCCGGCTTCGCCAAGTTCCTCTTCGACGAAATCGCGCTCAACCACGACATCGACCTCGAAAAGGAGGACCCGGAGGAAGTCTTCGGCGCGGCGAACAACCCCGCGATGCGCCACCTCTGCCGCCATTTCGGGAGCAGCTGCTACAATACGCTGGCGATCGTCCCGCCCGCCGCGCGCCACCTGATGTACCGCATCATGGACGTGCTCTGCCCCCTCGGCGCGAACGAGCAGGAAGCCGCCGCTTTCGCCTGGGGAACCACCGACTCCCCCATTTTCGTCGCCCGCGTGCTGCGGCGGCTCGAACAGGCCGAGGCGCTCTTCGCCGACGACAGGACGCCGACGCGGAACCAGGTTCTCGACCTGCTCTTCCCGGACGTCCCGGCCGCGAAGCGCGGCACGAACCACGCCCTCAACAGGCATTTCTCCGACTTCGTTTACGACCAATTCAAGCAGAAGGTCATCACGCAGGGAGGAATGGTGGCGATCAACGGTCTCCTCGCCAACACCGGCTGCACGCTCGACGAGGCTCTTGACGCGCATCTCACCGGCAAGACAATCCCATACGCCCCCTACGTCACCGAGGCCAACGACTACATCGAGGGCGTCGTTTCGTCGGTGGCGGGGCTCGCACAGCTCAAGCGCGACCTCGTGCGCCCGCAGCGCCCGAATCTCGTCGCCTCCGGCCAGCCCGCCATTTCTCCGGAGAACAACCGCTTCAGGTTCAATTTCCCGGACGGCACAACCCTCGTCGCCATGCGCGGTCAGGAAACAAACCCCGAGGTCGCCGCCTCGCACGCCGCCATCGCGGACAAGATCGCGCAACTCGTGGGAGCCGTCCATCCCGAACAGCTCGGCGCGGTGTACAGCGCGGCCACGCAGGCGGCCTCCGCGCCGCTCCTCTCGGCGGCACCCGGCCTCGGACTCTCCGTCGACGAACACGTGGCGCTCACCTTCACGCTCGCCAAGGACGCGCAGACCGGCGCCGTGACCATCACCTACTCCGAACCCGTCGGCTGCCCGGTGAAGTTCCGCTGGACCACCACCATCGCCCTCGACGGCTCCACGGTCACGACCCCCGTCGTGGCGGGGTAGCGGCCGTCTACGGTGCCTTCCCTGGCCAGTCGCACGAAAATAACGCTGGCGCCGCGTGGCGGCCGCGTGTAAAATCCCTCCCCATGAAACGCACCACCCACCCCTCCGCCGCCTTGTCGGCCGCCGCCGCCGCAGTCCTCGCCTTCGCCGCGCCCGCGCACGCCGGCTTCACGAAATCCGTCGTCCTCGACGGTAGCTACGACGCCACGCAGCCGCTCACCAACGGCACGGTCTACGTGGTCGAAAACGGGGCGTCGTTCCTGGGGCGGTACGACGGCAAGAGCGGTCTCGCCGTCGCCCCAGGCGCAACGGTCGTGATCTATGTGAAGAAAAAAGACGGAACGCTTTGGGCCGATGCGTACAATGGCGAACAGGGAGGCGTGGGCGGCGGCGCGGGCATCATCCTGCCGAAGGACGCGACGCTGATTATCACCGGTCCCGGGAATGTCAGCGCCAGCGGCGGCGGCGGCACGAGCGGCGGAAGATACAGTCAAGGCACGGCGGGGACCGCAGACGAGAACACC
>CAMVRE010000073.1 GCA_947169825.1 uncultured Verrucomicrobiota bacterium | reverse complement strand
GCGGCGATCCTGCTGGAGAAGGAGCTGCCGAAGAGCGTCCCCGCCCCGTGGCGAAAGGCGCTCGCACCCCGCCACGCCGCCGCACGGCGGCTCCTGGCGCTTCCTGCAACACGGTCGGAGAAAGCGCTTTTGCAGGCGTTGGAGAGGTGTCCGATACTCGGAGCGGCGCCGAGGCCGGGCGCGGGAGGAGACATGCCGAGGCCGGTCGAGGCCGTAAGAAGAAGGACGGGGTAATCGATCGGTTCAAGGACGACCTCAACCGGACGAAGCGCGCGCCGCGCGCGCCCCAGTGCGGTTGCGCGCTTGTGCGTGGGTGTGGTATGCTCCGCCGCCGTTCCGCGCCCTGCATCCCATGCCTCCCCCCCTCCCCTTCCTCGCATCCACCGCCCCGCTCGCCTGGCTCGGCGAAGTCTGCCTGTGGCTGCTCGCCGCGCTCGGCGTGTTCGTCTTCTTCAGCCTCACGATCCTCATCCACGAAGGCGGCCACTTCCTCGCCGCCAAGGCGCTCGGGCTCCGCGCCGACGTCTTCTCGCTCGGCTTCGGGCCCGTCCTCTGGAGGCGCCGCTGGCGCGGGACGGAATACCGCCTCAGCGCCGTCCCGTTCGGCGGCTACGTCGCGCTCCCCCAGCTCGATCCCGCCGGCATGGAGCACATCCAGGGCGGCAAGGGGAAGAAGGCGAAGGACGGCGAGGACGACCCCGCGAAGCCGACGAAGGAGAAGAAGGAGTTCGCCACGCCGCTCCCGCCCGCCGCGTGGTGGAAGCGCATCCTCGTCGCCGCCGCCGGCCCCTTCGGCAACGTCGTCTTCGCCGTCGTGCTCGCGTTCCTCGTCTGGGCGCTCCCGCCGCCCGTCCCGAAGCCGCTGCAGTTCGGCGGCGCCGTCGTCGGCGCGGTCGAGAAGGGCTCCGACGCCAAGGCGTCCGGCCTGCGCCCGGGCGACCGCATCCTCGCCGTCGCCGGCAGGCCCGTCGTCTCGTGGGACGACTTCGTCACCGAGACGCACCTCCTGGCGGAGTCGGACACGATCCGCCTCTCCGTCTCGAACCTCCACGACGGCGCCGCCGCGGAGATCTCCGCGGCCCTCTCGAGGAACCGCCTCGGCTACAACGTCGTCTCGGGCGCGGTGCAGGCCGCGGCCTGCGGCGTGGGCGAGCTCTTCGAGGGCGCCGCCGCCGAGGCGGCCGGCCTGCGGAAGGACGACGTGATCCTCGCGGTCGACGGCCGCCGCGTCGTCTCGCCCGACTCCTTCGCGCGGCTCTTCGGCGAGGCGCTCGCCGCGCGCGGCGGCGCGGCCGCCGAGGGCGCGGAGCCGGTCCGCGTCCGCTACTACCGCAAGGGCCGCGAGGCCGAGGCGGCGATCGCGCTCCCGATCCGCGGCGCGCGCGTCCCGACGCGCTGGAACGGCCTCGGCGCCGTCGTCGGCGCCCTCGCCACCAACGTCGCACCCGGCTCGCTCGAGCTCGGGACCTCGCCCTTCCGCGCCGGCGACCGCATCCTCGCGGCGGACGGCGAACCCGTGGCGGGGTGGGCCGACCTCGCGGTCGCCCTCCTCCCCGCCGCGCGCGAGAGGCGCGAGGTCGTCTTCTCCGTCTCGAACCTGCTCGACGGCGCCGTGCGCGACGTCCGCGACCGGCCCGCCCGCTACGCCTACGAGACCGCCGCGGAGACGGGCGCGCCGTCCCCGCTCGGACCGGACGCCGCGGGCCGCGCGCAGTTCCTCGCGGACGGCGGCTACGGCGTCCTGAACGCCGTCGAGCCCGCGCCGCAGTGCTGCGTCGTCACGGTGATGGACGATTCGCCCGGCGAGGAGGCGGGCGTCCGGCCCGGCGACGTCCTCGTCGCGCTCGACGGCGTCGCGGTCCTCTCGTTCGACGACTTCCAGGGCCGCGTCCGCAACTCCGGCGGCCGCACGCTCGCGCTGACGCTGATGGACGGGGACGGCCGCCTGCGCGACGTCGCCGTGACGCCGCGCGAGATGGCCGCGGAGAGGCGCGGGCCGAAGCACTTCATGGTCGGCATCGTCCTCTCGCCCGTCGTCCCCGCCCAGGGCGCGTGGGCCGCCCTCCTCGCCGGAATCGCGCCCGTGGAGGTCGACGCCTCCGTCCCGCAGTGGGCGCGCCAGCGCCTCCCCGGCGCGCAGCTGGAGGGCGACGCGAAGTCGATCTGGCGCGTCCTCGGCCCGCTCGTCGGCAAGGCGCACAAGGGCGAGCGCGGGCGCATCGGAAAGGCGCTCGGCGGTCCCGTGACGATCCTCTCGTCGATGTGGCTGTGGTTCCTCACGAGCTTCACCGCCACCCTCGCGTTCGTCCGCTTCCTCAACGTGAACCTCGCGATCATCAACCTGCTGCCGATCCCGGTCCTGGACGGCGGCCACATCGTCTTCGCGCTCTGGCGCGGCCTCACGGGGCGCGAGCTCCCGCCGCGCGTCATCGAGCGGCTCGTGGGATTCTTCACCATCCTGATCCTGATCCTCTTCGCGTGGCTCTCGCTCCACGATGTCTGGAACCTCTCAAGGCTCTTCGGAGGACGCTAGCCATGCAGCCGCTTCCCCGCCAGTCCACCCACCGCATCCGCGTCGGCGCCGTCGAGATCGGCGGCGGCGCGCCGGTGTCCGTCCAGACGATGGCGAACACCGACACGCGCGACGCCGCCGCGTCCGCCGCGCAGGCGCTCGCCTGCTTCGAGGCCGGCGCGGACATCGTCCGCTTCGCGGTGCCCGACGCCGCCGCGGCCGCCGCGCTCGCGGAGATCAAGCGCGCCGTCGGCCCCCGCGCGATCGTCGCCGACATCCACTTCGACCACCGCCTCGCCCTCGCCGCGCTCGAGGCCGGCGTGGACGGCCTCCGCATCAACCCCGGCAACATCGGCTCCGCGGCCAAGGTCCGCGAGGTCGCCGCCGCCGCGAAGGACCGCGGCGTCCCGATCCGCATCGGCGTGAACGCCGGCTCGCTCGAGAAGGACGTCCTCGCCCGCCACGGCGGCGCGACGCCCGAGGCGCTCGTCGAGAGCGCGCTCGGGGAGATCGCGCTCCTCGAGGACGCCGGCTTCGGCGACATCAAGGTCTCCGTGAAGGCGTCCGACGTCCCGCGCATGGTCGCGGCCTACCGCCTGCTCTCCTCGAGGACGCGCCACCCGCTCCACCTCGGCCTCACCGAGGCCGGGACGCTCCTGCGCGGGACGGTCTCCTCCTCCGTCGCGCTCGGCATCCTCCTGGCGGAGGGCATCGGCGACACGATCCGCGTCTCGCTCACGGACGCGCCCGAGAACGAGGTCCGCGTCGGCCTCGCGGTGCTGCGCTCGCTCGGCCTGCGCGCGCCCGGCCCCGACGTGACGAGCTGCCCGACCTGCGGCCGCACGCAGTGCGACCTCATCGGCACGGCGCGCCGCGTCGAGGACGCCCTCGAGCGCCTCTACCGCGCCGAGCCCGCGCTCCCCCGCCCGCGCGTCGCCGTGATGGGCTGCGTCGTGAACGGCCCGGGCGAGGCGCGCGACGCCGACCTCGCGCTCGTCGGCGGCAGGAACGCGTTCTTCCTCTACGCCCGCGGCGAGCGCCTCGCGCAGTTCCCGCAGGAGGAGGCCGTGGACCGCCTCGTCGCGGCCGTCCGCGCCTGGGAGGGCCCCCGCCGTGGGTAGGGATCCGATCCCGCCGGACGCGCCGTTCGACCCGCGCGCGCTGCCGCCCTACCCGGCGGAGCGCGCCGTCTCCGCGATTCGCTGGCTCCACGTCCTCGACGACCTCCTCGGGCTCTGCGCCGCCTACGCGCTCACCTACCTCGTCCGATTCGGCCTCGACCTCGACCCGCTCTACCACTTCGTCGGGCAGCCCCTCCGAGGGACGGAGTTCTCCGCCGCGCGCTACCCGATCTTCTACGTCGAGAACGCCTGGTGGTATCTGCTCTGCTTCGGCGCGTTCCTGCTCTTCGCCCACGCCGTCCTCGGCCTCTACGAGGGGCACCTGCGCCTGCGCCACACGCCGCTGCTCTGGAACCTCGTCCTCTCCAACGGCGCGCTCTTCCTCCTCGTCGCGGCGACCCTCTACTTCCGCAAGAACGCCTGGCACATGCGAGGATTCCTCCCGCTCGTGCTTCTCCTCAACGTCCCCTGCACCTATCTGGCGCGCCGCCTCACCAACCGGTGGATCGCCTCGATGCGCCGCCGCGGCCGCCTGATCCAGCGCACGCTGCTCGTCGGCGAGGGACGCGACGCGGACACGGTCGCGCAGTGGTCGGACGAGGGGAGGATCAAGGGCTACCGCGTCGTGGACCGCGCCCCCGCGCCGCGCACCGCCGCCGCCGCGCGCGCTCTCCTCGCGGAGCGCCTCGACCGCATCCCCGGCATCGCCGCGGTGTTCGTCGTCGACGCCGACATCCCGCCCGCCGCGCTCGCGGCGCTGCTCGACGCCGCGCGCCGCGCCAACCGCGCCTGCGTCGTGCAGTCCTCGCGCTTCCTGCGCCTGCACAACCCGTTCCACTTCGGCGACACCATCCGCGGCATCCCGCTCGTCCACTACGCCGCGCCCGGCTCGGCCTACGCGCCCTCGCGCCTGCGCGACCTCGCCTCGCGCGCGCTCGCCGCCGCCCTGCTCGTCCCCGCCTCGCCGGTGCTGCTCCTCTGCGCGCTCGCCATCCGCCTCGAGACGCCCGGCCCCGCGCTCTTCGTCCAGGAGCGCTACGGCCTCGGCAACCGGAAGTTCCGGATGCTCAAGTTCCGCACGATGGTCGCCGACGCCGAGTCGCGCCTCGCGGCGCTCCGCTCGCGCAACGAGACCGACGGCGCGCTCTTCAAGCTGCACGACGACCCGCGCGTCACGCGCGTCGGCCACTTCCTCCGCAAGACGAGCCTCGACGAGCTGCCGCAGCTCGTCAACATCGCCCGGGGCGAGATGCGCTTCGTCGGGCCGCGGCCGCTGCCGTGCGAGGACATCGAGCCCTACCTGGGCTCGTGGCAGGGCTTCCGCCAGACCGTCCCGCCGGGCCTCACCTGCATCTGGCAGGTCTCCGGCCGCAGCGACGTCGGCTTCGAGGCGATGGCGATGCTCGACAACTGGTACGCGCTCAACCGCAGCTGGGTCCTCGACGTCCGCATCGTCGCGCGGACGGTCTGGACCGTCGTCTTCGGCGCCGGCGCGTATTAGTCCGGGCGACCGGCGCGCGCCGCCGACGCGGGCTCGCCGGAAACGCCGCAGAGGCGGCGGTAGGGGGCGTTGGAGCGGAGCAGCTCCTCGTGCGTCCCGGCGCCGACGATCTCGCCGCGGTCGAGCACGACGATCCGGTCCGCGTCGCGGACGGTCGAGAGCCGGTGCGCGATGACGATGCTCGTCCGCCCGCGCAGCAGCCGCGCCATCGCCTCCTGGATGCGAAGCTCGGTGCGCGTGTCGACGCTCGACGTGGCCTCGTCGAGGACGAGGATGCGCGGGTCGGCGAGCGCGGCGCGCGCGATCGAGAGCAGCTGGCACTGGCCCTGCGAGAGCGCGGTGTCGGTCTGGTCGATCGGCGTGTCGTAGCCCCGCGGCAGGCGCCGGACGAAGCCGTCCGCGCCCGCGAGGCGGGCCGCCGCCTCGATTTGCTCGCGCGTCGCCCCCTCGCAGCCGAAGGCGATGTTCTCCGCGATCGTCCCGCCGAAGAGCCGCACGTCCTGCAGGACGATCGCGATCGTCCGGCGCAGGTCCGGCTTCGGGATGTCGCGGATGTCGACGCCGTCGAGCAGGATGCGCCCCTCCTGCGGGTCGTAGAAGCGCGCGAGGAGGCTGATGAGCGTCGTCTTGCCCGAGCCCGTCTCGCCGACGATCGCGACGCGCGCGCCGGCGGGGATGTCGAGCGAGAAGCCGCGGATGACGTCGGGGCCCTCGCCGTAGCGGAACCGGACGTTCTCGAAGCGGATCGCGCCGCGCACGGCGGCGGGGTCGAGCGGCGCGCGCCCGGCGTCGTCCTCGGGCGGCTCGTCCATCGTCCGGAACACGCGCTCCGCGCCGGCGATCGCGCTCTGGATCTGCGTGAACTGCGAGGCGAGCTCGTTCACGGGGCGGCCGAACTGGCGCGCGTAGAGCAGGAACGCGATCACGAGGCCGACGTCCGCGCGGCCGAGCAGCACGAGCCAGCCGCCGGCGGCGGCGACGAACAGATAGCCGAGGTTGCCGACGGCGTTCATCACGGGGCCCATCGCGCCGCCGACGACGTCCGCGCGCAGCGCGAGGGCGCGGACGCGGTCGGAGAGGCGCGCGAAGGCGTCCTCGGCGGCGGGCTCGCGGCAGAAGGCCTGGACGGTGTGCTGGCCGGAGATCATCTCCTCGGCCATCGCGTTGATCTCGCCGATCGCCGCCTGGCGCGCGCGGTAGAGCCGGCGCGAGATCCGGGCGATGGCCCGGCCCGCGGCGAAGGCGAGCGGGACGGTCGCGCACGAGACGAGCGCGAGGCGCCAGTTGAGCCACAGCATGAACGCGAAGGTCATCGCGAGCGAGAGGCACGAGGCGATGAACTGCAGGATGCCCTGCCCGAGCGTCTCGCCCGCCGACGCGGTGTCGTTGGCGAGGCGGCTCATGAACTCGCCGTGGCGCGTCCCGTCGTGGCGCGCGACCGGCAGCCGCACGACCGCGGCGAAGAGCGCGCGGCGCATGTCCTTCACGCTCCCGACGGAGAGCCGCACCGTCGCGACGCCGTTGAGCGCCTGCGCCGCCGCGCCGAGCGCCGAGGCCGCGAGCCCGCCGAGGAGCAGCGCCGCGAGGCGGCCCCACGGGACGGCCCCGCCCGAGTCGACGATGACGTTCGTCGCCTGGCCGAGGATCCACGGCCAGACGAGACCCGCCGCCGTCACGACGATCTGCGCGGGCAGGAGCCACGCGACGCGCCGCCCGCGCCCGCGCAGCAGCCCGAGCAGCCGCGCGAGCGTCCGCATCGGCGCGTCGGCCCGCTGCGGCGTCTCGTGCAGGTCCCTGTGGTGCGGAGGCGGCATCGCCGCCCATTCTCCCACAACCCGCCCCCGCCCCGCAAGTCCGCCGCGGAGCCTCTACGGCATCCCGACCTTCACCCGGGTCAATGCGAAAGAACGGACTGCGGAATCGGGGCGTAGGATGTATCGCCGGGCTTCTTCCATTGGACGGTAAATCCCTGTCCTCCGGTGATTTCATAGTACCCGATTGAAATCGAATGCATTCCGGCATCGAGCGCCATGCTTCCGGATGCGATATCGCCCCATTGCGCGTTGGCGACCTTCGTTCCGTCCACGTAGATGACGATATAGTCATCGTCGATGGCGGCGAACGAATAGCCGCCGGACTCGGCGACGGAAATCGATCCGGACAGGAATGTGGCAAAGTATTCCGTGCCTTCGGAGGCGTATTTCCCGTGGAAGCGACACACACCGGGCACTACGGCCGTCATTCCGAAATTCGCGATCTTGGCCTGATCGGAATCGCCCAGCTGGGAGGAGCTAGTGAATCCGGGCTCCAAGCTGGAACCGAATGCGAGCGTGTTCGTCGCGATCGTCGGCGCATGGCCGGCGAAGTAGTCTTCCATCGCGCTTTCGGACTGAGTCCAGATCGAATAGCCCGACGAGTCGATGTCGTAGTATCGGATGGCGAGACCGGGGAGCGACTCCGTCCACACGGCCCAGAGCGTCACGACGGCACCGTCTTCCGTCGCGAGGTTCTCGACGAGCGCGCCGTCGGCGTAGACGACGTCGCCGTTCGCGTTCGTCGTCCAGCCGGCGAACGAATACCCGCCGTTCGCGAAGGTGCATCGGGAAAGAGATTGCGTCACGCCGTAGTAGAACGACTGGTCCTCCATCGTGCCCGTCCCTTCCCCGGGTTCGAAATGGACGGAATACCGGTTGGCCGTCCACTGGGCCGTCAGCGCCGCGCCGTCGAGCGGCATCGTCGCGGGAAACTCCGGCGACCACCCTGCGAACGCGTATCCATCCCTCGTCGGCGGCTCCGGCGCGGAAACGGCCGAGCCATAGGCCGCGGTGATCGCCGCGACCGTGCTCCCGCCGTCCGTGTCGAACGTGATGGTATAGTTCTTCGGCGTCCACTGCGCGACGAGCGTCTCGCCTCCGAGTGGCATCGTCTCCGGGAACGCTGGAAGCCACCCGGCGAAGTCGTATCCGTCCTTCGTCGGGTTTTCCGGCGCGGTCACGGCCGAGCCGTAAGCCGCCGTGATCGGCGCGACGGCGCTGCCGTCGTCCGTGTCGAACGCGATCGTGTAGTTCTTCGGCGTCCACTGCGCGACCACCATCAGGTTGGACGCGGGCATCGCCGCCGGAAGCGGCGGCGACCAGCCCGCGAAGTCGTATCCGTCCTTCGTCGGGTTTTCCGGCGCGGTCAGGGCCGAGCCGCAGGCCGCGGTGATTGCTACAACATCGCTGCCGCCGTCCGCGTCGAACGCGATTGTGTAGTTCTTCGGTGCCCATTGCGCCATGAGCGTGAGGTCATACGCGGGCATCGTCGCGGGGAACGCCGGAAGCCACCCGGCGAAGTCGTGTCCCAGCTTCTCCGGATCCGCGGGCGCCGCCAGAGCCGCGCCGTAGGCAGCCGCGATCGGCGCGACGGCGCTGCCGCCGTCCGTGTCGAACGTGATCGTGTAGGCCCCGAAACCGCCGGGCATTGCGACGCGGACGCGGAAGAAGCGGCTGTCGGCATCCATCCCGCCCCATTCGCCGTCGAGATCCCGTTTGGCGTCCACGACGTATTCGCGGTCGCCTCCGAGATCCGGCGTCCACTTCACATCCGGTTCGCCGTTTTCGTCGAAGCCGATCGTCGCGAGGAAGCGCGAGGCCGGATCGGACGGATCCACGCCCGCCACGTAACACTCCCAGACCTTGTCGCGACCGTTGGCGGCCGTCGCGCTCGCGGCTGCGGCGAAGTTCCCGTTCGCGGCCGCAAGGATGTCCGCGGCGTTCGTCCGGATCCAGTCCTTCGGGATCACGACGCCCTCCACGATGACGTAGTCCGAATTCCATTCCACGCAGTCGATGTAGGCGCAATCTCCGATCGTCGCCTCCGTTCCGCCGTTCCAGAACCGGAATTCGAGGCGGTGCGTCCCTTCGCCGTCGATCCGGACCGAGGCAGCCGTCCAGTCCGGTTCGTCCATCAGATACGGTTCGTCGAGCATCGCTCCGTCGAGGTAGACGTCCACGCCGGCGAGATCCTCCACGTCGGTCTTCCAGAGCCAGGAAAGCGTGCCGGGACCGGCGACGGTGGCGACGAGCCGGCTCGTTTCCTCTCCGACGAGGGAGCCGCTTTTCGCGGCGTCTTCGCCGTCGGACGAAACGGAAACCTGCGGCACCCACGCGGCGCCGCCTTCCGTGCTCCATTCGATTCCTTCCGCGTCGAGCGCGTCCGCGAGCGTGAGCGGAGCCCAGCGCACGTTGTCGAGGAACGCCGCGTCGTCGCCCGTTGCGGCCGCAGAGCTCTTTTCGTAGGTCCACCGGACGACGTGCGGCCCGTCGCCGAGCGCGACCGTCTCCGTCGCCCAGTCCGTCTCTCCCGTGATCCGGGCCTTCCGAGTCCCGTCCACGTAGCAGCAGGCGAAGTGCTTCCGCACGGCTGACGACACGCGCCAGTCGAACGAAAGCGTCCCGGCGTGCGGCAGGGCGATTTCGACCGACGCGGTTTCGCCGGACTCGATCTCTTCGCTCCGCAGGCTCCAGCCGTCCACGGCCGTCTCGTCCGGCGCGAGCCGCCATCCCGCCGCGGCGCCGACGCCGCTCCACGCGGCCGGCTCGCCGGTCTCGACCGAATTGGTCGTCGTGTGGTGCGTCACCGCGACCGTGATCGACCGCGGCCGGTCCGAGGGAATCGTGATCCTGCCGCCGTCGGGATTCACCGCGACGCCGTCCGCGTCCCCCGCGATCGTCCAGGAGATCGGCGCGCCCGCCGCCGCGAACGGCACCACCGCCGCCGCGCCCCCCTTCGCGCGCCACGCGGCGAGCCCGGCGGACGTCGCGTCGCCCGTCACCGCGCATTCGATCCAGACGTTCGTCGTCCAGTTCCACGCGATCGACGAATCCTCTTCGATCAGGAAGGCGACGCTCGGAATCGTCCCGCTCGCCGGGACGCTGCCCGTCCCCGACCAGCCCGTGCAGACGAACTGCCACCCGTTCGCCTCCGGCGGCGCCGCGACGCTTGCCGACACCACGTCGCCCCACGACCAGAACGACGTTCCGCGCGCCGGCGTCGGCGTTCCGCGCTCCGACGAGACGGCCAGCGCGAGCTTCCGCTCCGCGAACGCGACGCCGATTTCCCGCGGGCGGTCCGCCGGAACCGAGAGCGTCGTCCCGGAGACCGTCGCGCCGTCCGCGTCGCCGGAAAGCGAAACCGACCACACCGGGAACCCGGGGTCGGGGTGCAGCTCCACCGCCGCCGTTCCGCCGAAGTCCGCCCATTGCGATTCCGGTTCGCCCGTTCCGCCCGTCACCGACACCGAGACGAGGACCTGCGTCTTCCAGTTCCACGTCAGCGTCGAATCCTCGGTGATCGCGAACGTGACGTTCGTCCCCGTCCCGCTCGCCGGAACGCTCCCCGTCCCCGTCCAGCCCGTGCAAACGTAGCGGACACCGGAATCGCCCGGATCCGGCCCGGCAACGGATGCCGAGACGTTCGTTCCGTCATACCACCCCGTTTCTCCAGCAGGAACGGGAATCCCGAATGAAGTCGAGACGACGAGACGATGGTCATAATAGTAAACCGTGCAACCGTTTGGAACATTCAAGGACGATCCTTTAAACCGTCTCGGAAGATAGAGTGTTTTCAGCCCGGAACAACCGGAAAACGCATAGCTCCCGATGCTCGTCACGCTGTCCGGAATCGTGACCGACGTCAGTCCGGAACAATCGTAAAACGCATAG
>CAMVRE010000072.1 GCA_947169825.1 uncultured Verrucomicrobiota bacterium | reverse complement strand
CGCGACTATCCCGGCGCCTTTCGCGACGGGATCCTGCTGGCCACCTTCGCCGGGCTCCGGATCGGTCCGCGCGCGGTCCGCGACTTTCGCGTCCAGAAGGCCTTCGTGGAGTGCCTGAAGGCGCGGGGCGTCGACGTCCAGATCGGCGTCTCCTCGACCATCGGACACAGCGACGACTGGACGCGGCGCAACCCCTTTCCGAAGATGGTCGGCGAGGACGGCGCCGCCGCCCGGGCCGTCGCCTGCCCGCGCTCCCGCGCGTTCGCGCGGCACCTGCGCGCCGTCTTCGCCCGCTACGCGCGGCTCGGCCCCTCCGTGCTGTGGCTCGACGACGACTTCCGCCTCCCGCACCATCCGCCGCTCGCCTTCGGCTGCTTCTGCCCGGACTGCCTCGCGCGCTTCGCCGCCGAGACCGGCATCGCCCTGCCTCGCGAGGCGCTCGTCCGGGAGATCTGCGCCGGGGGCAAGGTTCGCGGGATGTCCGTGCGCCGCGCCTGGCGCGATTTCGGGTCCCGCGCGCTCACGGAGCTAGTCGGCGAGGTCGCCGGCGCCGTGCACGCCGTGGACGACCGGATCGGCCTGGGCTTCATGGTCTGCAACGGACAGGGGCTCGTCGCCGCGCCGCCCGACTACAGGGCCTGGATCGAGCGCGCCCGCAACCGCGACGGCGCGGTCTGGTTCCGCCACGGGAGCGGCGCCTACGACGACCGGGAGCCCTACGGGGCGGACGGCCTCGTCGCGAAGAACGTCGCCATCGCGCAGGCCTGCGCCGCCACCGAGGGGCCGGGCGTGGCGAACCTCACCGAGGAGGTGACCGTTCCCTACTGTCGGCGCGGCAAGTCGCTGCGCATGACGTTCCTCGAGGCGGCGCTCAACATCGGGCTCGCCGGCGCGGACGGCGCCACCTACGACGCCATCAAGCCCAATCTCGGGGAGCAGCTCGCCCCCGGCGCCGTCGTGTCGATGCTACACGACCGGCGCCCGGAGCTCGACCGCATGCGCGCGCTCGTCGAGGGAGGCCGCCAGCTCGGCGTCCTCCCCGAGTCCGATCCCGGCGGATGGGGCTCGTCGGCCCCGGTCGCCTCGCTGGCGGACCTCGGAAGCCGCGGCAACGCCGACTGGCTGCCGCTCCTCTTCCTCGGCATCCCCTTCTCGTTCCGCAAGGCGGACGCCTGCGCGCGACTGCCGCGCAGGGTCTGGCGACCGGAGGACGTCTGGGGCCGCGACGCCGGCCGGGCCGTCAAGGACGGGCTCGACCGCCTCTGCGGCGGACGCCTCCCCGCCCGCGCCGACACCGCCGTGCGCCTTGCGCTCAGTCTCTGGGAAAGGCCCGGCGGCGCGGAGCGCGTCGCGTTTCTCTTCAACCTCGACTTCGACGACGCCGACGACGTCCGGCTGCGCCTCGACCGCTGCTACTCCGCCTCGCTCCTCCTGCCCGGCGGCGACTGGCTGCCGCTGCCCTCCGGCGACGACATCGCGCTCCCCTCCCTCCCGGCCTGGGCGCCGGCCGTCGTCCGGCTCCGCCCCCTTCGCGGCCGTTCGCCCGGGTAGGGCCGATGCGCGGTCGCCGATCCGGACGGTCCCTGCATGACGCAGGGGGTCCTTTTCTTCGCCGGGCGGGCATGGTAGAATCATCGGCCATGACCGGACGACTATTCGAAATCCGCGAGTTCGCGCTGCACGACGGACCCGGCGTGCGGACCACCGTCTTCCTCAAGGGATGCCCGCTGCGCTGCGCGTGGTGCCACAACCCGGAGGGGCAGTCCTTCGAGAAGGAGCCGATGCGCCGGAAGAACGGCGAAACGGTCGAATGCGGCGAGGACTGGACCGCGGAGGCGCTCGCCGCGGAGCTGCTGCGCAACGCCGACATCATGGCGCAGAGCGGCGGCGGCGCGACCTTCTCCGGAGGCGAGCCGCTCGCGCAGGCGGCGTTCGTATGCGACGTGGCGGACCGCCTTCGCGCCGCGGGCGTCTCCTCCGCGCTCGAGACGAGCGGCCACGCGCCGGAGGCGGACTATCGCGCCGTCGTCTCGCGGATGGGCTTCGTCTACCAGGACCTCAAGCACCACGACCCCGCGGCGTTCCGGCGCTGGTGCGGCGGCGACCTCGCGCTCGTGCTGCGCAACCTCGACTGGCTTCGCGGGAGCGGCGTCCCCTGCGCCGTGCGCGTGCCCTGCATCCCCGGCGTCAACGACGCCCCCGCCGACCGCGAGGCCTTCCTGAGGCTCGCCGGTCCCGGCACGACCGTCGAGTTCCTTCCCTACAACGCCGCCGCCCCGGCCAAGTATCCGATGCTCGGCCGCGCGTTTCCCCTGCCCTGCCCCGCCCCCGTTCCGCGCAAGCCATGACTTCCGGGCGCCGTGCGAACGAAGGATCGCTCTTCCATCCAGGATTTGCCCCCATGCCGACACCCATCGAACAAATGAACCTCGGCCCGGCGGACTTCGTCCGCGGGGCGGTCGAAGCGGAGGAGTCCGGCGGCGAGTGGACGTTCCGCCGGTTCGCCGCCGGGCAGGCCGCCGCCTACCGCGAGGCGGGAAACGACGACTTCTACCAGAAGACGTTCGCGGACACGGCGTCGCGTCCGGGCGCGCCGGCGACCCGCGCTTCCCGCATGGAACGATCGCGATGCAGATCCCGTTCTTCCGCGAGCGCGGGCTCGACCTCGCGGGCTTCCACCCCGGGACGGTGAACGTCGACTGCGCCCCGCTCCGCTTCCGCCCCGGCCTCGGCGCCGCGCTTGCCGCGCGCGACGGCGTCGCCCTCGCCGACCTCGACCCGCGCCGCCTCGCCGCCGCCCTCCGCGACCGCGGCGTAAACCTGGACCCGGAACTGCTGCGGTAGCGCGCTTCCTTTCCCGCCGCGGTTGTGGTAGGATGTCCGCCATGAAACGGAAATCCGCCGCGAAGGCCGCCGCGCCGCTCCATCCGATCCCGAAGGATTCGTGGATCGAGGTGATCGACGGCGAGAACGAGTTCGACCGGAACTTCCGGGCCGGCGTGCTGCGCGCGGCCGGCGAGGCGGGGTTCGTCCGCGTCCGGCTCGTGCCGGAAGGACAGCTGCACGAGGACTGGAAGGACCCCGACTTCCGCGCCGGGCCGCCCGCCGTGATCGGCGCGCTGTGGGACCGGGCGCTGCTGCGGGAACTGCGGCGCGCCGGCGTCCCGTGCGTGCTCACGGGCGTCCGGGAGGGCGAGGGAACGACCCGTGCGGAGAACC
Organism: uncultured Verrucomicrobiota bacterium; assembly: GCA_947169825.1. Lineage (GTDB taxonomy): Bacteria > Verrucomicrobiota > Kiritimatiellia > RFP12 > UBA3636 > UBA3636. The sequence continues at coordinate 7,823 of CAMVRE010000072.1, read as the reverse complement.
GCGCCGTCTGCTCGACGGACAACCGCGCCGTGGGGCGGATGGCGGCGGAGTACCTGCTCGGCCCCGGCCGCTTCCGGTCGTTCGCGTTCGCGCCGGCCGGATACGAGGAATGGGGGGCGCAGTCCTGGTGGATCCGCCGCCGCGCGGAGGCGTTCGCGGCCACGCTCGCCGCGGCCGGGAAGACGCCTGCGCCGCCCCTGCCGATCCCGTCGCTCGTCCGCGGGGCCGGGCGGATCGCGCGCGACGCCTTCCGGGAATGGGCCGAGCCGATTCCGAAGCCGCTCGCGATCTTCGCCGCCAACGACCTCTTCGCGCGCCAGATCGCCGTGCTCTGCGACCTGGCCCACGTCCGCGTGCCCGACGAGATCGCGATCCTGGGCGTGGACAACGACGAGACGCTCTGCGAGACGGCCGCCACGCCGCTTTCGTCGATCGCGCTCGAGACCGCGCGCCTCGGCCGCGAGGCCTTCGCGCTCGCGGTGCGGATGCTGCGCGGCGAGCGGCTTAGCGGCATCGTCTCGCTTTGCCCGCCGAGCCACGTCGCCGAGCGCCGCTCGACCTCGGCCGCGCCGCTCGAGGACGCCTTCGTCGCGCGTGCGGTCGACTGGATCTCGGCGCACGCGGAGGTGCCGATGGAGGTGCCGGACGTGGTCGCCGCATGCGGCACCTCGCGGCGCTTCCTCGAGCGGCGCATGCGCACGCTCACCGGCCGCACGATCCTGGAGACGATCCACGAGAAGCGCCTCGGCGCCGTGGTGCGGCGCCTGCGCGACACGGACGAGCCCGCGGGCCTCGTCTCCGACAAGCTCGGCTTCTCGAGCCCCGCGGCGCTCTCGGCGCTGTTCCACCGCCGCTTCGGCCGCTCGATGCGCGACTTCCGCGCCGACCTGCGCCGCCTGCCGCTCGAAGATCTGGTGTAGGCGCGCCCCGCCGCAAATTGCAAAAACTTCCTCCGCAAATCGCGATACGGGGAGGAGCGGTTCCGTGGTAGGATTGTGCCATCGACCCCACCCAAGGAGACCTTCATGAAAAACGCCCCCTTCGCCGCAATCCTCCTGGCCGGTTTCTGCGCCGCCGCCGAGATGCCGAACGCCGATCCGTTCGAGCCCTTCGCGGACCTGCCCGCGGAGGAGCTGCTGCCCAAGGGGGCCGGCTTCGCGATCGCAAAGGACGGCTCGCTCCTCGTGGGCGGCAAGCCGCGCTACCTGCCCGCCGTCCTCTGGTACGGCGACACGATGTGGGGCTGCGACCGGAAGGAGGACGACTTCGGCCCGCTGCAGTGGCTCTACAACCGCATGCCCGACTACGAGGCCGCGCAGCGCCTCGGCGTCGACGCTGGCGGCTTCTACGCGCCGCTCAACTGGATGAACCGCATCTACCGCCCGTGGAACAAGCGCCGCGATCCCGCCTTCGAGGGGCCCCGCTACGGCATCACGATCGGCAACGGCCTCTCGATGTACGTCGACATGACCGCCTCCGAGTGGGCGCACGGATCGATCTGGCACGCCGACGTCCCGCTCGACCCCGACGCCAAGGCGAAGCCGGAGACCTGCAAGAAGGAAGGCCACGAGGGCGAGCTCTGCAACCACAAGGAATGCGGCGCGGTCCTCGGCGCCCCCGGCCGCCTCTCCGAAGCGGCCTGGACGCAGGGCCACCAGCACTGGATGCCGTGGAGCATCGTCCACCCGCAGGGGCGCGGCCTCTACAAGCACCTGTGGGAGGGAGCGTCGAAGGACGCCTTCGACTTCGCGCAGTCCGTCGGGAACCGTCCGTGGTGCTACGAGCTCCTGAACGAACCCGCGTGCTGGGACGAATCGCCCTACGCGAAGAAGCTCTTCGCGCAGACGATGAAGAGGAAGTACGGCTCGATCGACAGGCTCAACGCGGCGTGGGCCGCCTCGGAGTCCGGCGGCGACAAGCGCTACGGCTCGTTCGAGGAGCTCGCCGACGCCTACGGCAAGGGCGGCAACCCGACCGCCTATCTCGTGGAGTACACGAAGTTCATGGAGGACTGCTTCGCCTCGCTCCTCGCCGAAGGCGCGGAGATCATCCACGACAAGGTCGACCCGCAGGCGCTCGCGACGTTCCAGCCCTGCACGATCCGCACGCGCGGCATCGACCTTTTCACCGCCTACGCGCCGCTCGGCGCGGTCTGCTCGCACACGGGCGGACGCGGGATCATGGAGGCGCACATGCTGCGCGGCCTCGCGGACGGAAAGCCGATCGTGGACTCCGAGATGTACGTCGGCTCGACCGAGGACTCGATCCGCAATTCGTTCCTCGACCAGTTCCAGCGCGGCTACAACGTCTCCTACGCCTTCAAGTGGAACCGGACGCAGAAGTCGGGCTACAACTTCCTCAACCTCGACAACGTGAAGCCCGAGGCGCTGCTCGGCATCCGCGAGGCGAAGCTCGACGCGCTCGACGTGGCGGAGTTCTTCGCCCCGCGCGACCGCGGCGTGCCCCGCGAGGTCGCGGTGCTCTTCTCCTCCACCACCGAGCGCCTCTCGCAGTGCGCCGGCCACCTCTCCTACAAGATGTTCGACCAGGCCGTGGTCGGCCTCGACTACGCGCACCTGTGCCCCGACGTGATCTGGGAGGACCAGCTTGTGGCCGAGCCCCGCCTCGATCGCTACAAGGTGCTCGTCGCGGCGGGCGTGGACGCGGTGCGGCCGGGCGTGTGCAAGGCGGTGCAATCATGGGTCGCGGCCGGCGGCACGCTCGTGATCGTGGGCGAGACGATGGGCCTCAACGAATACGGCGCGCCCGGGCCGGACGCCTTCCCCGGCATCGCGACCAGCGCGCGCAAGGACAGCGAGACCGCCGTGATCGACATCGACGGCACGAAGCTTCAGGCCGCGTGCTGGCGCGACACGCGCCTCGACGATTCGTGGGAGCTCCTCGCCTCGATCGGCCACCAGCCCGCGGTGTGGCGCAAGCGCTTCGGCAAGGGCTCCGTCTGGTTCGCCAACGCGAAGCTGCCCGGCGACTCGATCGGCGTACTCGTCACGCTCGCAGGCAAGGAAGTGGGCGTGGCGCCCTTCTGCGAAACGGCCGACGCCCTCGACTCCGCCGGCGCGCCGCTCTCCGGCATCGAGGTCACGCCGGCGCGCCGCGGTTCTGCCGAGGCGTGGATCGTCACGCCCCGCACGATGGGGACGAAGGTGGTGCGCTTCCGTCCGGCTGCGCCGGCGGCCCCCGGCACGGTCATGCTCCGCGTGTGGAACCGGCCGGATGCGGCCGGGATGGTCGCCTACCGCCAGGTGATCGAGCCCGACGCCGACGGCTCCTACGTGCTGCCGGCGGGCGACCGCTCGATCCTTGTGCGCGGGCCCGAGGCGGCGCTGCGCAAGCGCTACGGCGGGCCGCGCGCGGCTTGGCTCCCGCCGCTCGCCGCCGCCGAGGCGCTCGCCGCCGGCAAGGAGCGCGTCGAGGCGGAGAAGGCGAAGCGCGCCGCCGCGAAGCCCGCCTTCGCCGTCGACCCCGACAAGGTCCACCCGCTCGACCTGCGGCCGTTCGCGAACCGCCGGTTCGTCGACAAGGTCGCCGGCGACGGCAAGGACGGCTGGACCGACCAGGGCGCGCAGATGTCGCTCCAGGACACGCCGTGGGGCGTCACGATCTGCAACGGCGTTCCGATGGAGTTCATCCGCTACGACCAGAACGACTACCGCGACTGCATCGTGATGAAGTCCACGCGCCTCAAGGACGCGCCCGCCGGCGAGAGGCCGTACCCGGAGAAGGTCGAGGGCGTCCGCGTCGACCGCAAGGCGGGTGCCGTCTACTTCCTGCACGCCATCGCGTGGGGCGTCCTCAACAAGGTCGAGACCGCGTTCACCTACATCGTGCACTACGGCGACGGCACCGTCGAGGAAGTGCCCGTCCGCAACTACCGCGAGGTGTGGGACTGGGGCTTCCTCGCCCTCACCGCGGAGATGGAGGCGAACCACTGCGTGAAGGGCTGGGCGAACGACGAGAACAAGGGCCTCTACCTGTGGCGCTGGACGAACCCGCACCCGGAGAAGGCCATCGCCACGATCGACATCGTGTCCGCCTGCGCCGGGCAGATTCCGCTCATCGCGGCAATCTCGGTCGAGGATCCCGGCACGCCGGCCGTCGCCCTCGACGCCAACCCGCACGCGCTCGTCGCCCTCGGCGGCAGCGCGGGCGTGAAGACGACCGTCACGAACGGCGTCTGGAAGGTGGCGCTCGACGAATCCGCGGGCTCGTGGTGCACGGCCTCGTGCGACATCCGTCCGGGCATTCCCTACGAGAAGGGCGCGTTCGGGCGGCTCGTCTTCGAGGTGAACCGCCTGCCCGACGCCTGGGGCGCGTACCACGACCACGCCACGCCGCAGTTCAAGCTCAACGGGCGCAACCGGGAGGGCAAGCTCGCCTTCGGCAACTGGCGCGTCGCCAAATACGTCTCGAACGACTCGTGGTTCTACCGCACGGACAGCGACCCGGACACCTGGCAGACCGTGTACCTCTCCGTCCCGGAGCTGGCTGGCGGCGACTGGAGGCAGATCATCTCAATCGCGCTGCAGTTCCAGCAGATGCCGACCGAGCACAGCGGACTTGAATTCCGGAACTTCCGCTTCGAGCGGTCGGAGCTTCCGTGATGTCGGGCATTTCCGTCCTCACGGCTCCGTGAGAGTGGCGTAAGGGCTCCTACCGCCAGCGGAGGTCTAACGGGGGCAGACCCCGCGAGGATGATGCTGGACGGCCCCTTCCCGGCGCCTCGCCGTCGCGCGTCGTGAACTTCTGCGGCGCAACTGCCGGCTGGGGTCCTTCGCCCTTCGCCCGCTTGCGCCATTCGCGCATGGAGCATCCGAAGCGCCGGCGGAAGAGGCGGCGGAGGCCGCTGGCGTCGCGGAAGCCGGCCTGGATCTACTGGCCGCATCCCGAGACCAAGCCCGAGCACTTCCAGCCGGGCGGCGTCGCGGAGGTGATCGCGCCGCCCGTCCCGGACCTCGCCTACGGCGACCGCATCCTTCTCGAAACGACGCCCGACCAGGCGCGCTGGGAACCCGAAACGGACGGGGAGCCGGCGGCCGGCCGCGCGGCCCGTCGCCATCCGTAACGCAGCCGCCGCGCAAGCGGACGCGGCGCGCGCCTTGCGCCGCAGGGAGCGGGATGCTGGCATCCTTGCCATCCGCCCATGAAAGACGAAGAAGAAATCCTCGACGCCTGGCAGCGCCGGACGGACCGCGTGTCCGCCGGCGTCTTCGACCGCTACTTCCTCGACGGAAACACGCGCGGGCTCGCGGCGCTGCGCCGTCTCGAGGACGCCTTCGACAAGGTGCGCCGCGAAGTCCGCGAGACGACGGTCGGCGACGTCCCGGCCGTGTGGATGCTCTACAACATGGGCGTCGTCGGGGGTAGTCCCGGCAGGGGCATCCCCGGCTCACCCGCCACCGCCGGGCGCGAATCGGCGCAATGCGCAATGCGCATTGCCTCCGCGAGGGGCGTGTGCTAGAATGCGCGGCATCCACAAGAAAGGTCGCATCGCAATGGATAACAGTTCCGTCCAGGCCCAGGCCGAGGTCTTCGAGCGCATTCGCGCCGAGGTCGGCCGGGTCGTCGTCGGCCAGGAGAAGATCCTCGACCGGCTCCTCGCCGCCCTCGTCTGCCAGGGGCACGTCCTGCTGGAGGGCGTCCCCGGCATCGCCAAGACCACGCTCGTGCGAACGCTCGCCCGCGCGATCGGGCTCTCGTTCGGGCGCGTCTCCTTCACGCCGGACCTGCTGCCGGCCGACGTCACCGGCACGCTCGTCTACAGCCCGAAGGACGGCTCCTTCACCCCGAAGAAGGGCCCCGTCTTCACGAACCTGCTGCTCGCCGACGAGATCAACCGCGCGCCCGCCAAGGTGCAGTCCGCCCTCCTCGAGGCGATGCAGGAGCGCCAGGTGACGATCGGCGAGGCGACCTATCCCCTGCCCTCCCCCTTCCTCGTCCTCGCGACGCAGAACCCGATCGAGCAGGAGGGCACCTACCCGCTCCCCGAGGCGCAGGTGGACCGCTTCATGTTCAAGTGCGTCGTCGGCCTCCCGGGGCGCGACGACGAGCGCCGCATCATGGACCGCTTCACGCGCCGCTCCACGCCCGAGGCGCAGCCCGTCGCCGGCCCCGAGGCGATCGCCGCGATGCGCGAGGCGCTCGACGGCGTCTACTGCGACGAGAAGGTCGGCGACTACATCCTCGACCTCGTCTTCGCGACGCGCAACCCCGCCTCGCGCAAGGGCCTGGCGGACCTCGCGCCGCTCATCGCGCTCGGCGCCTCGCCGCGCGCCACGCTCTGCCTCAACCTCGCCGCGCGCGCCCACGCCATGCTGCGCGGCCGCGCCTACGCGACGCCGCAGGACGTGAAGGAGGTCGCACCCGACGTCCTCCGCCACCGCGTCCAGCTCACCTACGAGGCCGAGGCGCAGGAGATGACGAGCGACAAGGTCGTCGCCCGTATCCTCGACGAGGTGCCGGTGCCGTAGGCGCGACCTAGCGGCCGAGGATGTCCCGGTCGGGCTCGAAGCCCTCCGGAAGGCCGGCGATGCGGGCGAAGCGCTCCGCGAGCTGGCCCATCCGGTCGAGGCTCTCGGCCGCGAGGTGCAGGAGGGAGCGCTGCTCGTCCGTGAGGTCGCCGCACTTGCCCTTGCGGACCATGTCGATCGCGCCCGTCGCGACGGTGAGCGGCTGGACGATCTCCTGGCTCAGCTCCGCGAAGCGCTCGAGCAGCTCGGCGCGCGTGAGCTGCGGGCCCATCCCGCGGCGGCGCGCGGCCGCCTCGATGCTCTCGACCGTCGCGCGGTCCTCCTCGATCTGGCGCGAGAGCTCGCCGATGCGGTCCTTGGTCCCGGCGGCGTTCTCCTCCACGAGGTGGAGCGTCCGCTCGATCGTCTCGAGGACCTCCCGGTGGAGGTCCGAGTCCGGCGGGCGCCCGGCCCTGTCGAGCAGGTCCGCCGTGCGGCGCAGCAGCTCCGCGACCGCGCGCTTGTCGGCCTCGCGTCGCTCGGCGCCCGAGGCGGCGGCCTCCTCCTTCTCGCGGCGGCTCGCGCCGAAGCGCGGCTCCGCCTCGGCGAGCGCGGCCGTGAGGTCGAGCGTCGCGCCCTCGCCGCGCCCGCCTCCGACGGCGGAGGGCTTCGGCTTCTCGGCCGCGGCCTTGTCGCCGTAGAGCGAGGAAAGATCGAACGCGCCGCCCTTCGGCAGCGCGGGGCGGTGCGGGGCGTCCGCGGCCCCGCCCGCCTCGTCGCCGACCTTGCGCCACTGCGACTCGGCGATGCGGACCGATCCGCCCGGCAGCGCGCGCTCGAGCGCGGCCTTGAGGCCGCCCTGGTCGGCGACCGCCTGCGGGCGCGCCGAAAGGACGTTGAGGAAGGTGACCACGTCGCCGGACTCGATGCCGGGCGCGAAGCGGAGCTCGTTCGCGCCATGCGCCTCCATCCGCGCGAGAAACGCCTGGCCCGCCGAATCGGGGGCGGAGACGGACTCGCCGTTCACGAGCACGCCGCCGCCCTGCGGGGCGACGGAGATCTCCAGCGCGTTCTCACGGCCGATCAGCTCCGAGATGACCGACGCGGCCTCCTTCGCGGCGAGGCGCGCGACGTTGTGCGCCGGCCCGTACATCACGGCCTGCTGCACGGCGATGCCGAGCGCGTGCAGAATGGATCGGGCGGCTCCTGGGGAGATCGAGGGCATTGGGGGAAGTGACGAGTGACGAGTGACGAGTGACGAGTGACGAGTGACGAGTGGCGAGTGGCGAGTGGGCTACGCCCGGCATTCAGCATTCAGCATTCAGCATTCAGCATTCAGCATTCAGCATTCAGCAT
>CAMVRE010000071.1 GCA_947169825.1 uncultured Verrucomicrobiota bacterium | reverse complement strand
CGGCAACACCGGCTCGGGCGGCACGATTGCGATCCGGGGCGGCACGGTCGCGGCGACCGGCGGCACGAACGGCGCGGGCATCGGCGGCGGCCGGACCTACGACACGCCCGGCGGGGCGGACGGCGGCGACATCACGATCGAGGGCGGCACCGTGACGGCGACTGGCGGCTTCGCGTCGGCCGGCATCGGCGGCGGCCTCGGCGGCCCCGGCGGCACGATCCGGATCCTGGGCGGCACCGTGAGGGCGAACGGCCACTACCTGGGGGCCGGCATCGGCGGCTCCCTCGCCGACGGCGGCACGATCGCGATTTCCGGCGGCACCGTTCGGGCCCGGAGCGACTCCGGCGCCGGCATCGGCGGCGGCGACACGGGCGCGGGCGGCACCATCACGATCACGGGCGGCGACGTGACCGCGTCCAGCGCGAACCAGGGCGCGGGCATCGGCGGCGGCGAGGATTGCGACGGCGGCACGATCACGATCGCCGGCGGCAACGTCCACGCGCAGAGCTCGGACGGGGCCGCGATCGGCGGCGGCAAAAACGGCGCCGGCGGCTCGATCGAGATTTCCGGCGGCACCGTCGAGGCGCACGCGGAGAGGGGCGCGGGCATCGGCGGCGGCGATGGCGCCGGCGCCGGCACGGTCAAGATCTCCGGCGGCAGCGTCGACGCCACGTGCTTCAACGTCGGCACGGCGATCGGCGGCGGCCGCAACGGCACCGGCGGCACGGTCGCGATCTCCGGCGGCACCGTGACGGCGACCGGCTACAACAGCGACTTCCACGTCGGAAGCGGCAACGGCGGATCGGTGAAGTCGGTCGCGTTCTCCGGCGGCTCGATCCACACGACCCCCGCCCGGGTCTCCCCCGCCGCGACGAACCTCCTCGCCAAGGCCGTGTACCCGGTGGACTTCCTCGTCGGCGCGGCGAATGTCAGGATCGAGACGTTCTCGATCGACACGCCGCCGCTCGACTACGGCGCCAACGACCTCTACACGGACGAAAACGGAATCCTGCGCGCGTGGCTGCCCGACGGCCGCTGGCTGCTCGACCTCAAGGCGGAGGGCGGCGAGACGGAGCGCTGGCTCGCGGTCGTCGACGGCGAGAACGCCCTCGCCGCCCGCTACGCGCCGGGCTCCGTCGGCTTCTTCGTGAACGGGACGGACGTCGGCGAGGTCGTCGGCGAAGGCTGGACCTTCGACACCGTCCGCGGCGGCCTGACGCTCTCCGGCGACGGTCCCTTCGAGCTTTCCGGCACGCTCACGAACGCCACCGTGGCCATCGCGGCCAATTGCGCCGTCACGCTCTCCAACGCCGTGGTGGACGCTTCGGCCGTCACGAACGCGGGCGCGATCCACCTCGCCTCCGGCGTGACCGCGACGCTCTCGCTCGTGGGCGAAAACGCCGCGACGGGCGGCGTCGGCCGCGCGGGCGTCACCGTCCCCGCCGGCGCGACGCTCACGATCGACAAATCCAACCTTTCAACCCTTCAACCTTTCAACCTTTCAACCCTCGCCGCAGCCGGCGGCGAGGGCGCGGCCGGCATCGGCGGCGACTCCGGCGCCGCCGCCGGCACGATCCGCATCGCGGGCGGCGTCGTCTCCGCCACCGGCGGCGCGTCCGGCGCGGGCATCGGCGGCGGCTCCTACGCGGGCGAACAGTCCTGCCGCATCGAAATCTCCGGCGGCTTCGTGACCGCGACGGCCGGCGAGGGCGCCTACGCCATCGGCGCCGGCGTCCGCGACGGCGCGTTCAGCTCCGACTTCGGACACGTCGCGATTTCGGGCGGAACCGTCCGGCCGGTCCACTCCAGCGCGCTCGGCATCGGCAGCGGCGCGGACAAGGCGACGTCCAACTTCAATTCGTTCCGAATCTCCGGCGGCGCCATCTTCACCGACCGCAGCGCCGTTTCGCCGGTGGCGTGGAGCGTCGGGGTCCAGAGCCTCGCCTATCCCGTCGATTTCGACCTCGGCGAGCCCGATGCGCCCGTGAACGCCTCGATTCCGCTCGCGAGCGGCGACTCCGCCGTCGGATACGGTCTCCACGACGTCCGCACCGACGCGCGCGGCGTCGCGCGGCTGTGGCTCCCCGAGGGCAACCGCCTCGTGACGGTCGACGGCGCCCTCTGGCGGGTCTCGGTCTCGCCCAACGGCTCGTCGGCCGGGCCGTGGCACGCGAACCTCACGGTGAACGGCGTCGGCATCGAGTCCCTGTCCGGCGAGGGCTGGAACCTGGACGTGGCGACGATGGTCGTCCACCTCACGGGCGCCGGTCCCTTCGAACTCTCCGGCGAAGAGGAGGGGGCCGCCGTCTCCGTCGAAACCTCCTGCGCCGTCGTCCTGAAGGACGTCACGCTCGCGACCGGCGAAACCGGCCCCGCGGCGCTCGACTTCCGCAACGACGTCACGGCCACGCTGGAGCTCGTCGGCACCAACTCCCTCGCGAGCGGAAAGGACCACCCCGGCCTCGGCATCGCGGAAACCGCCTCTCTCGCCATCCGCGGCGAAGGCGGGCTCTCCGCCTTCGGCGGATACAACGGCGCCGGCATCGGCGGCGGCGGCGGGAGCGCCGGCCATTGCGGGGCCCTTTCGATCGAAGGCGGCGTCATCGTCGCGAAGGGCGGCTGGAGCGGCGCCGGCATCGGCGGCGCCTCGGGCTCCAGCTGCGGGACGATCGCCATTTCCGGCGGCGACGTCACGGCCCTCGGCGGCCTCAACGCCCCCGGCATCGGGCAGAAGGAAAACCTGCAAGCCCGCCCGGGGTCGATTCTCGTCTCCGGCGGCGTCGTCACGGCGACGGGCGGCGAATATGGCGCCGGCATCGGCGGGGGATTGTCCCCCTACTACTACCACGCGACGCCCGTCGTGATTTCCGGCGGCGTCGTCGCGGCGACCGGCGGCGAAGGGGGCGCCGGCATCGGCGGTTCCGCGTTCGCCATGGCGGACGTGACGATCTCCGGCGGCGTCGTGACGGCGACCGGCGGCTACCACGGCGCCGGCATCGGCGGGGGCGAAGGCAGCTACGGCATGACGTATTCCGCCGGCACGGTCCGCATCTCCGGCGGCATCGTCTCGGCGACCGCCGGCGAGGGCGCCCACGGCATCGGCGGCGGCTACCTCTCCGACCGCGGCTCGGTCGAGATCACCGGCGGCACCGTGGCCGCCGCGGGCGGCGAGGGCGGAATGGACGTCGGCATCGTCGGCCCCAGCGGCGTGGCCGGCAGCGTCGTCTTCGGCGGCGGCTCCATCCTCGCCGACATGGCCAAGGTGAAGCCGGCTGCGAAGAACGCCTCCGGCGAGGCGGTGTGGCGCGTGGACGTGGACGTCCCCGACCCCGATCCGGCCCGCGCCGTCGCCGTCACCGGACTCGACGGCTACGGCGTCGCCGACATCTACCCCGACGCGAACGGCGAAATCCACCTCTGGCTCCCCGACGGAACCTACGACTTCAAGGTCGACGGCACCCCCGTCCACGAGGAGGTGGACGGCTCGTCCATATTCGTCCCGCTCGGCGTCGCCGTCGACGGCGTGGACGTCGGCCACGGCTCGGGCCCGAACTGGACTCTGGACGCCGAGAAGCGCATCGTCCTCGCCGGCGCCTGCGTCGTCTCCGGCACGAACACGCTCGACGGCCTCTCGATCCGGTTCGAGACCTCCGACGAAATCGTCTTCTCGAACGCCTGCATCCGGTCCCAGCAGGGATTCGCGGTCGCGACGAACGTGAGCGCCGTCGTCCGCGGCATCGGCCGCAACGTCGTCGCGCCCACCTACTGGCCGCGGCTCCTCGAAGAGGGCGCGAGTTTCACCGTCGCGGGCGGAACGTTCATGTTCCGGAGCGAGGAAACGTTCACCATCCTCGGCGGTTCGGTGTCGGGGCTCAACACCTATTACGCCCGGCCCCAAAACGCAGACGGCGCCGCCCTCTGGTGCGCGGACGTTCCCGGCTTCGCGCCCGGCGCGGCCGTCGGCCCGTTCCAGGGCCTGCCGGACTACTACGACACGACCGAAATCTACGCGGACGACGCCGGCGAGGTCCACCTCTGGCTCCCGGAAGGCCTCTACGTCGCCACGAACGCCGTCGACGGCGCGAAATGGACGATCCGCATCGGGCCGGACGGCGAGACGACCGTCGTCGCGTGGAACGACGACTTCACCGTGAACGGCGTCAACATCGCGCAGCTCTCCGGCGAGGGCTGGGACTTCGCGACAAACGTCCTCACCCTCGCCGGCACCGGGCGCTACACCGTCCGCGGAACGAACGAGCTTGGCGGCGTGCGCATCGTCGTCGCCTCGGATGCGACCGTCGAGCTCGCCGGCGTCTCGCTGCGCGCGGAGGCGCCCTTCGCCCTCGGAAACGGCGTCGCGGCGACCGTCCTGCTCAACGGCCCCGGCAACTGGCTCGTCGCGACGCGCTACTCCGCCGCCGGTCTCTTCGTCCCGGAGACTGCGTCCCTGACGGTCACCAACGCGACCGTAGACGCGAAGCTCGTCGCCATCGGCGGCGGCGGCGCCGCCGGCATCGGCGGCAACCACGGCGACAATCTTCGGGTCGGCTCCATCACCCTCGCCGGCGGAACCGTCGAGGCGCACAGCAGCGCGACCGACGACCTGGGCGAGGCCGCCGCCATCGGCGCCGGGCGCGGCGGGAAGGCCGGCCCGATCCGCATCACCGGCGGCAGGGTCTACGCCTACGCCGGCTCGAAATACGGCTACGCCTCCGCGGCCATCGGCGGATCCCTCCGAATGGCGGAGGCCTACACCGGCGGCCTCGTCGAAATCTCCGGCGGCACCGTCTACGCCTGCGGCGGGCGCCAGGACGCCGACGTCTTCGCCTCCGACATCGGCGACGGCCTGACCTACTCCCAATCCTACGACAACAACGTCCCCGTCGTCATCACGGGCGGCAGCGTCGTCCTCGCCCACTTCGACTCGGAGAAGGAGCGCTTCACGCAGAGCCAGTGCGCCGTGACGAACCTGGCGCACGACGCCGCCGGCAACGTCCTCCACGCCGTCGTCGTCCCCCTCGGCACGCCCGACGCCGCGGTCACCGGTCTTGTGCTCCCGGCTTCAGCCGGGAGTTACGGCACGCGCGACCTCTACGCCGACGCAAACGGCGACCTCTACCTCTGGCTCCCCGACGGCGACTACGCCTTCACCGTCGACGGCGCGCGCTGGACCGCGACCGTCGCGGGCGCCGACACCGTGGCCGTCCCCGACTACGTCTCCCCGGACTCCCTCCACATCGAGGCCATCGAAGTCGCCCCCGGCTCCGTGACCCTGACCGTCTCGGCCGAGCCGGACGGCTGGCTCACCGCCGAAACCGCCCCGCTCCTGCGCGTCCGCGCCTCCGGGACCCTCCCCGTCTCCGCGGGCGAGCTCCTCGACGCCTCGGACGTCGTCGCCACGTCCAACGCCGACGGCACCGCGACCCTCCTCCTCCCCTCCCCCGACCCCGCCACGCGCTTCTACCGCGTCGAGGCGCCCTGATCCGCCCGCCTCCGCGTCTGTGCGCGGAGGCGGGCGGACCGAGGGCCGCGGACGCCACCGGCCGCCGCGAATTTGACGCATCGACCCCGCATCGCATAGAATCCGTTCCATGAACCCGCCCGACAAAGACCTTGACGAATACCTCGCCCGGATCCGCAAGACGATTTCGGAGTCCGAAAACCTCGTCGCGCAGGCCGAGCTCCGGATGCGCGAGACGGACCGCCTGCTCGAGTCGCAGGGGCTCACGCGCGAGCAGGTCATGGCGCTGCGCTTCTCCAGCGAGCAGAAGCTCGCCGTCAACGAGGAGCTGCGCCGCCGCGGCCTCCCCCCCCTCGAGGACGACGGCGCCGAGCCCCTCCCCGATCCGGACGCCCCCGCGCCGGTCGGCATCCCCGCCGCCTCGAACTTCTCCTCCGCCGCCGACACGCAGGGCGATCTGGAGAACCGCCAGAGGAAGTTCGGCATGATGATGAAACCTTTCTCGATCTAGCGTGTAGAATAGGCGAACCGACCAACCGTTCAACCTCACATCACCGAAAGGAAGCCAGCCATGCCCACCCCGTCCATCCAGTTCCCCGCCTCGCAGGCACCCGTCCAGACCGCCGTCCAGGCCGAATCGCAGCCCGCCGCCGCGCGGCAGACCGCCGCCGCCCCCGTCCTGGGCGGGCCCGGCGTCACCGTCACCGTCTCCGGCTCCTCGCTCGACAAGCTCGTCGAGAAGGTCAAGGGCGAGACGCAGGACGCGCGGCTCGACGCGGCCAAGCGCCGCATCGCGATCGTCCTGACCGTGCTCGCGGCGCTCAACATCGAGGTCACGGACGCGCAGAAGAAGAACCTCGCCCAGCTCGCGGCCCTCCAGGGGATGCTCGACGAGCTCTCGGAGATCCTGAACGGCAAGAACGACAAGCTCTCCGCCGCGGATGCCGCCACCGCCGCGCTCGCCGCGAAGACCGCCGAGCTGGAGGCCGCCGTCGCGCGCGCCGTGAAGGACGGCGAGGCGCACCGCAAGCAGGTCGAGGAGCTCAAGAAGACCCGCTCCGCGGACGACGCGGAGCTGCGCGCAGCGCAGGACGCGCTCGCCAAGGCGGAGGCGGCCGAGACCCTCGCGCGGACGAACCTCGACAAGAACCGCGCCGACCTCGCCGCCGCGCAGGCCTCGTGCGAGACGGTCAAGAAGGAGATCGCCGAACTCAAGTCCCGGATCGCCGGGGTCGAGAAGCAGGTCTCGGACTGCGTTTCCGCCGTGGGAGACAAGGCGCTCGCCTCCATCGCGGCCGGCCTCCGCGCCGAGGCCGCCGTCCCGGCCCCCGAATCCCGCGAAAGCCAGGCCGACCGCGAGAAGGAGGAGGCGAAGAAAATCGCCAACGACCCCCTGCGCGCCATCCGCGACGCGCTCGACCGCATGGACGCCGACATCCGCCGCACCATCGACGACAACCGCACGCTGCTCGTCTGACCGAACCGACGATCCAACGATCCAACGATCCAACGAACCAACGAACCACCCAACACACCACCATGACCACCGACATCAACGAAGACCAGATCAAGGAAGCCGCCCAGAAGTTCGCGACCGGGTTCGCCACGATGCGCGAGCTCAAGGGCATCACCAAGGCCGAGATGGAGGCCGTCTACTCCGTCGGCTTCAACATGTACCGGACGGGCCGCTACGACGACGCGGAGAAGATCTTCCGCTTCCTCGTGCTCTTCGACCACCTCGAGCCCAAGTACTGGATGGGCGTTGGCGCGATCCAGCAGGTCCGCAAGGACTACCAGGGCGCCATCGCCTCCTACGGCTACGCCTCGTTCCTTGACCTGCAGAACCCCAAGCCGCAGCTCCACGCCGCGGAGTGCTTCCTCGCGATGGGCGACAAGGTCAACGCCGCCTCCGCCCTGGTCGCGCTCGACAAGTACTGCCCGCCCGAGTCCACCCCGATCGGCCGCGAATACCGCGCCAAGGCCGCCGAGCTGCGCAAGCTCGTCGGCGAGGAGGCCTTCGAGGAGGCCTCGAAGCCGGATCCCGAGCCCGCCGTGTAACCTTTCCCCGGTCGCCGTGTAGACAGGTCGAAGCACGCAAGTCCGAACCTTCGAACTTTCGAACCTTCGAACGAACCAAACACCCGACCACGAAACCATCCAACCACCGGAGGCACACCATGCCCGATCCCGTCATCAACCCCGCCGCGCCCCGGACGACGCCCAACGTCGACCTCGCGGCCTCGCTCTCCAAGGGCCTCGGCCTTTCGGAGAAGGCCACCCAGGCCGTCAAGGAGGTCGCCGCCATCCTCGGCAACCGCAGCGTCAACGTCACCGCACCCGCCGCCTCGCGCAACGAGACCGGCACCGTCGCCGGCCCCAGCGGCGTCCCCGTCCTGGACAACCCGGACGACGAGAAGGCCAAGGAGGCCGACCTCGAGAAGCTCATCGCCTACCTGCAGCTGGAGAACTCCAAGGAGCAGGCCGAGGCGGCCAAGTCCCGCATCGACTCGATCAAGGGCGAGCTCGAGCTCGAGCACAAGGACCGCAAGGCGAAGATGGACAAGTCCCTCAAGGACATGGACGAGGCGGCCAAGGCGCGCAAGCGCAACTCGTTCTTCGGCTGGCTCATGACCGGCCTGGCGATCCTCGGCGCGATCGTCGCGTGCGTCGCCACGGGCGGCGTCGCCGTCGGCGCCGTGATCGGCGCGGGCATCGCGCTCACGGCCCAGATCCTCAACGAGACCGGCGTCATGGAGAAGATCGTCGGCGGCCTCTCGGACGCGCTGCAGAGCCTCGGCATGTCGAAGATGGCCGCGGACATCGTCGCGCAGGTCGCGATCACGGCCGTCATCATCGCCGCCTCGATCGGCGCCGGCGCCGCGGGCGCCGCGGGCAAGGTCACGGAGCTCACGAGCGCGCTCGGGAAGATCCTGCAGAGCGCCGCGCAGGCCGTCGCCCCGGCCCTCCAGATCTCGACCGGCATCATCGGCCTGGGCTCCACGATCTCGGGCGGCGTCGGCGCCTACCAGAGCTTCAAGGCCGGCATGTCGCAGGCCGACGTCACGGAGACGGAGAAGTTCCTCGCCGTGATCCAGCAGAAGATGGAGGAGGCGGAGGAGGAGCTGGAGAAGATCCTGCAGATGATCCAGGACCTCGTCGGCCAGATCGTCCAGCTGCTCTCCTCGCAGACGGACACGACCGCCGAGATCGCGATGCAGATGGGCCAGATGGCCTAGATCGCAAGGGTGCCGGCGCGGCCTCCGCCGCGCCGGCGCCCGTTGTTTCTCCGATTCGCTCCGACGGAAAACGTTTTGCAACCCCTGTAACCTCCGAAGGCGGTTCCGTGTAATCAGGGCAACGATCCAACGAGCCAACGAGCCAACGAGCCAACGATCCAACGATCCAACGATCAAACGATCAAACGATTCAACCAACAACCAGGCAACCCCATGAGCATCCAAGTCAACAACAACGCGACCGTGGACTGGTCCACGCTCCTCAGCAAGCTCGACGCCGCGACCAAGGCCGCCGGGGCGCAGGGCGCCAGCGGCGTCACCGCCGGTCAGAACGTCACCATCACCGCGACCGTCGACGGCGTCGAGCGGGCGGTCACGTTCCCGGTCCCGGACGACCTCGACCTCCCGGCCGCCGTCGACCAGGCCGCCATCGATTCGCTCTGCGCCAAGCTCGCCGGCGACAAGTCGCTCGGCCTCACAGAGGCGGACGTCAAGGCCGTCCACGAGGCGCTCTCCGAGGCGCTCGCGGCCGCCTCCGCCCCCCTCGCCGCGTCGATCCAGGCCGGCGGCTCCAAGCAGATCTTCTTCGACCTCTACAAGCTCATGGCCCTGCTCGTCGAGGTCGGCCAGAAGCAGCGCGACGCGGCGCGCGAGATGCGCGCCCAGCAGAACCAGGCGATCCAGACGAGCATCCTCAACCAGGCCGAGCAGCAGAAGGCCGCCGCCCTCACCGGCATGATCGCCGGCGCCATCTGCTGCGCCGCGCAGGTGGTCGCCACCGGCGTCTCCCTCGCCAAGCAGGGCGCCGCCTTCAAGCAGCAGCTCGGCACGTTCTCCTCCTCGGGCGTCGACTCGGCCAAGCAGAACCTGAACATGCTCGAGACGGCGGAATCGCCCGCCAAGGCGCAGCAGCAGCTGGCGAAGGTCACGCAGAGCGTCGGCGAAAAGCCCTCCGGCAACATGGGCCGCACGATCGCCGAGGAGGTCGGCGAATTCGGCTTCACGCAGACCGACCAGGCGAACGCCAAGCACATGACCGCCCAGACCCGGTTCGACGCCGATCTGGCGCGCCTGCAGCGCGTGATGACCGGCGCCCCGCGCGAGGCCGGCGACGTGCCGGCCGACTCCGCCCTCGGCCGCGCCGAGGCGCGCCTCGCCAAGTTCGACCGGCTCGAACAGCTGGAGGGGATGGACCACCGCACGCCCGCCGAGACGACGGAGCTGTTCAACCTCCGTCACGAGATGTCCGGCACCACCCGCCAGCAGCTCCTCGCCGAGGTCGAGAACGGCCGCGCCACGCTCGTGGGCGAGCTCCAGACCAAGACGGAGACCTCCCGCCAGGCGCTCGATACGGCCAAGGCGGACTACCGCAAGGCCGTCAAGACGGACCTGGGCCGCTACCAGAACGAGTACGAGAGCGCGCTGCGCGACGTGAACTCCATCGACTCCTCGACGTCTCCCGAACAGGCCGCGAAGTTCCAGAAGGCGCTGGAACTGGCGGGCGACAAGCTCCAGTTCGCCCGGGCCAACGCCTACGCGAAACTGGCGGATCCGGCGTTTACGGACGCGGCCGGGCGCGCCGCGGACATCCGCGCCGCGGGCGAGGCGATCAGCGTGGCCGAGAGCGGCCGCGTGAACGACCTGGCCTACATCAAGGCGACCTACGCCCTCAATGCGGGCCGCACGACCGTCGACATCATCTCCGCGATCGGCAACGCCACGCAGAGCTTCATCAACAACCTCGTGCAATACGAGCAGGCCGAGACGACCAAGCTCAGCGCCGAGCAGAAGAAGAAGGAGGAGGAGCTCGACCAGACCAAGGACCTCTTCGGCCAGGCCCAGTCGCTCGTCGACGCGGTCGTGCAGCTGATGCAGGCCGTCCGGTCCGCCGAGACCCAGTCGATGCGGGACGCGATCCAGGCCTAGCCGCCCGGCTCCGGCCCGGCCGCCCGCAGTCCCGGCCATCCGAGACCCGGACCGTCCGCGCCGCCGAGCGTCCCCCACCGCCCCCCGACCGTACCCCACCGCCCCCCGACCGTACCCCACCGCCCCCCGACCGTCCGCCGGCGCCCGCCGGCGGACGGTCCCTTTCTGTCCTCCGCACCCCCTCCCCCACCCCCTTTCCGATCGCCCCCGGAACCGCCCGGAAACCGCACGCAAAATCGTCCGCGGAACCGCCCGGAAACCGCCCGCGGAACCGCCCGGAAACCGCCTGCAAATCCGCCCTATCGAAGTTCGCAGAAGATTTAATATTTATGGATTCTCCGACCGTATTTAAAATTTCGCTTGACCCGAGGAGGGGCGGCGTGTAGAATCGGCGGCATTCCTGCGGTTCGCAGGCCCCGTTCGGCCCGT
>CAMVRE010000070.1 GCA_947169825.1 uncultured Verrucomicrobiota bacterium | reverse complement strand
CGGAGGGGCCGATGACGACGACCACCTCGCCCTTGAGGATCGTGGTCGTGATGCCCTTGAGCACCCGGAGCGCGCCGAAGCTCTTGTGGAGGTCCTCCACCTCGAGGAGGGGCTTGCCCGGCGGGACGACGGGGCGGTCGGAGAGGAAGGGGTCGGCGTTGGACATGGCGCTAGCGTCCGTTGCGGTGGAGGTGGCGCTCGAGGCGGGTGAGGAGCTTGGAGAAGATCATCACCATCACCAGGTAGATCGCCGCGACGGCGAGGAACGGGATGTAGGCCTGGTAGGTCTGCGAGCGGATGATCGAGCCGCCGCGCGCGAGGTCGTCGAGGCCGATGAAGGAGGCGATCGACGTGTCCTTGAGCATCACGATGAACTCGTTGCCGAGCGCGGGCAGGATGTTGCGGATGGCCTGCGGCAGCACGATGCGCCGCATGCCCTGGCCGTAGGAGAGCCCGAGCGAGCGCGCGGCCTCCATCTGGCCGTCGTCGATCGACGTGATGCCCGCGCGGATGATCTCCGCGACGTAGGCGCCCGAGTTGAACCCGAAGGCGAGGATCGCGACGAGGACCTTGTTGTTGAGGTTCGAGAAGATGATGAAGTAGGCGATCAGCAGCTGCACCGTCATCGGCGTGCCGCGGATCACCGTGATGTAGACCTTGCAGACCGCGTTGAGGAGCCGGAGGCGGCCGTGCTTGTCGTGCGTCGAGCGGACGATCGCGACGAGGAAGCCGAGGACGGCGCCGAGCAGCACCGCGCAGAGCGCGACGGTGAGCGTGTTGCGCAGGCCGTTCGTGATGTAGTGCCAGCGGCCCTTGTAGACCTGCTCGGTGCGGACGGCGCCGTCCGGCCCGCGCACCTCTCGCGTCCCGAACGGGATCTTCTTGACGAAGCAGACGTAGAAGTTGTTCTCGAACGCGGCGAGCGGGCCGCGGACGATGGGGAAGGAGAGGCGGAGGCGGTCGCCGGCGTCGTCGGCGCGGGCGACCCTGAGCTCGAAGGTCTCGAGGCGGGAGGGGTTCGCGGTCGCCGTGAAGGAGGCCTCGGTCTGGCCGGCCGCGAAGGCGAGCTCGTTGGTGGAGAGCGTGAAGTCGCCGTCGGCGCCGTTGGAGGGCTCGAGGGAGTAGGAGGCGGGCTCGGCGGCGTCCTTGCGGACGAGGCGGACCTCGACCTCTCGGCCGGCGAAGAGCCCGAGCGGGAGGCGCGGGACGTCGCCCGGCGCGCCGTCGGGGCCGTCGGGGAGGGAGAGGGTGGAGACGCGGCGCCCCTCGCGCTCCTGGACGGAGAGCGTGAGCGCGGCGGAGGTCTGCCCGGCCTCGAGGGGGAGGCGGGCGGTGAGGGGGATCTTGCGGCCGGGGACCTCGAGCGTGATGTCGTAGACGATCCGCTCGTCGGACTCGGCGCGCGTGAGGTCGAGCGCCCGCGTGGCGGGCGCGTCGACCGGGACGGCGAAGCGCGCGCCGCCCCCGTCCGCCTCCCCGCCGGGCGCTGGCGACTCGTCCTGCGCGCGGAGCGGCGCGCCGCCCGCGAGGAGCAGGGCGGCGGCCAGGAGGGAGAGAGGACCGGAGGCGGAGCGGCTCGGTTTCATCGGCGGCCGTTACTCGGCGGCGGGGGCGGCTTCGGGCTTGGCGGCCTCCTCGGCGGGCTTGGCGGCCTCCTCGGCGGCGGCGGCGGCCTCGGCCTTGGCGGTCCACTCGTCCTTGATCTCGTCGAGCTTGCCGGAGGCGTCGAGATCGTCGATCACCTTGTTGAGGACGGCGAGCAGCTCGGGCTGTCCCTTCTTGATGGCGACGGCGTACTCCTCGACGGTGAGCAGCTCCGAGATGTCGTAGTCGGGCTCGCCCTTGATGACGGCCTTGGCCGGATCGATGTCGGCGATGACGACGTCGACCTTGCCGGCCTTCATCGCGGCGAACGCGCTGGCGGGCGAGTCGAACATCTCGGGCTCCTGGCCGAGCTTCTCGCGGACGTAGTCGGCGGAGGTGGTGCCGTTCTGGACGCCGACGCGCTTGCCCTTGGCCTCCTCGGCCTTCTCGGCGTCGAAGGGCTTGTCCTTGGCGAAGATGAAGACGATTCCGGTGCGGACGTAGGGGTGGGAGAAGTCCACCTTCATCTTGCGGTCCTCGGTGACCGTGATGCCCGCGGCGGCGAGCTCGGCCTTGCCGGCGATGAGGGACGGGATGACGGAGTCGAACTCGACGTCCTCGACGGCGAGGGTCTTGCCGAGCTCCTTGGCGACGGCCTTGCAGATCTCGACGTCGATGCCGACGACCTCCTTGCCCTGGCGGAACTCGTAGGGCGGGAAGGTGGCCTCGGTGATCATGCGGATGGTGCCGGGGGCGGGGGCGACGGCCTCGGCGGCGGCGGGAGCGGCCTCGTCCGCGAAGGAGAGGGACGCGACGGCGGCCGCGAGCGCGGCCAGCGGGAGGGTGTGCTTCATGTGTGGTTCCTTGGTGTGTTGGGTTGGTTTCGGAACGGGAGCCGGATATTCTATGCGTTTTTCGCCTCGCGCGCAAGGGAAACCGCGCGAAACGGGCCGGTCGGCCTACGCGGGCTGCTCGGCGGCGAGCTCGGGGGAGAGCAGGTTGCCACGGGCGCGGAGCTCGTCCGCGAGGCGGCGCGCGTCGAGGGAGGGCAGGGGAGCGCCCGCGCGGAGCGCCAGCGCGGCGCCGAGGCCGGCGGCCTCGCCCGTCGCGGCGCAGACGGGGATGACGCGCATCGCGTCCCACGCGCTCGTGTCCCACGAGGCGCAGCGGCCGCACGCGGCGAGGTTCGCCGTGCGCGTCGCGACGAGGCAGCGCCACGGGATCGACCACACCGGACCGCGGCGGCGCCAGTCGGGCGCGAGGCACACGGCGTCGTCGAACCAGCGGTGCATGTCGCCCTCGCGCAGCTCGTAGGCGCCGGCGAGGCGGCGCGTCATCCGGAAGCACGGGATCGTCGGGATCTTGAACGGCTGGAAGTCCTCGTCCGGATGGTCGGCTCGGAGGTTCGCCAGACCGCGGCGGATCAGGTCGCGCGTCGCGAGGACCTGCCCCGTGACCTGCTCGCCGTCGTCGCCGCGGAAGAACGGGCCCTCGGCGCCGCCCCCCTTGCCGGCGTCCTTGTCGAACGCGTGCGACGAGGTGTGGAGCCAGAGCTTCCCGCCGTCCTGCACCGTGTAGAACCAGCCGCCCGCGACGTTCGCGTCGATCGAGACGGTCGGCTCGCCCGCGAGGAAGCACACGTCCGCGTCGCCGGTGGCGTCGACGACGGCGCCGCACGCGACCGCGGTGCGGCCGGACTTGTTCTCGACGGCGAGGTGCGTGACGCGGTCGCCGCCGCGGAGGGCTGCGCAGACGCGCGTGTCGTAGAGGATGCGGACGCCCGCTCGCAGTAGCGCCTCCTCCAGCGCGAGCACGTAGCCGTCCGGGTTGAAGCCGGTCTCGAGGCGCGGGCCGGCGGCGCGCGCCTCGCGCGTCGAGGCCGGATCGAGCCAGACCGGCGGCGGCGGACGGAACCCGGCGACGGGCGCCGGGTGCTTGATGTCGGCGACGGAGAGGTCGAACAGCTCGCGCGCGATTCCGCCCATCACGACGCGGCCGCGGCCGTCGTCGATCGGCAGGTAGATCGTCACGTTGCCGGCGGTCGCGAGGCCGCCGAGCGTGCAGGTGTTCTCGAGCAGCAGGACCGAGGCCCCCGCGCGCGCCGCGGCGAGCGCGGCGGCGACGCCGGCGATGCCGCCGCCGGCGACGACGACGTCGGCCGACGCGGAAACGGGAAGATCGCGGGCGGGTTCGCGGACGGTTGCGTTCATGGGGGCGGATTCTACACGAATCGCCCTTGCGCGGCAACGCCGCTCTACACCGCGCGGAAGGAGGCGATGCGGGGTTCGTCGAGGGAGCGCTCGACGTGCAGGCGCAGCGTGCCGGCGGAAAGCGGCGGGAGGTCGAGGTAGCGGCGGCGGCCGATCGTCTCGCCGGAGGCGACGGTCGTCCAGCCCTCCGCGCCCGCGGGGCGGTGCTGCACGGCGAACGCGGCGACGCGCTGGCCCTGGCGGATGTCCTCCTCGATCCACACGCCGCGCGCGGCGCGGCCCTCCTGCAGCGCGAGCGCGATGCCGCCGCACGGCCCGATCTGCGCCTCGGCGAGCGTCGGGCCGAGGAGTTTGTCCGTCTCCGCGCGCAGTTCGCGCAGGCGCGCGGCGTCGGCCTCGGAGATAAGCCCCTCGCGCGTCGGCGGGAGGTTGAGGATGAAACCCGCGCCGCGCCCGACGCTGTCCTTCCAGATGCGGACGAGCCAGTCGAGCGGGATGGGCGCGTCGCCGTCGCGGTGGAACCAGTGCGTGTCCTGGCGGATCGAGACGTCGACCTCGGCGGGCTTCCACTTCGCGCCGGCGGGGTCGCCGTGGCGCAGCAGTTCCAGCCCGGCGGCGTCCTCCTCGGCCCAGCGGTCGTGGAAGCCGCACCAGCACGGGTCGGAGGACTTGCCGGCCTCGTTGCCGATCCAGCGCAGGTCGGCGCCGCCGAAGTTGCCGAAGAGCACGGCCTGCGGCTGCCAGCGGTCGCGCGCGGCGACGATCTCCGCCCACGGGTAGTAGGACTTCTGGTCGATGGAGCGCTTCTCGCGGGCCCCGCCGTAGAAGCCGTCGCCGCCGTTGGCGCCGTCGAACCAGACCTCCGCGAGCGGCCCGTACTGCGTGAAGAGCTCTTCGAGCTGGCGCAGGTAGTAGTCGCGGTAGGCGGGCGTGCCGTAGTCGGCGCGGTTGCGGTCCCAGGGCGAGAGGTAGAGCCCCGCCTCGATGCCCTCGGCGGCGCAGGCGTCGACGAACTCGCGCACGACGTCGCCCCTGCCGCCCCGCCACGGCGAGTTGCGGACGCAGTGCTCCGTCCACTTCGACGGCCAGAGGCAGAAGCCGTCGTGGTGCTTGGCGGTGAGGACGAGGCGCGACATGCCGCCCTCGCGGGCGACGCGCGCCCACTGGCGGCAGTCGAGCGCGGTCGGCGCGAAGATCGCGGGGTCCTCGTCGCCGTAGCCCCACTCGAGGCCGGTGAACGTGTTGGGCGAGAAGTGGACGAAGCCGTAGAACGGCTTCTCGTGCCAGGCGAGCTGGCGGGGACTGGGAAGAGGGATGGATTTCATCGGACGTCGTCGAGCACGTCTCCGCGACGGTGCTTCGCGGCAAGAGGGCGAATCATGCGACGGGCGAGCCGTTCACGTAGACGGGGATCGGACGGGAGGAGCGGACCGTGACGCGCGGCGGGTCGTCGAGCGAGGCGCGCGCGGCGCATTCGAGGTCGACGAGCGTGCCGTCGCCGAGGCGGAGCCGGCGGACGCCGTGCGCCTCGGGGAGGCGGACCGTCCAGTCGATTCGGTCCACGGTCGCGCGGATGCCGAGGACGTGCTCGAGGAGGAGCGCGATCGGCGCGACGCCGGAGAAGCCGACGAACTCGTTGCGCACGAGCTGGCCCCAGATGCGGCCGGGCTCGAGAGCGGTCGGGCTGTAGCTCTCCCAGAAGGTGCCGGTCTTGCGGAAGACTTCGGTCACGGCCTCGACATGGCGGCGCGCGAGGCGGTGCGCGGCGTCCGCGAGCCCGCACGCGGCGAGGCCCTCGGCGATCATGTATTCCATCATGCACCACACCCCGCCACGCCAGTAGCAGCCGCCGTCGGGGTCGAACTTCGGATCGTCCATCGACGTGCTCGCGGTGCCGCATGCGGAACGGAAGCGCCTCGGGTCCTCGAGCGTCTCGAGCAGGCGGCGGGCTCGGTCGGGCGGCGCGACGCCCGCGAGCAGCGCCCAGAACGCACCGACGTGCTGGCAGGCGACGCGGTTGCCGTCGCGGTCGAGGTCCTTGTAGATCCCGGCCTCCTCGTCCCACATGCGCTCGTTGGCGAGGCGCGTGAGGCGCTCCGCCTCCTCCGCGAGTTCGTCGCGCCCGGTCTCGATGCCGGCGGCCTCGGCGATGCGCAGGAGCAGGCGGGCGTCGAGGATCTGCTGGAACGTGACGTCGACGAACGAGAGGTGGCCGTGGTCGAAGCACTCGTTGTAGCGCGTCGTGTCCATGCGCGGGATGTTGTCCATCCCGCAGCCCCAGCCGGAGCTGAAGTAGGTGCCGTCCTTCCAGGTGCGGTGCTTGCGGATCCAGCGGTGGTAGGCGAGCAGGTGCGGGTAGACGGCGGCGAGGCGCGCCCTGTCGCCCGAGAGGAGGTACCACTGCCACTCGGCCCAGGCGAAGATATCGCCGCCGACGCTGCTCGGGTCGTCGCGCTCGAAGGCGGAGCGGCCGTTGCGGATGTCGAGCTCGCGTGGGATGAAGCCGTCGGAGTCCTGGGCGCCGTAGAAGTTCTCGAGCGAGCGGATGAACGGGAACGCGCCGGTCCCGTACTTGCCGAACATCGTGATGAAGCAGCAGCCCCAGACGAACACGGCGCCGGAGAACTTCGTGAAGACGTAGTTGCGCGAGAAGCCGCTGCCGGGCTCGGGCGCGCGGACCTTGGCGCCGCAGATCTCCCAGGCGCGGCGCCAGGCGGCGACCTCGTCCGGGTGGCCGTCCCAGAAGACCTCCGGGACGGCGTCGCGCCACGCCTCGGGCGGCGGGATGTCCTCGGCGCGGTCGAGCGGGGCGTCGCGCCGCGCGAACGCGCGGTCCTTCAGGAGGGGCGAGTCCGCCCAGGTGCGGTGGTGCTCGTAGGGGGCCCGGACGATGTCCGCGACGATGGTGTCTCGTGCCATGGCGGCGCTCCGGGGCTATTCGATGATCTCCTTCTCGGGATCCTCGAAGAAGTTGAGGGTGAGCGGGATGCGGCGGCCGCGGCGCTCGACGACGACCGCGATCTTGGTCGTCTCGGCGAGGCGCGCCATCGCGTCGTCGTAGACGGCGCCGATCTCCTCCAGCGTGGCGACGGGCCTGCCGCCGACCTCGCGGAGGATGTCGTTCTCCTTGATGCCGGCGCTCTCGGCGTTGCCGTCCCACGAGACCGCGGAGACGAACAGGCCGCCGTCGGGCGCGTAGAAGGCCAGCTGCGGGTTGTCGAAGCGGTTGATCTCCTTGGCGGTGAAGCCCCAGCGCGGCAGGACCTTCTCCTCGCCCTCGACGGCGCCCTTGGCGCGCGGCGTGACGGCGATCTCGAGCTCCGCGCCGCCGCGGACGACCGCGAAGCGCGTCTGCGTCCCCTCGGGGATGCGGCCGAGGCGGCGCTCCAGCGCGGGCATCTGCTCCCAGGTGAGCGCGGTCACGGGCTCGCCGTCGACGGCGATGACGCGGTCGCCCGCCTTGAAGCCGGCCTTGCGCGCGGGGCTGCCGAGGTCGGTGCCGGAGACGACGACGCCGTTGGTCGCCTCGAAGACCATGTTGCGGTCGAAGTCGCGCAGCGGCTGGAACCGGAACCCGAACCACGCCCAGCCGGCGCCGCCCTCCGCGCGCAGCGCGGGCAGGACGTCGAGGACCGTCGGGGAGGGGATCGTGAAGGCCTGGTCCCCGAACAGCATGCCGCGGGCGTTGATGCCGACGACGCGCCCCGTGGTGTCCACGAGCGGGCCGCCGGAGTTGCCGGGGCTGATCGCCGCGTCGGTCTGGTACCACAGCGTGTAGCGCCCGGCGCCCTCGAGGTAGCGGTCGGTGCAGGAGACGATGCCCATCGTGACGGACCGCGCGAGGCCCCACGGGGCGCCCATCGCCAGGACGACGTTGCCGATCTCGACCGTGTCGGGCGAAAGCTCGGCGAAGGGCAGGGGAGGGGAGCCCTCCGGGCGCTCGAGGCGCAGCAGCGCGATGTCGAGGTCCTGGTCGAAGCCGACGACGCGCGCCGGGAGCGCGGTGCCGTCGGTGAGCAGGCAGCGGATCTCCTCGGCCTTGTCGATCACGTGGTGGTTCGTGAGGAGCTCTCCCTCGGGGCTGATCACGACGCCGCTCCCGGAGACGACGCCCTTCTCGTCCTTGCCGGAGCTCAGGTCCTTGCGGACGACGCGGATGTAGACGAGGGCGGGGAAGACGGCGTGCTGCGCCTTCTCGATCGTGTCGCGGAAGTCCGCGGGCGCCGCGGCGGGCGGCGCGGAGGCGCAGCCGGCGAGCAGCGCGGCGGCGGCGAGGAGGGGGAGGGGCGCTTTCATGTCGCGGCGAGGTCGAGGAAGTCGAGGACGAGGCGCGCGAGGCGCTCGGAGTGGCGCTGGGCGCAGTCGACGACGTCGTTGCCGTCGAGCAGCTGGCCCGTCACGCCCGCGGCCATGTTCGAGACGAACGAGAGCCCCGCCACGCGCAGGCCGCAGGCGCTCGCGACCATCGCCTCGGGGACGGTCGACATCCCGACGACGTCCGCGCCGAGGATGCCGTAGGCGCGGATCTCGGCGGGCGTCTCGAACGCCGGGCCGCAGGAGAGGACGTAGACCCCGTCCGTCAGCTCGATCCCCTGGCGCGCGCCGGCCTTGTGCAGGAGCGCGGCGAGGTCCGGGTCGTAGACGCGGCTCTGGTCGGGGAAGCGCGGGCCGAACGCGGGGTCGTGGGGCCCGCGCAGCGGCGTGAGCGGCGAGAGGCGGAGGTGGTCGCGGATCACGACGACGTCGCCCGGCCGGAGCGTGGGGCGGATCCCGCCCGCGGCGTTGGTGACGAGGAGGACGGGGCAGCCGAGCCGCTTCGTGAGCACGGCCGGCATCACGACCTGCTCCCACTCGCAGCCCTCGTACCAGTGGCGCCGGCCGCAGAAGACGAGCGCCGTGCCGCCGCGCGGGCCCTCGACGAGCAGGAGCCGGCCGTCGTGGCCGACGACCGTCGCCGCGCCGAAGCCGGCGATGGCCGAGTAGGGGGCCTCGGCGAGGACGCGGAGCGACCCGACGGCGCGGTTCCAGCCGGAGCCGAGCAGGAGCGAGGCGTAGGGGCGGGCGTCGCGGAAGGCGGCGGGGAGGGACGCGAGGGCGTCGCGGAAGACCTGTTCGTTCATGGGGGAGAGTCTACCATGCCGCCGCCCGGCGCGGCAAGCGCGGTTGCGGGCGGGCGCGCGAACGTGTAGAATGCGCGGGCATCGCGGATGCGTTTCCGCGCAGGAGCACGACGATGGCCGAGACGACCGACACCGAACCGAAGAACGCCGCAGACCCCGCCGCGGGGACGGACCCCGCCACGCCGCCGCAGGAGGCCGCCGCCCCCAAGCTGCCGCCCCGCGTCGCGCACTGGTGCTCGATGCTGCTCGACCTCTCCCGCCGCAACCGCCTCCTCAACTTCAAGGATGGCGCCGGCGCCGTCCGCCTCGCCTTCGACGCGCCCGAGTTCCTCGAGGACGCCGTCGCCGAGGACAAGGTCTACCGCATCGTCGAGGTCCCCGAGAAGGGCCCGAGGATCGCCGCGCTCTTCGCGGACGCCGCGAAGCCGGCCGCCAAGCCGGCCGACGACCCCGAGGCGGCGCAGGCCCGCGAGTTCCTCTCGAAGGAGTGCGCGGGCGGGCGGCTCTACGCGCTCGCGGGCGAGTCGGGCAACGCCTACAAGCGCCTGCTCGGCCTCTACCGTGCGGCGCGCAACGACCTGGAGGAGGGCGGCACGTGCACGCTCTTCCTCGCGCTCGGCGTCCTGAGGTGGAAGGACGGCAAGGGCGGCTCGGCGCCGGTCTACCGCGCGCCGCTCGTGCTCTACCCCGTCGAGCTGAAGCGCCTCCCCGGCAATGAGGGCTTCTCGCTGCGCCGCACGGACGAGGACCCCGCGCCGAACGTCACGCTCCTCGAGATGCTCCGCCGCGAGCAGCGCGTCGAGGTCCCGGGCGCGGACCCGATGCCCGAGGACGAGCACGGCGTCGACCTCGCGAAGGTCCTCGCGTCCTACCGCGCCGCCGTCGCGCCGCTCGCGGAGTGGTCGGTCGAGCCCGAGGTCTGGATCGGCCGCTTCTCGTTCAACAAGTTCCTGATGTGGCGCGACCTCTCGTCGCGCCTCGACGACCTGGCCAGGTCGCCAATCGTCGCGCACCTGCTCGCGGGCGGCGGCGCGTTCGACGACGGCGTCGCGGCGGTCGACCCCTCGCAGGTCGACGCGCTCTCGGACGCCGCCTGGCCGCCGTGCCCCGTCGCCGCGGACTCCTCGCAGCTCTCCGCCGTGATGGCCGCCGTGCGCGGCCGCAACTTCGTCCTGCACGGGCCGCCCGGCACGGGCAAGTCGCAGACGATCACGAACCTCATCGCCTGCTGCATGGCCGCCGGCAAGACCGTGCTCTTCGTCGCCGAGAAGCGCGCCGCGCTCGAGGTGGTGCAGCGCCGCCTGCGCAAGATCGGCCTCGCGCCGTTCTGCCTCGAGCTGCACTCGAACAAGGCCGGCAAGGCCGAGGTGCTGCGCCAGTTCAAGGAGTCGCTCGACTACGGCGGCGCCGAGCCGCCCGAGGCGTGGGACGCGACGCTCGCCGACCTGCGCGCGACGCGCCGCTCGCTCGACGGCGCCGTCGCCGCGCTCCACCGCGCGCATCCCTGCGGCCTCACGCCCTACCGCGCCTTCTCGCACCTGATGGCGCACGCCGGGGACGCCCCCGAGGGCGCCCCGGAGCTGCCGGACGCGCCGCTCTCCGAGGGCGCCTACGAGGCGTCGGCCGCGCTCGCCGGGACGCTCGCCGCCGCCGCGCGCGACGTCCCCGACGAGCTCTACGAATCGTTCGGCCCGATCGGCGCGACCGAGTGGACGCCCGCCTGGGCGGAGGCCCTCGCCGCAGCCGCCAGGCCCCTCCCGCCGCTCGCCCGCGCGCTCTGCCGCGCCGCGGCGCCGCTCGGGGAGGAGTGGGGCGAGACCGAGGCGAAGCTTCTCGCCCGCGAGCGCGGACTCGCCGGCCGCGCGGCGTTCGCCGCGGCCTGGCCGGGCCTCGACGAGGAGAAGGCCGCGGCGCTCGACGCCGCCTCGCTCCGCGCCGCGTGGGACGACCTCCCGAACCGCTTCTTCCTCGCGCGCCCGTTCAAGCGCGGCGCGATCCGCCGGGAGCTTCTCTCCGCGTCCGCCGCGGGCGCGCCGAAGCCGAAGCTCCGCGCCGCCGACGTGCCGGCGCTGCTCGACGCGCTCGACGCGCTCCGCTCCGCGCGCGCCGACGCCGCCGCGTTCGGCGCCGCCGACCCCGGC
>CAMVRE010000069.1 GCA_947169825.1 uncultured Verrucomicrobiota bacterium | reverse complement strand
GGACCTGCTTCTCCAGGCTCTTGATGACGGAATCCTGCTCCTGCAGGTCCAGCAGTTGGTCGATGACGCTCACGTGGTCTCCTCGGTGGGAAAGGGGGTTGTCGAAGTGCGGCGCGGGAATCTAGCAAAACGTCCGTCGCGTGTCAAGCGCACGCGCGCCCGCGAAATACGGACCTGCGCGGGAAAGACCGCAATCGCTTCGCGACGCGATTCCTGGCGAAAGCCGGTCCGCCCCGCAAGGGCCGCTTCGCGGCCGGGCGGAACCGGCTTTCGCCAAGTCGGCCCGACGGTTCCGGCGGAAACGCTTCCCCGCATAGCCGCGAAGCGGCGTGCGATGCGGGAAGCGTTTCCGCCAGAATGGCGTTGCGGAGCAATCGCGGTTTCGAGCCGCGGATCGGGGCGGGATCAAGGGATCGGATGGGGCTCGGCATCTCCGATTGCATACCGACCGATCGGGCGGCGGCGGACACCAGATGTTGCGCCGCGGGGTGTTTCTGCGCCGCTACCAGTAGTGTGGAATATTTTTCATGTTGCAAGTCGGCGGTCTTCAACGGGTTGCGCGACAATGGGACCTTTGCGGGCAAATCCCGGGCTTGAACCGCGGGGGCGTCTGTGGTTCAATCCGACCTTGCCTAGCGGGGCACTGCCTCTGGCGAAAGCCGGGGGCGCGGACGCGCGCCGGAGAACAGCCGGCAGGGTGTCCGTGGAAAGGTTCGCGGAGGCGCGCACGAGCGCCCCGCGTCTGTTTTTCCCTCGCCCCGCCGGAGCCGCTTGCAAGTCCAATCACCCACCAACCCACCTTCCAACCAACCACCCGCGGACCGCCCGCTCCCACCCGAAGAGGGACGTCCGCACAGCCAAAAAGGAACACACCTTCCATGGTCACCGAGATCCTGAAGAGAGACGGCCGCCGCGTCTCCTACGACGAAGCCAAGATCGTGAACGCCATCGCCCGCGCGATGAAGGCGTCCGGGCACGAGGGCGCCGAGGAGGCCGAGCGCCTCGGCGACGCGGTCGACGCGGTCATCAACGAGAAGTACCCCGACCAGGTCCCCAACGTCGAGCAGATCCAGGACGCGGTCGAGGTCGCGCTCATGCGCGCCGGCTTCGAGGACGTCGCCAAGTCCTACATCCTCTACCGCGCCGACCGCACGACCGCCCGCGAGAAGAACTCGCAGCTCATGCACATCTTCGACGAGATCACCTCGCGCGACTCGAAGGAGAGCGACCTCAAGCGCGACAACGCGAACGTCGACGGCGACTCCGCGATGGGCACGATGCTGCAGTACGGCGCGACCGCGGCGAAGGAGTACAACGAGAAGTTCCTCCTCCGCCCCGAGCAGGCGCGCGCCTACCGCGAGGGGTGGATCCACATCCACGACTTCGACTTCTACGCGCTCACGATGACGTGCTGCCAGATCGACCTGCTGAAGCTCTTCCACGGCGGGTTCTCGACCGGCCACGGCTACCTGCGCGAGCCCAACGACATCCGCTCCTACGCGGCTCTCGCGTGCATCGCCATCCAGTCCAACCAGAACGACCAGCACGGCGGCCAGTCCGTCGCGCAGTTCGACCGCGGCCTCGCCCCCGGCGTCGCCAAGACCTTCACCAAGCGCTACCGCGTCGATCTCTCCGAGGCGCTCTCGCTGCTCGCCCCCGAGGGCGCCGCCGTCCCCGACCCGGCGGCGATGAAGGCGCGCTTCGCGGCGGCCGAGGCCCGATCCGGCGAGAAGCCCTCGCTCGAGGGCGGCGCGAAGTTCGACGCCGAGCTGCGCGCGGACCTCGTCGCGTCCGGCCTCCCCGAGGCCGCCGTCGACAAGGCGCTGGCCTACGCGCGCAAGACGGCCTACGCGGAGACGGACGAGGCGACCTACCAGGCGATGGAGGCGCTCATCCACAACCTCAACACGATGCACAGCCGCGCCGGCGCGCAGACCCCGTTCTCCTCGATCAACTACGGCACGGATACGAGCCCCGAGGGCCGCATGGTGATGCGCAACCTCCTGCTCACCACCGAGAAGGGCCTCGGCCACGGCGAGACGCCGATCTTCCCGATCCAGATCTTCCGCGTCAAGGACGGCGTCAACTACAACCCCGGCGACCCGAACTACGACCTGTTCCAGCTCGCCTGCCGCGTGAGCTCCAAGCGCCTCTTCCCGAACTTCTCGTTCGTCGACGCGCCCTACAACATCTCCTACTACAAGGAGGGCCACCCCGAGACCGAGGTCTCCTACATGGGCTGCCGCACGCGCGTGCTCGCCAACGTCCACGACCCGGACCGCGCCATCAGCACCGGCCGCGGCAACCTCTCCTTCACCTCGATCAACCTGCCGCGCCTCGCCATCGAGGCGCACGGCGACGAGGCGAAGTTCTACGAGGGGCTCGACCGGATGCTCAACCTCGTGGCGCAGCAGCTCCTGGACCGCTTCGAGATCCAGGCCCGCCGCAAGGTGAAGAACTTCCCGTTCCTCATGGGCCAGGGCGTCTGGCTCGACTCCGACAAGCTGCACTGGAACGACGAGGTGCGCGAGGTCATCAAGCACGGCACGCTCTCGATCGGGTTCATCGGCCTGGCGGAGGTGCTGATCGCGCTCTACGGCCACCACCACGGCGAGAGCGACGCGATGCAGGAGAAGGGTCTCGAGATCGTCCGCCACATCCGCGCCTTCTGCGACTCGATGGCCGCGAAGACCAAGCTGAACTGGACGTGCCTCGCGACGCCCGCCGAGGGCCTCTCCGGCCGCTTCATCCGCATGGACAAGAAGCGCTACGGCATCATCCCCGGCGTCACCGACCGCGACTACTACACCAACTCCTTCCACATCCCGGTCTACTACAAGATCGGCGCGATCGAGAAGATCCGCAAGGAGGCGCCCTACCACGCGCTCACCAACGCGGGCCACATCACCTACGTGGAGCTCGACGGCGACATGGCGCGCAACACCAAGGCCTTCGAGACGATCATCCGCGCGATGCACGACGCGGGGATCGGCTACGGCTCGGTGAACCACCCGGTCGACCGCGACCCCGTCTGCGGCTACAACGGCGTGATCGGCGACGTGTGCCCGAAGTGCGGCCGGCGCGAGAGCGACGAGCTGATCAAGTTCGAGCGCATCCGCCGCATCACCGGCTACCTCGTCGGCACCCTGGACCGCTTCAACGACGCCAAGCGCGCCGAGGAGCACGACCGCGTCAAGCACGCCGAAGGGCACGGCCGTGGCGGAGCCGACGCCTAGCGGCGGCGCCGACCCCGCCACGGAGAGGACGATCCGCCTCGCGGGCTTCGACCGCGACGGCATCGCCGACGGCCCCGGCCTGCGGTGCGTCGTCTTCGTGCAGGGCTGCCCCCACCACTGCCCCGGCTGCCAGAACCCCCAGACCTGGCCGTTCCAGGGCGGGCAGGAGGTCACGCCCTCCGAGATCCGCGACCGCATCGTCGCGACCGAGCTGGACACGGGCGTGACGTTCTCCGGCGGCGAGCCGTTCGCGCAGGCGGACGCCCTCGCGGACCTGGCGGACCTGCTGCGGCCGCGCTACGACATCGCGTGCTACACGGGCTACGTGTTCGAGGCGCTGCTCAAGAAGGCCGAGGAGGAGCCCGGCGTGCGGCGGCTCCTCGAGCGCATCGACATCCTCGTCGACGGTCCGTTCGTGCAGGCGCGGCGCGACCGCCTCCTGCTCTTCCGCGGGAGCGGCAACCAGCGCATCCTCGACGTCCCGGCGTCCCTCGCGGCCGGCGCGGCCGTCTGGACGAAGGACCCCGCCTGGGTCGGCGAGGACGGCTCCGCCCGCGCCGAGATCTAGGGCGGTTCCGCATAATCCGTGGCCGCCGGGACGGCGGCCGCATGTCTCGTGGAACCGCCCTAGCGGACGAGCCCCGTGTCCTCGGGGACGCCGAGCAGGAGGTTGAGGTTCTGGATGGCGGCGCCGGAGGCGCCCTTGCCGAGGTTGTCGAAGCGCGAGACGAGCAGGATGCGCTCGTCGTTGCCGAAGACCGCGACCTGCATGTCGTCGCGGCCCGCGAAGGCGCTGGCGGCGAGGAAGCCGCCCTCGTCGGGCGCGTCGGCGAACCGCACGAGCCCCGAGTCCGGCGGATAGGCGGCGCGGAGGGCGTCGGCGACGTCGGCGCGCGTGCCGCGCAGGTCGCGCGCGAAGAGCGGGACGGTGACCTCCATGCCGCAGGGGAAGTCCGCGACGACGGGGCAGAAGGCGGGCGGCGACTCGAGCCCGGTCGCGGCGGCCATCTCGGGCAGGTGCTTGTGCGACTGGCCGAGGCCGTACTGGCGCGGGGCGCCGAGGAGCGGGGAGCGGCCCTCCGCGGCCTCGTATTCGGCGATCATCTTCTTGCCGCCGCCGGTGTAGCCGGTGAGCGAGAAGCAGCAGAGGCGGGCGTCGGGCCGGACGATCCCCGCGCGGACGAGCGGCGCGACGAGCGCGACGAACCCGCTCGCGTGGCAGCCGGGGTTGGCGATGCGCCTCGAGGCGCGAATGCGTTCGCGCGCGCCGGCGAGCTCCGGGAAGCCGTAGGCCCAGCCGGGCGCGGTGCGGTGGGCGGTGGAGGTGTCGATGATCGCGGTCGACTCGCTGCGCACGAGCGAGACGGCCTCGACCGCGGCGGCGTCCGGGAGGCAGAGGAACGCGACGTCGGCCGCGTCAAGCGCCTCGGCGCGCGCGGCGGGGTCCTTGCGGCGCTCCTCGGGGAGGGCGAGGAGCTCCAGGTCCTCGCGCGCGGCGAGGCGTTCGCGGATGCGCAGGCCGGTCGTGCCGGCGCTGCCGTCGATGAAGATGCGGGTCCGGCTCAAGCTAGTTGACCTTGCGGCCGCCGACGCCGGCGGCGGTCTTGGCGCCCGCCTTCTCCGGCTCGTGCGGACGGAGGCTGCGGCAGACGGCGCCGGCCGCCCAGCACTCGCTCTCGCGCATCGCCTTGAGCTGCCTCTCGAGCCACTGCTTGTAGTTCTTCTTGCCGCAGTCGCGGATGACCTCCTTGCACTCGGTGCGGTTGACGACCGAGCGGTAGAGCTTCTCGAAGACCGGCTTCACGGCCTTCTTGAAGATCTTGCGCCACTTGAGCGCGCCGTGCTGCGCCGTCGCCGAGCAGTTCTGGTACATCCAGTCCATGCCGTTCTCGTCGACGAGGCGGATGAGCGACTGGGTGAGCTCCTCGCAGGACTCGTTGAACGCCTCGGAGGGGGAGTGGCCGTGCTTGCGGAGCGTCTCGTACTGCGCCTCGATCATCGCGCAGAGCGCGCCCATGAGGGAGCCGCGCTCGCCGGTGAGGTCGGAGGAGACCTCGTTGTGGAAGGTCGTCGGGAAGAGGAAGCCCGAGCCGATCGCGATGCCGATCGCGAGCGTGCGCTCGAGGGCCTTGCCCGTGGCGTCCTGCGCGACGGCGAAGGAGGAGTTGATGCCGGCGCCGGAGAGGAAGTTGCGGCGGACGTTGAGGCCCGAGCCCTTCGGCGCGACCATGATGACGTCGATGTCCTTGGGCGGGATGATGCCCGTCTGCTCCTTGTATTCGTAGCCGAAGCCGTGCGAGAAGTAGAGCGCCTTGCCCTTGGTGAGGAACGGCTTGATCTTCGGCCAGATCTCGCGCTGCGCGGCGTCGGAGACGAGGAACTGCACGATGTCGCCCTTCTCGGCGGCCTCCTCGTAGGAGAAGAGGGTCTTGCCGGGGACCCAGCCGTCCTTGAGCGCGCGCTGCCAGGAGGAGCCGGGGCGGTCGCTCTTGCGCTGGCCGACGATGACCTTGAAGCCGTTGTCGCGCATGTTGAGCGCCTGGGCGGGGCCCTGCACGCCGTAGCCGACGACGGCGATCGTCTGGCCCTTGAGCGCCTTGCGCGCCTTCGTCATCGAGAATTCCTTGCGCGTGACGACCTGCTCGTCGACGCCGCCGAAGTTGATCTTGGCCATGTGCTTTCTCCTGGAGGGATGTTTGGTGTTTGCGTTCGGGGTAAAAAAATGGTTGCCTCTCCAGGATTCGAACCTAGACAAACTGATCCAGAGTCAGTTGTGCTACCATTACACCAAGAGGCAAGAACGGGGCGGGATTATAGGCGCGCGCCCCCCGGAACGCAAGCGGAAAATGCGGTCCCGGGGAAGCGCGGAGCGGCGGCGCTCAGTCCCCCTGGACGGGGACGGCCTTGAGGCGCCTGAGCTCGTGCGTGTAGGCGCGGAAGTCGACGGACGAGATGCGCCATGTGAAGACGACGTTGCGGTTGGTGACGCAGAGCTTCTCGCCGGCGTAGTGGGGCGACTTGTCGCCCTTGAGCATGAGGGCGGGCTTCCTCCCGCCCAGGTAGCCCGAGCGCGGCGGGAGCTTCGCCTCGGCGGCCTCCCACTCCTCGTCGGTCGCGCCGCCGACCTTCGCCGGCGACTTCGGATCGGCCGCGGAGCGGGGCGTGGCCCCTCCCAGCTTCGCGAGGTCGTCCTCCTCCATCTCCGACACGTCCAGGCCTTTCGCGATGGCCTCGTCCCGTGCCTTCTGGATTGCGGCGGCTCGTTTGGTCGCCTCGATCGCGGCGGCGATGCGCGCGTCGTGCGCGGCCTTGCGCTCGCGGGCGACGGAGACCGGCCAGAACGGATCGCGGCGGAAGGGGGCGGAATCGTCCGCCGCCCCGGTGGCGGCGGCCGCGGACGCGGCGCCGGG
This sequence comes from uncultured Verrucomicrobiota bacterium, assembly GCA_947169825.1. Lineage (GTDB taxonomy): Bacteria > Verrucomicrobiota > Kiritimatiellia > RFP12 > UBA3636 > UBA3636. Next base: position 4,424 of record CAMVRE010000069.1, on the reverse strand, counting down.
GCGGAGCGCGGACGACGCGCCGGCGGGAGCCGCGCCCGAAGGCGGCGGAGGAACCCCGGGAATTCCGGATGCCTCCGGCGGCGGCGGGGGCGGCGGGGGCGGGGCCGGGAAGGCCGGTGCGGCCTCGGCGGCCCGTTCGGCGTCCGCCAGGGCGAAGGGGGTCTGCTCCAGGGCCTCGGCGGCCTCGTGTTCGGCGGCCATGAGCGCCTCCTGCTCCGGTGTCGGCCGCGGGACATGGATGGCGAGCGGCGGCGCCGCGAGCGCGGCGGAGACGGCGAGAAGCAGCGGCAGGGCCGCCGGCAGGGCGTTTGTTCGGGCGATCATTTCGCTCCTCCCTTCCCCTTGGCGGGACGCGGCGCCTCGACGGGCCATTCAAGCGTGAAGGAGACGTCGTGCGCGTCGGGGGAGTCCGGCCGCGGGACGACGGCGAGCGACGTCAGCGTCGCGGAGGGAAGCGCCTCCGCCACGGCGCCGAGGAAGTCCACGAGGTCCCACCACGCGGCCGAGGCGCGGAAGGAGACCGGCTGGCGCGCGAAGTAGCGCGCGTCGGCGGGCGGGGAGGGCGGCTGCGCGCCGGGGTCGGCGACCGGCTGCTGCGCCTGTTCGGACGCGGCGGCGACGAACGAGACGCCGTGCGCCGCCGCGAGCGGCCGCAGCTTCGCGGAGGCGGATTCGGAGAGGGAGTTCACGAGCGGCTCGAGAACGAGGCGCTCGCAGCGGTTGGAAACCTCCGCGGCGAGGGCGTCGGTCTCCTCCTCGAGCTTCTGCGTGCGCTGGGCGTCGCGGTGGATGCTCTCGAGCCTGGCGCCGAGCTCGGAGCTCTTCGCGGCGAGGTCCTCCCGCGCGGCGAGCGCGGGGAGGATGGCGAACCAGATGATCGCGGCGGTGCCGGCAAGGCACGCGACCGTGGTGAGGACCGCGGCGCGCGTCTCGCGCGAGAGGCCCTTCCACCAGAGCGCGACGGGGTCCGGCTTCTTCGGCTGCTTGAAGGTTCCCGAGGGGCTCATGGCTGGCTTCCTCCTCCGGCGGCGGACCCGCGCCGCGGCGCGGGCTTCGGAGCCGGCTTGAACGAACGGGGCACGCCCGTGGCGACGATCTCGAACCGGTAGGTGCCCGGCGCCGCGATGTCCCCGCGGAACGACCCGGGGGGCACGAACGCCGAGACGAACGCGTTGGTCGCGGCGCCGTCCCGGATCTCGTCGCAGAGGTCCTCCACGTCCCCGGGCTGGGTAGTGACGCCATGGAGACGGAGCGTCGCGGCGGGGAGGGGCGGCGGCCCCTTGCCCGCCGTGCCGCGGGGAACGGCCGCGCGGCCCGCGAGCCAGGCCGGGTAGGCGAGGTCGAGGCGCGCGAGGGCCGTGTCCTCGGGGACCGCCTCCGCGATCGCCGCGAGGGCGAGGCCGAAGAGCACGCGGCCGCGGAGAAAGGCGTCGAGCTGGTCGTTCTCGGACTCGAGCGCGGCCTTGCGGGCGACGACGGACTCGTAGCGCTTCACGGTCTGGACCTGCTCGGCGATCTGCGCCTCCGCGCGGGCGTTGCCGGAGGCGAGCATCGCGTTGGAGAGCAGCGACAGGCCCGCCCAGACGCCGACGCCGGCCAGCGCGAGGATCGAGAACATCGGGACCATCACGCGGGCCCGGATCGGGCTGTGGCTGCGCCGCTCGTCGTCGAGCAGCAGGTTCACGTGGACGAGGCGGCTCATGTCTCCTCCTCCTCCTGCATGGCCGCGGCGGCCGCGCCGAGGGCGGCGGCGAAGAGGCCGGACGTCTTGTCGAAGTCGGGCGGGAGGGAGGCCCCCTCCTCCTGCGGGAAGTCCGCGATCGGGTCGCAGACCTTCGCCTCGCGGCCCGTCTGGTCGCGGAAGATCGACGCCCAGTGCGGCGCGAGCGCCGGCGGCCCGGCGACGAAGAACTGCTCCACGACGAGCCCGTTGCGCCGCAGCACGTAGTCGGTGGAGAGCTCGGCCTGCCGGAAGATCGGCATCACGAGCGGTCCGAGGAACGGCGCCGGGTCGACGAGCCCGCCCTCGAGCAGCTCCTTCGCCGTCGCGTTGTCCACGTTCATCGGGCCGGCGACGGCGTGCAGCGAGTCCTCCTCGCCGACCGGGAGCTCGCGGTAGAGCGCGACGGCGCCCTTCGCGAAGAGCGCGATCGTCGTCGTGTTCGCCGCGATCTGGACGAGCACCGCCGTCCCGCCCGCGGCGCCGAGGGCGGGGGACGCGGCGAAGGCGTTCACGCGGGCGAGGGGCGAGACCTGGATCGAGACGGCCGTCGGCTTGCGCCCCTCCGGCAGGAGGCGCGCGACGCGCCGGGCGAGCTCCTCGGGCATGAAGGCGACGAACGGAAGCGATCCCTTCTTGCCGGTGGAGGAGGCCTTCGTGCGGAGCGTGGAGGCGTCGAAGTCCGCCGTGGCGTCCTCCACCGAGTCGGACTGGCGCACGAGCGCGTCCGGCGCCGTCACGGCCAGGGCCGCGGACGGGGCGCGGAACGCGGGCGGGAGCGCCCAGGGGCCGCGCATGTCCGCGGGCATGGCCAGGATGGACTCGATGTCGGAGACGACGGGGACGAACCCCGCCGCGACGATGCGGAGGAATCCCTCGGGCGAGCGGTGGAGGCGGACGGCCGGGGCGCCTTCGGCGCGGCCGGCGCCGACCTCGATTCCGACGACGTCGGCGGGCGGGCCCTTGGCGTGGCCCTTCCGCTTCGGCCCGGCGGAGGTCTTCTGGGGGTTCTCCCCCTGGTTGGTGTCTGTGGGAGGCATGACGCGCGCGATTGTAGCACGCCCGCCCCCCCGCGCGCAAGCGGATTGCGCGCCGCGGGGCTACGGCAGGACGAGGATCGTCCCCTCGACGAGCTGGTCCTTGGGCCCGATCTTGTCGAGGTTGGCGTTGCGGATGTCGACGTTGCGCGAGGCGTCGCCGTAGGCGCGCTGCGCGATCTTCCAGAGCGTGTCGCCGCGCTTGACGCGGTAGGTGCGCGGCGCTTCTGAGGCGACCGGCTCTCCGCCCGCGGCGGCCTCGCCGTCCGGAAGGGGGTCCGAAAGGAAGACCTCGGAGAGGCTGTGCGTCGGCGCGGAGGAGGGGCCGCCGCCCTGGAACGCGTCGAGCCGCTTCTGGAGCGACGCCACCTGGCGCTGCAGCTGCGCGGCCTGCCGGCGGAAGTCCTCCCGCTCGGCCTCCGCCGTCGCGAGCGCGGCCTGCGCGGCGTCGAGCCTCGCCTGCACCGCCGCGACCGCCTTCTTCGCCTCGGCGCCGATGTCGACGGGCGCGCCGGCGTCGCCGCCCTTGCCGTAGAGGCGGACGGCCTGGTCCTTGGCGATGCGGCGCCGCTCCTCGACCATCTCGCTCTTCTCGGACTCCGGGGCGAGGCGCAGGTAGGCGTCGAACTCGTGCATCGCCTCGATCGGGTCGTTCAAGGAGTCCTGCAGCAGGATGCCCAGCTGGAGGCGGGCGAGCGAGTTCGCCGGCTCCTCGGAGACGAGGCGTTCGTAGAGCTCGCGGGCCCGCGTGGCGTTTCCGTCGAGCTGCGCGTCGCGCGCCTCGCGGAAGAGCTGGTCGGCGGCGGCGCGGCGGTCGATGCGCGAAAGGTCGGTGATGCGGTGCGCACGGCGCAGCGCGCAGGCCGAGAGGACGGCGAGGACGGCGGCGAGCGCGAGGGCCGCCCAGGGAAGGAGCTTCTTCATGGCAGGAGGTCTCCGGCGACCTCGACCTCCGCGCGGGCGAAGCCCTGCAGTCGGACGCCCGAGGGCTGCGGGACGCGCGCGACGAGGCGCACTTCGTGGATTCCGGGAGGGAGGGCGGGGGCGTTCCAGGCGAAGGTCGCGCCGCGGGCGGCGGGGCGGCCGTCGACGAGCCAGTCGTAGCGAACGCCCGTCTCGGGCGCGCCTGCGGGGGGGACGGCGCGCAGGAGGAGCGGCGCGGCGGCGGCGCCGCCCTCCGGCAGGCCGTCGATCCGCGGCTCGAGCCGCGGCGTCCAGGGGGCGGAGAGCGGGTCTCCGAGCGGGAGCAGCTGCAGCGGGCAGCGCACCGTGGCGTAGAGCGCCTCGAGCGCGCAGAGCCCCTCGCGCCGCCGGACGAGCAGGTGCGCGGCGGGGAACTTCTCCCAGCGCGCGAAGGGTTCGGCGACGGTCCCCGCCGTGAACGCCGCGCCGGCGCCGAACCAGGCGGTCGCCTTCATCTGCGTGGGCTGGTCGAACGCGGCGGCGAAGCTCGTGAAGTGGTCCGCGAACGCGCCGGGCGCGAGCGCGGGGAGCGGCGCGACCGCGCGCGCGCCGTCGAGGTATCCGTCGAGCGGCTCGAGCGCCGCCGGGGGGGCGTTCGACGAGATCTCGACGGCCGCGCCGAGCGCGCGCAGCGCGGCGGCGGCGCCCGCGAACTCCCACGCGCGCGCGTCGGAGCGCGGGTCGCCGGGGCGGAGGCGCAGGAA
>CAMVRE010000068.1 GCA_947169825.1 uncultured Verrucomicrobiota bacterium | reverse complement strand
TCCTCCGCCTTCCGCGCGTTCCTCGCCAGGCGCGAGGACGCGCCCACCGTCATCGCCGGCTACCCGTGGTTCCTCGACTGGGGCCGCGACACCTTCATCGCGCTGCGCGGCGCGATCGCCGACGGCATGTCCGGCGCCGCGCTCGACGTCCTGCGCAAGTTCGGCGCCTTCGAGGACCGCGGCACGCTCCCCAACATGATCCACGGCGCCGACGCCTCCAACCGCGACACCTCCGACGCGCCCCTCTGGTACTGCGTCGTCGTCGCGGACCTGCTCGCGCGCCGCGGCCGCGTCGCGGCCGACGCGCGCAAGCTCGCGCCCGTCGTCCTCCGCATCCTCCGCGGCTACCTCGCCGGCACCCCCAACGGCATCCGCGTCGACCCCGCCTCCGGCCTCGTCTTCTCGCCCTCGCACTTCACCTGGATGGACACCAACTTCCCCGCCGGCACGCCGCGCGAGGGCTACCCGGTGGAGATCCAGGCGCTCTGGCTCCGCGCCCTCGCGCTCGCCGCGAAGCTCGAGCCGAAGGGCCCGTGGGCCGCGCTGCGCGAAAAGGCGGCCGCCTCCTTCCTCCGCCTCTTCTGGTCGCCGGAGCGCGGCTTCCTCTCCGACTGCCTCCACGCCCCCGGCGGCTACCGCCCCGCGGCCGAGGCCGTCGCCGACGACCACCTGCGCTGCAACCAGCTCTTCGCGGTCACGCTCGGCGCCGTCCCGCCGGACCACCCCGCCGCGCGCGCGGTCGTCGCCTCCTCCGAGCGCCTGCTCGTTCCCGGCGCCATCCGCACGCTCGCGCCGGGGCGCGTCCGCTACGAGCTCCCGATCGACGGCCCCTCCGGCCGCCTCAACGACCCGGCGCGCCCCTACTGGGGCCGCTACGAGGGCGACGAGGACACGCGCCGCAAGCCGGCCTACCACAACGGCACCGCGTGGCCGTGGCCCTTCCCCTCCTACGCCGAGGCGCTCGTGCTCGTCTACGGCGACAGCGCGCGCGAGGCGGCGGCCTCGCTCCTCTCCACCGCGCTTCCGCTCCTCGAGGCGGACTGCGTCGGCCACCTCCCGGAGATCATGGACGGCGACGCGCCCCACACGGGCCGCGGCTGCGACGCCCAGGCCTGGTCCGCCTCCGAGTTCCTCCGCGTCTCCGCCCTCCTCGGGCTTTAGAATCCGGGCTTTTTTAGCAGTTTCCATGCCAAGGCGTTTCTGGTAGAATGGGCGCCCGCATGAATCCCTCGCACTGCGGCGCCGTCGCCGCCTCCCTTTCCCTGCGCCCCGGCCAGGTCTCCGCCGTCGCCTCCCTCCTCGAGGGCGGCGCCACCGTCCCCTTCATCGCCCGCTACCGCAAGGAGGCCACCGGCGAGCTCGACGAGGTCGCGATCGCCGCGGTGCGCGACGCCCTCGACCGCCTCCGCGCGCTTGACGACCGCCGCGCCGCCGTCCTCGCCTCGCTCGAGGAGCGCGGCCTCCTTACCGACGAGCTCCGCGCGAAGGTCGAGGCCTGCGAGTCGCTCGCCCGCCTCGAGGACGTGTACCTGCCCTACCGCCCCAAGCGCCGCACCCGCGCCCAGGTCGCCCGCGAGCGCGGCCTCGCCCCGCTCGCCGCCGACCTGCTCGCCCAGGAATCGCCCCTCTCCCCCGAGGAGCTCGCCGCGCCCTACGTCGACGAGGCGAAGGAGGTCCCCGACGCCGAGGCCGCGCTCGCCGGCGCGCGCGACATCGTCGCGGAGCAGGTCGCCGAGGACGCCGACCTGCGCGCCGAGCTGCGCGCGCTCTTCGACGAGTCCGGCTCCGCGACCTCCGCCGTCGTCCCCGGCAAGGAGGAGGAGGGCGCGAAGTTCCGCGACTACTTCGACGCCTCCGAGCCCCTGCGCTCCATCCCCTCGCACCGCCTCCTCGCGCTGCTGCGCGGCGAGAAGGAGGGATTCCTCTCGCTCTCGCTCCGTCCGCCGAAGGAGGACGCGCAGGCGCTCGTCCGCGACCGCTACGTCGCGGGCGAGGGCCCGCTCTCCGACCAGGTCGCGCAGGCGTGCGACTCGGCCTACGCGCGCCTCCTCGCCCCCGCGATGGAGGTCGAGGCGCGACTCCGCGCGTTCACGCGGGCGAGCGACGAGGCCATCGCCGTCTTCGCCTCCAACCTGCGCGAGCTGCTGATGGCCGCGCCTCTCGGGCGCAAGGCCGTCGTCGCGATCGACCCCGGCATCCGCACCGGCTGCAAGGTCGTCGCGCTCGACGCGCAGGGCAAGCTGCTCGAGGACTGCGTCGTCCAGCTCGCGCGCTCGGGCGCCGAGCGGCGCGACGCCGCCGACGTCCTGCTCGACCTCGTCCGCCGCCACGGCGCGCTCGCCGTCGCCGTCGGCAACGGCACCTACGGCCGCGAGACCGAGGCGTTCGTCCGCTCGATCGGCCTCCCGCCCGAGGTCGCCGTCGTCTCCGTGAGCGAGAGCGGCGCGTCGATCTACTCCGCCTCCGACGTCGCCCGCGCCGAGTTCCCCGACAAGGACGTCACCGTCCGCGGCGCCGTCTCGATCGGCCGCCGCCTGATGGACCCGCTCGCCGAGCTCGTGAAGCTCGACCCCAAGACGATCGGCGTCGGCCAGTACCAGCACGACGTCGACCAGACGCGCCTGCGCCAGGCGCTCGACGACACCGTCCTCTCCTGCGTGAACGCCGTCGGCGTCGAGGTGAACACCGCCTCCCCGCAGCTCCTCGCCCGCGTCTCCGGCCTCGGCCCGTCGCTCGCCGAGAACATCGTCCGCTACCGCGACGAGCACGGCCCCTTCGCGACGCGCGAGGCGCTCAGGGAGGTCCCGCGCATGGGCCCCAAGGCGTTCGAGCAGAGCGCGGGCTTCCTCCGCATCGCGGGCGGCGAGAACCCGCTCGACGCCTCCGCCGTCCACCCGGAGCGCTACGCCGTCGTGGAGCGCATGGCAGCCGACCTCGGCCGCACCGTCCCGCAGCTCCTCGCCGAGCCCGCCCTCGCGAAGAGGCTCGACCTCGCCCGCTACGCGGAGGGCGACCTCGGCCTCCCGACGCTGCGCGACATCGTCGCGGAGCTCGCCAAGCCCGGGCGCGACCCGCGCAAGACCTTCGAGGCGTTCTCCTTCGCCGAAGGCGTGCACGAGATCGGCGACCTCGCGCCGGGGATGAAGCTCCCGGGCGTCGTCACCAACGTCACCGCCTTCGGCGCGTTCGTCGACGTCGGCGTGCACCAGGACGGCCTCGTGCACGTCTCGCAGCTCGCGGACCGGTTCGTGAAGGACCCGAACGAGATCGTGAAGGTGGGAGACCGCGTGAAGGTCACGGTCGTCTCCGTCGACCTCGCCCGCAGCCGCATCGGCCTCTCGATGCGCTCCAACCCCGACCTCTCCGCCGGCCGCTCCGGCGCACCCCGCCACGGCGGACGCGACCGCGGCGCCGCACCCCGCCACGACCGCGGCGCCTTCGGCTCCCTGTCCGAGTTCCTTTCTTCCTTACCATCATGACCCACCCCAAGAAACGCACTCCGCAGGCGGAGGCCCGACGCGTCGCGATTCCGTTCGCGGTCGTGATCACGGCGTTCCTCGCCTGCTGCATGCTCACAGGACTCCTCACCGACAAGAGCAAGGCGCCATCCCGCGACAGCACGTTCGAACTGGTCCTCTCGATCATCACCTACATCGGCTTCCTCGCGGCGATCGTCTGGGGCGTGTGGTGCGCGTTCCGCGGCAAGGGCCGCGAATGGCGCGAATCGCGCGACCGCTCCGAGGCCGCGCGCGGCCGCCTCGCCGGCCGCAGCGCGCGCCACCGCGCCGGCGGCAGGGACACGCTCTCCCCCGCCGACCCCGCCCTCTCCCGCTACCGCCACATGAAGTGGTACCACGGCGGTCCCCTCGACGAAGACCGCTAGCCCGCCTTTCACTCTTCACTCTTCCCCCTTCACTCGTCACTCGTCACTCGTCACTCGTCATGCCCCTCTCCCTCCAGACCCAGCAGCGCCAGACGCAGACCATGGCCCTCACGCCGCAGATGCAGCAGGCGCTGGGGCTGCTTCAGGCTCCGCTCGTCGAGCTGCGGCAGAAGATCCGGGAGGAGGTCTCCGTCAATCCCGTCCTCGAGCTCGAGGACCCCTCCGAGCGCTCCATCGACGCCGAGCGCGAGGACTACTCGGCCGCTCCCTCCGAGGAGCGCGACTTCGACGAGGACAGCGACTTCGGCGCCTCGCCTTCCGCCGACACGGACCCGGGTCCCGCCGAGGCGGCTCCCGCCGCCTCCCCTGCCGGCGAAGCCCCGGATCGTCCCGATGGCGAGGCCGCGGGCCCCGACGGCGCGGCCGGGAGTCCTGACGGCGAGGCTCCGTCCTCGCCGGAGGAGACCGAGGGCCTCGCCGCCCTCGGCGCCGACGCGGACTACCTCTACTCCGACGGCGGCAACAACGAATACGACCCGGACGCCGAGGAGCGCCGGCAGTTCCTCTTCGACTCCATCCCCGCACGCGAGTCCCTCCAGGAGCACCTGATGCTCCAGCTCGCGCAGGCGGGCCTCCCGGAGGCCGAGACGCAGCTCTGCGAGCAGATCGTCGGATCGCTCGACACCTCGGGCTACCTGCGCACGCCCCTCGAGGAGATCGCGCAGGGATCCTTCGCGACGATGCCCCAGGCCGAGCGCGCCCTCGCGGTCGTGCAGGGCTTCTCGCCGACCGGCGTCGGCGCGCGCGACCTGCGCGAATGCCTCCTGCTGCAGCTTCGCGCCGACCCCTCGCCCGCCACGCGCCCGGCCGAGCGCATCCTCGCCTCGCAGGAGGCCTTCGAGGCCCTCGCCGCGCGCCGCTTCGCCCGCGCCGCCTCCCTGGCGCGCGTCACCGAGGACGAGGCGGAGGAGGCGCTCCGCGCCATCGCGCGGCTCGACCCGCGCCCCGGCCGGCAGTTCGCCTCCGAGCCCGCGGCCTACGTCCGGCCCGAGGTCGAATACGTTGAGGAGGACGGCCGCTGGACCGCGCGCCTGCTCGACGACGACCTCCCGCGCGTCCGCGTCTCGGACGCCTGGCGCGCGCGCGCCGCACGCCTCGCGGAGGCGCCGAAGGGCGAGACCGCGGCCGCCTCGAAGGAGCGGCGCGGCACGCGGAAATGGATCGAGGAGCGGCTGCGCGCCGGCGACCAGCTGCTGCGCGGCATCGAGCTGCGGCAGTCCACGCTCCTCGCCGTCGCGCAGGCGATCGCCGACGCCCAGCCCGGCTTCTTCGAGCGCGGCCGCGCGGGCCTGCGCCCGCTCACGATGGCGCAGGTCGCGGAGCGGGTCGGCATCCACGAGACGACCGTCTCGCGCACCGTCGGCGGCAAGTACGCGCGCACGCCCTTCGGCCTCGCCGAGCTGCGCTCGTTCTTCGTGGGCGGGCTCGCAACCGCCGACGGCGAGGCGGCCTCGACCGACGCCGTGAAGGCGCGCCTCAAGGCGATGGTCGACGCCGAGGACCCCGCCGCGCCGCTCTCCGACCAGAAGATGGCGGACCTCTTCGCCGAATCCGGCGTGAAGCTCGCCCGCCGGACCGTCGCCAAGTACCGCGACGAGCTCCGCATCCCCGTCGCCTCCGCCCGAAAGATCGTCCCGTGACTTCCCGCCCGCCTTCTGCTAGAATGCCGCCCCGTTCCGCCCGCCCCTCCCCTCCCCCGACGTTCCGAACCGCCATGAAAACCCAGACCCTCCCCCTCCTCGCCGCCGCGCTGCTCGCGCTTCCCGCCGCAGCGGACCAATCCGCCATCGCCCTCTCCGGCGCCGAGCTCGGCGTCTGGACGCAGGACTACGCCGCCGCGACCAACGCCGCCGCGACCGACGGCAAGCCCGTCCTCCTCGACTTCACCGGCAGCGACTGGTGCGGCTGGTGCATGCTGATGGAGGAAAAGGTCTTCTCCAAGCCCGAATGGAAGGAATGGGCCGCCACCAACGTCTATCTCGTCACGCTGGACTTCCCGCGCGACAAGTCGAAGGTCCCGGAGGAATTCCAGGCGCGCAACCGCGAGCTTTCGAAGGCATTCGGCGTCCGCGGCTACCCGACCTACATCGTCCTCGACTCGAAGGGCCAGACGCTCGGCCAGCTCGGCGCCGACCGCAACGCCAAGCCCGCCAAGTTCATCCGCCAGCTCTGCAAAGTTCTCGGTGTCGACCCGCCCGCCGCCGCGTCCGCTCCCGCCGACCCCGCCGCGAAGAAGCTCGTCGAGGACGTCTCCGCCGCGTTGAAGGCCATCGAGGAGAAGGCCGAAGCGCTCGACAATCCGACCGTGGCGCAGCTCGCGCCCCTCAACGAAAGTTTCCTGGCTTCGCTCGCCGCGATCGACACGAACGGCGTCCCGGACGGGCTCCTCGCGTCCTTCCGGACTTTCTCGGACGCGTTCGCCGCGGTGGCGGCCGAATTCGGGAAGCTCGACCAGACCAAGTCACTCGACGAAATCGGAACGCCGCCCGAATCGATGCGGAGAGCCGTGTCGATGATGCAGGGCGCCCTCGGCAGGCTCGACGAAGCCGCCGAGGCCTGCGGCGTCGAGGACGCGTCGGACCTGCTGGACCTTTAACCCGGACCCCACCCACCATGAAACTCGATCCCACCAAACTCTCCGACTGGCAAATCGCCGAAGCCGCCGAATCCGAACTCAAGCCCGTCGCCGACGTCGCCGCCGCGCTCGGCATCCGTCCCGACGAGCTCTCCCCCTACGGCCGCTGCTACGGCAAGGTCGACGCGCAGAGCGTCATCGCCCGCACGCCCGCCGACGCCCCGCGCGCCAAGTACGTCGACGTCACCGCCATGACCCCGACGCCGCTCGGCGAGGGCAAGACCACCACCACGATGGGCCTCGTCGAAGGCCTCGGCGTCCTCGGCCGCCACCCCGTCGCCACGATCCGCCAGCCCTCCGGCGGCCCGACGTTCAACATCAAGGGCTCCGCCGCCGGCGGCGGCCTCGCGCAGTGCCTCCCGCTCGCGCCGCTCTCGCTCGGCCTCACGGGCGACATCGACGCGATCACCAACGCGAACAACCTCTGCATGACCGCCCTCACCGCGCGCATGCAGCATGAGCGCAACTACGACGACGACAAGCTCGCCGCGCGCAACCTCAAGCGCCTCGACATCGACCCGGCCCGCATCAACATGCGCTGGGCGATCGACTTCTGCGCGCAGGCGCTGCGCAACATCGAGATCGGCCGCGGCGGCAAGATGGACGGCTACCAGATGGACAGCGGCTTCTACATCACCGTCGCGTCCGAGGTGATGGCCATCCTCGCCGTCTCGCGCGACCTCGCGGACCTGCGCGAGCGCATGGGCCGCATCGTCGTGGCGTGGTCGCGCTCCGGCACGCCCGTCACCGCGCGCGACCTCGAGGTCGACGGCGCGATGACCGCCTGGATGGTCCGTGCCGTGAATCCGACGCTCATGCAGACGCTCGAGGGCCAGCCGGTCTTCGTCCACGCCGGCCCGTTCGCCAACATCGCGATCGGCCAGAGCTCGGTGATCGCCGACCGCCTCGCGAGCCGCCTCGGCGAGATCCTCGTCACGGAGAGCGGATTCGCCTCCGACATCGGCTTCGAGAAGTTCTGGAACATCAAGTGCCGCGCCACCGGCATGAAGCCCGACGCCGCGGTCGTCGTCGCGACCGTCCGCTCCCTCAAGCTCCACGGCGGCGGCCCCGAGGTGAAGCCCGGCGCGAAGCTCAGCGACGCCTACACGCGCGAGAACCTCGCGCTCGTCGAGAAGGGCTGCGACAACCTCCGCGCGCACATCGGCATCGTCAAGAAGGCCGGCGTGACGCCCGTCGTCTGCCTCAACGCGTTCTACACCGACACCAAGGCCGAGTGGGCCCTCGTCAAGCGCGTCGCCGAGGAGGAGGGCGCGCTCTTCGCCGTCTCCAAGCACTGGGAGAAGGGCGGCGAGGGCGCCCGCGAGCTCGCCGAGGCGGTCGTCGCCGCCACGGAGAAGCCGTCCGAGTTCAAGTTCCTCTACTCGCTCGACGAACCGCTCGAGTCCCGCATCGAGAAGGTCGCGAAGGACGTCTACGGCGCGGACGGCGTCGACTACGAGCCCGCGGCGCTGGAGAAGCTCCGCGTCATCGAGGCGAACCCGACGATGTCGAACCTCCCGGTCTGCATGGCGAAGACCCAGTACTCGCTCTCGCACGACCCGACGAAGGTCGGCCGCCCGCGCGGCTGGCGCCTGCCGGTGCGCGACGTGCTGACCTACTGCGGCGCGGGCTTCATCGTCCCGGTCGCGGGCGGCATCAAGCTCATGCCCGGCACCGGCTCCGACCCGGCCTTCCGCCGCATCGACGTCGACACCGCCACCGGCAAGGTGAAGGGCCTCTACTAGTCCCGCAGGCCCGGCGCGTCGCGCGGGCGGCTCCGCCGCCGCGGGCGCGCCGGGCGTCGTCTCCCCTCCCCCGCCCCGCATCCGGCCATGAAGAAACTGACGAACGTCCTCCTCGACGGCATCCCCTCCACCCTCGTCTTCGACGGCGACCGCATCGCCCGCATCGAAAAAGGATCAGCGCCCCTCGAGCCCGGCGACATCGACGGCCGCGGCCTCGCGGCCGTCCCGGGCCTCGTCGACATCCACGCGCACGGCTGCCTCGGCCTCGACACGATGGACGCCGACTTCGCCGAGATGGCGGTCTTCCGCGCGAAGAACGGCACGACGACGTGGCTCCCCACGTCGATGACGGCGTTCCGCGAGGACCTCGAGCGCGTCTGCGCCGCGCCGCGCGACGTCCCCGGCGCGCGACTCCCCGGCATCCACCTGGAGGGCCCGCACATCGCGATGTCGAAGAAGGGCGCGCAGAACCCCGACTGCATCCGCATGCCCGACATCGACGAGCTCCGCTCGCTCCGCCCCGCCGCGATCCGCGTCACGATCGCGCCCGAGCTCCCCGGTGCGCTCGAATACATCCGCGCCGCCGCGGACATGGGCGTCTCCGTCACGCTCGGCCACACCGACGCCACCTACGAGCAGGCCTGCGCGGGCTTCGACGCCGGCGCGAGTTCGCTCACGCACACCTTCAACGCGATGCCGGGCATCCACCACCGCAAGCCCGGCCCGATCGGCGCCGCGCTCGAGAAGGGCGCCTACGCGGAGCTGATCTGCGACGGCTTCCACGTCGCCCCGCCGATCGCGCTGATGCTCTACCGGGCGTTCGGACCGGACCGCGTCGCGCTCATCTCGGACAACATCCGCCCCGCCGGCGCCCCCGAGGGCGAATACGACTGCGGCGGCCTGAAGGTGATCCTGAAGAACGGCGAGGCGCGCCTGCCGGACGGCACCATCGCGGGCTGCTCCGTCACGCTGTGGGAATGCGTCCGCCGCGCCGTGAAGTTCGGCGTCCCGTTCGCCGACGCCATCCGCATGGCGACCGCGACCCCCGCCGCCGCGGCGCACCTCGACGCCGGCGTCCTCGCCCCCGGCCGTCCGGCCGACGTTCTGCTCGTCGACCTCTCCGGCCCCCTCCCCGAGCTCCGCACCGTGGTCCTCCGCGGCGAGGTCTTCGCCTAGCCCGAGCCGCGACCCAGGACATCCGAACGGACATGGACCCGCGCGACGTCGAGCTCTTCCTCCTCGACATGGACGGCACGATCTACCTCGGCGACCGTCTGTTCGACTGCACGAGGCCGTTCCTCGAGACGGTGCGCGCGCAGGGAAGGCGCTACCTCTTCCTGACCAACAATTCCTCGAAGGACCGCACGGCCTACGTCGAGAAGCTCGGGCGCCTCGGGATCCCCGCCGAGCCGGACGAGGTCTTCACCTCGGGCGAGGCGACGACGCGCCTGCTCCGCGCGCGCCGCCCCGGGGCGTCCGTGGCGGTGTTCGGCATGCCGACGCTGGAGTGCGAGTTCCGCGAGGCCGGCTTCCGGCTCGTCGAGCGCGACCCGGACCTCGTCGTGCTCGGCTTCGACCAGGCCTTCGACTACGCGAAGATGACGCGCCTGTGCGACCTCGTGCGCGAGGGGCGCCCCTACGTCGCCACGCACCCGGACTTCAACTGCCCGGTCGACGGCGGCTTCATCCCCGACATCGGCGCCGTCATCGCCTACGTGAAGGCCTCCACCGGACGCGAGCCGGACGAGGTGGTCGGCAAGCCGCACGCGGGGATCGTCGACGCGATCGTCGGGAAATACGGCGTCCCGCGGGAGCGCCTCTGCATGGTCGGCGACCGCCTCTACACCGACATCGCGCTCGGCGCCGAGGCGGGCATCGCCACGGCGCTCGTCCTCTCGGGCGAGACCTCCGCCGCGGACGCCGCCGCGTCGCCGTTCAGGCCCACCTGGACCTTCGACGACCTCTCCGGCCTCCGCGCGGCGCTGCTCGGCTGACTACCGGGCGGCGGGGGCGGGGCGCCAGGGGCGCAGCGGCGCGGGATCGGCCGCGCGCAGGAGCGCGAGCTCGCGCTCCGTGATGTCGCGCCACTCGCCGGCGCGAAGGTCGGTCGGGAGGCGCAGACGGTTGATCGCCTCGCGGCGCAGCGCCTCGACACGCAGGCCGACCGCCTCGCACATGCGGCGGATCTGGCGGTTGCGCCCCTCGCGCAGCGTGAAGAGCAGGCGGTGGCGGGGGCCGAGCGGACCGTCCGCCAGGCGCCGGACGTATTCGACGCGCACCGGCGCGAGCGGACGGCCGTCCAGCTCCATCGGGCCCTGCAGCGCGTCGAGCGTGGCGTCGTCGAAGACGCCCGCGGCCTGGACCCGGTAGACCTTGGAGTGGCCGTAGCGCGGGTGCGTGAGCTCGTTCACGAGCGCGCCGTCGTTCGAGAGGACGAGCAGCCCCTCCGAGTCGCGGTCGAGGCGGCCCGCCGAGACGACGCGCTCGCGCACGCCGCGCAGCAGATCGTAGACCGTCTCGCCCCGCCCCTCCTCGCGCGAGCAGAGCGTGCCGCGCGGCTTGTTCAGGAGGATCGTCCGCGCGCGCGGTGCGGCGCCGCCCGCGGGCGGCGAGACGCGCCGGCCGTTCACCTCGATGACGGCCGTCTCCGGATGCTCCACGCGGAAGCCGGGCTCGCGCACGACCTTTCCGTCGACGCGGACGGCGCCGCCCGCGACGATCGACGCGCAATGGCGGCGCGAATCGACGCCGAGCCGGGCGAG
>CAMVRE010000067.1 GCA_947169825.1 uncultured Verrucomicrobiota bacterium | reverse complement strand
CGAGATTTGACTCTGTGACTGGAGTTCAGACGTGTGCTCTTCCGATCTGCTCCAGCCGCCGCCGCCGCCGCCGCCGGAGGCCTCGGCATAGCCGACGAAGCGCGAGGTCTGGCCGTTGCCGCCGTAGGAATCGGAGCCAGTTCCTCGGACTATGCCGCCCGCGCCGACCTGGACGCGGTAGGTGCCCGGCATGAGGAGGACGTTCGGGGCGAGCGTGAAGCCGCCCGCGCCGCCGCCGCCGCCGCCGTAGTTGCCGCCCGCGCCGCCGCCGCCGACCGCGAGGATGTCGGCCGCGCCCGCGCGCGTCACTTCAAAGGAGTAGTATTCGCCCGGCGCGTTCGTGGCGAGGAACGTCCAGACGGTGTAGGGGCCGTCGGTCGTCACGGTGTAGGCCGTGGCGGGGTCGAAGCCCGCGGGCACGGAGACCGACGCGGCGCCGATGCCGTCGTAGGACCGGAACTCGTAGGTGGCGGTCGCGGTGTCGTGCAGTTCGTTTTCGCCGTCCACCGTGAGCGTGTAGGTCGTGCCGGCGGAGAGGCCGGTGATCGTGGCCGTCACGGTCGCGGCGCCGGTGACCGACGCGGGCGAGAGCGAGACGGACGCGCCGCCGGTGATGGAAGGCGTCAGGGTCAGCGTGCCGGCGCCGGCCGCGTCGCCGGCGTTGGCGACGAACGTCACCGTGGCGGACGTCGCGGAAATCGCGGTCACCGCGAAGCGGTCGATCGCGGGCGTCGCGTGCGCGGCGCGGCCTTCGATGTGGACCGCGATGCCGTTGTCGACGCCGTTGCCGTCCTTCGTCACGTAGAAGTAGTCCGTGGCGGGGTTGGGCAGGTTGTCGCTCGAGAGGACGATATTGGCGTCCGCGATGCCGTCCGCGCCGGCAAGCGGCCAGTCGACGATCTTCTGGTCGATCGTCCCGTCGGCGTTCGCGCCGGGCGAGGTCGCCGGGACGCGCAGCGCGATCTTCGCGCCGTTGCATCCTTCGGCGAAGGCGCGGGTGTTGCCCTCGCGCGTCTGGATCGGCGGGGCGTCGTAGCCGCCGACGGGGATCTCGAAGTCCAGATACTGGATCTCGGCGCCGGTCGGGTTGCTCTGCTTGTCCGCGAGGAAGTAGGACGAGGCGCGAAGGGCGGGGCTCTTGCCGCGGAAGACGATGCCGCCGTCCGACTTGAGGCGGAGGTTCACGCGGCCGCCGTCGCCGACGGGATACATGACCACGGTCGCGTTGGAGATCGCCATCCGGGTGTGGCCGGCGAACGCGATGTTGCCGCGGATCGTGAACGTCGAACCGCCGTCGACCAGGATGTCGGCGTAGTGGTTGTCGCCCCAGGCGTAGAAGCCGGTGTTGCTGCTCTCGCTCCAGCCCATGTCCAGGTCGGCCCCGCCGGTGACGTGCAGGCGATTCGTCGTCGTCGCGGAGGCCGACGCCATCTGGACGCCGCAGTTGTTCACGTAGGAATGCCAGCGGCCGCGAACGCCGTCGAGCGTGAGCGAGGCGCCCGCCTGGACCGTCGGCCCGCCGTCGCGGACCGGATTGTCGATGCGGGTCATGTCCAGCGCGGCGGAGGTCGCCGAGCCGCGGATCGTCACGTCCGCGCCGGTCGGGACGGTGAGGTTCGACCAGTGGACCGTCCTGTCCGCGCCCTGCGGGAGGTTCACGACGCTCGTGCCCGCGGGGAACGTCGCGTAGGAGCCGATGATCGGATAGCCGACGTAGTGCTCGAAGGAGCCCTGCGGCGTCCACTTCGACGCGTCGTCGCTCGCGCCTTCGCCGCCGTTCCAGAGGTAGGTCTGGTTGTCGGAGGCCCAGTAGTGCTTCCGGTTGTAGTTGTAGATGGAGTCGGGTTCGTGCTCCTTCGTCCACGTGATGCGGCCGTTGGAGTTGGAGACGCCGAAGTTCCACGCGATGCGGCTGCCCCACGGCGCCTCGTAGTCGATCGCGAAGCCGCCCGCGGCGTCCATCTTGACGGCGGCGAGCGCGTTGGTGGTGTAGCCGCGGTAGTTGTTGTCGTCGCTCCAGCGATTCTGCGCGTTTTCGTAGACCATCAGGTAGACCCAGTTCTCGCCGGCGCCGAGCGTGGAGAGGACGCCCGTGTAGTGGAACTGGTTCTGGACGGCCGCGAGCGCGTAGTCCGAGTAGTTCTGCGAGAGCGCCGCGCGGCCGGGCAGCGTGACGTTGCCGACGGACGACTGCGCCGGAACGCCGGCGGAATCCTCCACGACGAGCTGCCAGTAGACGAGCGACTCGGGCGTCAGACCTTCGGCCGTAAGCTCGTAGGAGCCGGCGGCGGCGTGCGTCGCGGTCGCGACGGGCGAGAGGGCGCTCGGGCTCGGACCGGCGTAGAGCGTGGCCGTGTAGGGCGCGGAGCCGCCGGACACGGCGTAGGCGACCGTGAACATGTCGCCCTGCGTGTTGTCCGAAACGCCGCACGAATCGAGCGAGAGCAGCGCCGTTCCGGCGAACGAGACCGGCGCGCTCCACGTGACGGTCCCGTCCGGATGGACGAGCGCGACCGCCGCGACTTTCGCCGCGGTCCCCCACCCCGCCACGGACTGCGAGGCGAGCGCGGTCACGGCATCCGCGGCGGCCACCTCGCCGAGATCCGTGGTCGTGGCCCAGTCGGCTGGGGCGTTTCCGCCCCACGCGGGGCCGGAGCACAAATACGCGTGCACGGGCTCAATGCCTGGCGCCACGCTGGCGGCGAGCGTCAGTGAGCCGCCGGCCGTGGCGCTGACATCCGTGTCCGCGTAGCGCAGTCCCGGATCCTCCGGACGCAGGAGCGAGCCGTCGCCCGGATCCATCAGCTGCGTCCAGTCGGTTTCGGGCATCTGCGCCGTCGTGCCCTTCGTGTTGAACGCGAGGCCAAACGCGGCCCACGTGTCGATGTCGTCGCCGTCCGGGCCGTGCGTGGCGAGGGAGCCGTAGCCGTTGCCGAGGCGGATGTCGATTTCGTGCCAGCCGGTCCATTCGGGCGTCCAGGCGCCGAGGCCGCTACTCTGGGGAGACGCCTGGCTCTGCAGAACGACGTTCGTGCCGTCGAGCTCCAGGTAGACCGAGTCGTCGAAGCGGCTCGCGAAGGTGTAGGTCCGGCCCGCTTCGGCGTAGAAGTAGCCCTTGTAGAGGAACATGAAGGGCGCCGAGCCCCACATGAAGGTTTCGCCCGTGAGCGGGTCGGTCGCGTCGCCCTTGCCGATCGCGGCGATCGCGCCGGAGACGACGTTCGAAACGGAGACCTGCGACCAGATCGAGTCGTCCGTGCCGGTCGCGGAAGCGCCCCAGCGAGCCTGCCAGAGGCCGTAGGCGCCGCCGGCGGCGGGCAGGGCCTTGGGCGCCGTGTATTCGAGCGCGCGGGAGACGGCCTCCCCGACGTCGTTGGAGATCGCGGCGGCCAGGTAGTAGGTCTGGCCGGGCATGAGGCCGGCGACCGGGATTTCGAGGTAGCCGTCCGCCGCGACCGCGACGGGCGCCGTGCGCAGCGAGAGCGATTCGCGCGAGAGACCGTAGGCCACGCACACGTCCGCGCCCGCGTCCGCGCCGAGGGAGCGGACGCCCACGAGCGCGACCGCGGTGGAGGGATCGGCGCCCGCTTCGGCCGAGACGACCTGCGCGTCCGCGAGGCCGTCCTCCGGCTCGATCGCGAACCGGACGACGACCGTGCCGGCGCCGCCGGGCGCGCCGCCCCGGCGGTTGATGGAATTCTGTGCGTAGTCCGCGCCGCCGCCGCCGCCGCCGCCGAAGCCGGTGCGGCCCGCTTCGTCGCCGACCCAGTAGCCGAGGTTGTCGCGGCGGCCGTGGCCGCCGATGCCGTCGCCGCCCATGCCGGACTCGTTCCAGTTGTTGTAGACGGTGCCCGCGCCGCCGCCGGCGCCATACATCTGGAGCGTGCCGGAAATGTCGCTCCAGCGGCCGGGGCCGCCGGTGCCGGGCGTCTTGAGGTCTTCGCTCGGCCGCGTGCCGGGACCGCCCGCGCCGCCGCCGCCGCCGGAGCTGTATTCGTTGTCGCCGCGCTGGCGATTGTAGCCGCCGGCGTAGCCCTGCGCCTTGTCCTTGGGCTTGGCGATGTAGGCCGGATCGACCCACTGGGAGCCGGTGCCGCCGCCGCTGCCGCCCGTGTGGCCGCGGCGGGCCGCGACGGTGTTCCAGCCGCGGTTGCCGCCGGCGCCGCCGCCGTAGGCGCGGAAGAGTTCGGTGCCGTCGGGGTCGGTAAGGACCGTGTCGCCGCCGTCGCCGCCGGTCGTGACGTTCTCGCCCGTGACGGGCGTGCCGCCCGCGCCGACCGTCACCGTGTAGGTGCCGGCCTTGAGCCAGATCTGCTCCTCTTCGAGGTAGCCGCCGCCGCCGCCGCCCGCGCCGCGGAAGTTGCCGCCCGCGCCGCCGCCGCCGACCGCGAGGACGCGCGCCCAGCCGGGCTTGGAGACGACGAACGAATAGGTCGTCGCGCTGTTCGTCCAGGTGTAGATCGCGTCGGTGCCGTTCGTCGTGACGACCGCGCCCGTGGTGCCGGCGCCGGGAACGAGGTAGGCGTCGCCGCCGAGCGTCTCGAACGTGCCGGACGCCGGCGCGGAGACCGTGGCGCTTGCGGAAGCCGCGTTCGACGCGCGGACGGCCCAGCCGTAGGTCGTGCCGGACGCGAGGCCGGCGAGCGCGTAGTCCCACGAATCGCCCGCGGCGAGGCCGGTCGCGGCCACGACCCAGTTGGTTTCGGAGGACCCCGCCGCGGCGGTGCCGATTTCGACGGTCACGCCGCCGGCGCCGCCGTCGGTCTCGACCGTGCCCGCGAAGCGCGCGCCCGTGAACGTGGCCTCGGGCGCTTCGGGCGCGACGGTGAAGTCGCTTTCCGCGACCGAGCGCCAGCGGACGATCACGGTGCCGCTGCCGCCCGAGTGGCCGCAGACGGAGGACGACGTGTTGTCGGAGTTGCCGCTGGAGATGCCGCCGCCGCCGCCGCCGCCGCCGAGGCCGTCGGTTCCCTTGTTGTCGGCGTCGATCGCCGCCTGCCAGCGCTGGCCGGTGCCGCCGCCGCCCTTGCCGCCGGCGCCGGCCGGCGAAGCGAGCCCGCCCGGGGCCTTGTGGCCGGAACCGGCGCCGCCGCCGCCGGCGTACCAGACTTCTTCGCCCGTGATCGAGCACGGGAGGCCGGCGCCGCCGTCGCCCATGGAGCCGGCGACCGGATCGCCATCCATGCCCCCGGCGCCCGCGCCGCCGCCGCCGCCGACGAAGGTGTAGTCGCCGGTCCCGTTTTCGTTCGTAATCGTCGCCACGCGCGAACCGCCGCCTTGGTTGCCCTGCGAGGGATCGTCCGGGAACTGGGCGTCGACCGTCATGCCCATGTTCTGGTCGGCCGCGCGCGCGGCGCCGCCCGTGCTGCCCTTCGGGTAGCCGACGGTCGTGGTATTGTTCGTGAGGTTGCCGGCGTTGCGGGACGCGCCGCCCGAGCCGCCGAAGGCGCGGACGACGTCGACGCCCGAGAGCTGGACGAACGAGGAAGCGCCGGACCGGCCGGCGCGGCCGGGGTCCTCCTTGACGCCGCCCTCGCGGCCGACGCCGCCGGCGCCGACCGTGACCGTGTAGGTGCCGGCTTCGAGGAAGAGAGCGGGCTTGTAGACCATGCCGCCCGCGCCGCCGCCCGCGCCGGGCAGGCTGTCCCACGCGCGGCCGCCCGCGCCGCCGCCGCCGACGGCGAGCAGCTCGACCCACGCGCCGCCTGCGGGAACGGTGAAGGATCCGCTCGCGGCCGTGTTGTTGAAGATCGCCACCGTGTCGGTTCCGACCGTGCGCGTTTCGGTCGCGCCCGTCGTCGTGATCGAGACCGGATCGTCGTGCGGGAAGGCGAGCGAACCGGAAACCGCGGTCGATTCTTCGCCGATGTTGCTCACGAGTTTGATCGACCACGCGACGGTCGAGCCGGGCGCGATGCCTTCCTTGACGAACGAGAAGGCGTCGCCCTGCACGAGGCCCGTCGCGATCGTTTCGTCCACGCCGCCGATCGTGAGGACCGCGGACGCGGACGCGGCGCCGTCGCCCGGCCAGCCGGCCGTGCCGGAGAAGGCCGCGCTCGTGGCGTCCTTGATTTCGGCCGAAGCGGAAACGAGAATCGGATCGACGTCGCCCGCGCTCTCGAAGCGCAGGACCAGCGTGCCGTTGCCGCCGCGACCGCCGTAGCAGTAGTACCACATGCTGCCGGAGCTGTTGTTGTACCACTGGAAACCGCCGCCGCCGCCGCCGCCGAGGCCGTCCGCGCCGTCCATGCGCGGATCGCCCGTGTACCAGCCGTAGTCGGCGCCGTCGCCGCCGCCGCCCTTGCCGCCCTTGCCGGGCGTGGCGATGGAGCTGTTGTTGCGGTAGCGCGAGGCGCCGCCGCCGCCGGCATACCAGATTTCTTCGCCGGTGATGTCGGACGCGCGGCCGTCGCCGCCGTCGCCGCCCTTGGAGGCCGTGCCGGGTTCGCCGGCCTCGCCCGCGCCGCCGCCGCCGCCGGCGCCGCCCGTGGTCGCGGGCTTCGTCGGGAAGCCGCCGCCGGCGTTGCCCTGGCCGGTCGTGCCCGCGCCGCCCAGGCCGTAGTAGTTGCCGTCGCGGTAGTAGCCGCCGCCGCCGGAACCGCCGTCCGCGCCGGGGCGCGTGTCGTAGGCGCCGCCGCCGCCGCCGCCGACCGCGCGGAAGAGTTCCGTTTCGACATTCGTGTCGGGGTCCGTCCAGTAGAGGACCGTGTCGCCGCCGGACGTGCCCTTGTTGCCGTTGGCGCGGCTCGCCGCGCCGCCCGCGCCGACCTCGTAGCGGTAGGAGCCGGCCCGGAGGACGACGTTGGAGACTTCGAGCATGCCGCCCGCGCCGCCGCCGGGGCCGGACTGCGACGTGCCCCAGCCCGCGCCGCCGCCGCCGGCGACCGCGAGGAGGCGGACCCGGCGCCGCGTGGCGAGCGTGAAGGTGCCGCTCGCGGAGAGGACGTGCACTTCGTCGCCGCCCGCGCGGGTGCGGACGTCGTTCGCGGCGGGGGACGGCGTGAACGCCGCGTCCGCGCCGAAGGGCGAGGCCGTGAGCAGGATCTTGCGGGCCGAGTGGCCGTCCTTCTCGGCCTCGAGGACAATCGTGTAGACCGCGTCGCCGACGAGCCCGGTCTTGGAGAAGGAAAGCGTTTCGCCCGCCGTGGAGGAGGCGGCGAGGACGACCGGCGTCGCCGTTTCGACGTCCTCGCCCGGGGCCGCGAAGCGGTAGGAGACCGTCGCGCCGTCCATCGAGCAGGAGAGCGACGCGTCGAGGCGAAGGACGCCCTCGACGACGGCCGCGCCGCTGATGCGCGGTGCGAGGGGATCGACGGGCAGCACCTCGCCGGCCGTGAGGAACGACGCGTTCGCGACGGTGTCGTATTCGGCCTTCATCCAGTTGACGGTGGCCACGCCGTCGAAGACGCGCAGTTCGTCCATGTCGCCGATGAGGGAGTCGTTGCTCCCCGTGTTCGCGTAGGAGCCGAACGTCCAGGTGCCGCCGCTGCTCACGAGGCTCCCGGGGGACGCCTTCGTCTGGTCCTGCTCGCCGTTGAACCAGGACGTGAGCGACACGCCGCTCTCGTAGGCGAACGAGACGTGGGCCCACGTCTGGTCCGCGAGCACGTGGGAACCGCTCTGCCACTGGTGGCCGCCGTTGCCGCCTCGGGCGGCGATGGAGATGTATTTGCCCTGCTCCTGCAGCCAGAGGAATCCTTCACCATTGTCCCACCCCGCACGGCTGGCGGCGAGAACGTGCGTGCCGTTGCCTTTTTCGCCACCGTTTCCGTTGCGCTTGAACCAGCCGGAAACGGAGAACCTGCCGGTGTTTTCGAGCGTCGTGGAGTTGGTGGTGGTCCCCATGGCGACGTTGACGGCGATCGCGTTGCCCGTCGTCTTCCGGATGCCGCCGCCGACGATGCCGGCGTCCGCGTTCGGCTGGACGTAGGTCGCGTTGCCGATCGAGACGGTCGGGCCCCCGGCGACGGCGTTCGTGGCGCCCGTCCCGCCGTGGATGACGACGGCGTAGCGCGCCCACACGTCCTCGTCGGAGCGGGGGGAGCCGTCCGACGCGAAGAACGCGGTGAACGTCGCTCCGTTCGTCACGACCGGGACGCGGACCCAGGCGAGCGACTCGCCCGCCGGGTTCCAGACGTCGAACTCGTGCGGGATGAGGTTGCCGGCGTCGTCCGCAAAGCGGATGTCGGAACCGTCCGCGGCGCAGTCGCGGTAGTCGAACCCGGACGGCGAACCGGCGGCGAACTTCACCAGCACGGGGAAGTTCGTGAGCGGTTCCGTCCCCGTGTAGCCGGCCACGGTGAACGTGGCCTTGCAGCTGAACTGGGACGGATCCAGGGCCGTGGCGGCCGGAGCCGGCGGGGCGAGGAGGGACACGAGGGCGGCCGCCACCACGGCGAAGCGCCCCCACATGGTGCGGAGCATGGATGTATTCATGTTCGATTTTCCCGGAGGCGCCATCCCCTTCTTCCGGAGGTGACGCACGGCGGGAAGTATACACCCTTTCGCGCCCGCGCGTCAATGGTCTTCGCGCCCGCCTCGCCCGCACCCGCTCGCCCGCGAAGGGGACCGCAACCCGCGCCTCCGGCCGCGCACTCGCGCAAAGCGGTTTCCTCCGGCGTCCCGTATCGGCGATTCCACCGTGCGTGAAATTCATGCATTCATCCGCTATGGAAGTAGATAAATCGTTAAAATCACGCACGGTGGAATCGTCCGGCGATCGGGAGGCCGGCGCCTCGTTGGGAACGACGTCCATCCGATGCGGCCTTGCGCGATGCGCCCTTGACGGATCGCGGCGGGGTTGTGCTAGACTTCGCCGCATGTCCGCCCAACCGATCCCCGCCGGCTTCGCCCCCTTCGCCTGGCACCACCTCCGCGGCGCCGTTCCCGGCGACTGGGAGGTCTCGCGCTACTCGGTCGAGGACCGCGACGGCCGCCTCGAGTTCGCCAATCGCGACGGCCTCCGCGCCACCGCGAGCTGGGAGCCGTGCGAGCGCGAGCCCGACCGCGCCACGACGATGGCGACGTTCCTCGAGCGGAACCTCCTCGGCCGCGCCGCGGCGCGCGAGCGCGGCCTGCGCCGCGACGACCTCCGGACGGAGGAGCGCGGCGCGTTCCTCGTCGGCTGGCTCGACGACGCGCTCCCCGTCCAGGCGCTCGCCTACGACCGCGCCGGCGAGCGGCTCGTGCGCTGGATCTTCGAGGGCGCGGCCGACGCGCGCGGTCGGCGCGAGATCGTCGCGCCCGTGCTCTCGTCCTGCGACTTCAACGACGACCCGGACGTCTGCGAATACAATCTCTTCGGAATCCATGCCGTCCTGCCGCGCGACTACCGCGTCGAGGACATGGTCGTCCTGCCCGCCAACGTCCTCGTGTCGTTCGAGCAGGAGAAGGGCCGCTCGCGCGCGACGTTCCGGCGCTGGGGGCTCGCCGCCTCCCTCCGCGGCGAGGACTCCCTTCTCGACTTCTACGCGCGCGTCGTCCGCACGAACCGGATCGAGATCCTCTCCTCCGAGCCGCGCACGGTCGGAGGCCACGAGGGCCTCCTCGCGCGCTTCTCCGCACCGCGCGAGCACCACGGCGACCGCTACATGGCGCGCCGCTGGAGGAACGGGATCGCCTGGGTCTGGCACGACCGCGAGGCGAACCGCATCGCCGCCTTCGAGCAGATCGGGCCCGACGGCCGCGAGGAGCTCCCGCTCTCCACCGTCCCGGGGCTCCGCGAGGGGGACTAGCCGCGCGGCATCGCGCGGCGGCGCGTGCGCGACTTGCCGGCGGCCTTCTTCGCCGCGCGCGCGGCCCGGAGGTTCGAGGGCGCCGGCGCGGCCTTCGGCGTGCCGTCGGGGTTGCGGCGCTCGCGCGCCCGGAACTGCAGCAGCACGCCCACGCCCGCCAGGTCGAACGCCTTGCGCAGCGTGTTCGCGAGGAACTGCCCGAACGAGGCCGGCATGCGCCGCGGGTCGTTCACGAAGAGGCGGACGCGGATCGGGTTCGCGCCCGTCTGCACCGCGTAGTGCAGCTTGAGCGGACGGTCCGCGCGCGAGGGCGCGGCGTTGGAGGAGCACGCCTCCTGGAGGCAGCGGTTGAGCGGGCCGGTCGGGAGCGTCTGGCGCGCGGCGCGCGCGACGTGCGAGACCGCCGCCAGGACGCGGGAGACGCCACGCCCGGTCTTCGCCGAGAGGAAGACCGCCGGGCAGTGCGCCATGAACGGCAGGTCCGCGGCGAGCCGCTCCAGGAACTGCCGCTCCGTCTCCTTCGCCAGGTCCCACTTGTTCACCGCGACGACGCAGCTCTTGCCCTCGCGCGCCGCGATGCCCGCGAGCTGCCGGTCGAGGAGCCCCACGCCGCGCTCGGCGTCGAGCATCAGCACGAGCAGGTCCGCGCGCTCCACCGCGTCCTGCATCCGGAAGCGGCTGTAGCGCTCCACCGCGGAGTCGACGCGCGCCTCGCGCCGCACGCCCGCCGTGTCGATCAGGGTGTAGCGCCTGCCGTCGTATTCGAACGGGATGTCGATCGGGTCGCGCGTCGTGCCGGGCACGTCCGAGACGATCACGCGCTCGGCGCGCAGCGCGCGGTTGAGGAACGAGGACTTGCCGCAGTTCGGGCGGCCGACGACGGCGACGACGCACTCCTCGAACCGGTCCTCCGGCCCCGCGCCGAACGGCTCCGGCGCCGGGGGCGGGAGCTTCGCGTAGCACGCCTCCAGGAGCGCGTCCACGCCGCGGCCGTGCAGCGCCGAGACGGGGAAGACGGGGAATCCGAGCCGCGCGAACTCCGCCGCGTGCAGCGCGAGCGCGTCGTTGTCGGCCTTGTTCGCGGCGACGACCGCGCCCGCGCCGGCCTTGCGCAGCAGGCGCGCCACCTCGATGTCGAGCGGGTGCAGGCCGGCCTGGACGTCCACGACGAGCACGACCGCCGCGGCGCCGTCGAGCGCGGCGAGGGCCTGTGCGCGGACGCCCGCGTCGATGCGGTCGACGACGCGCTCGCCGTCGAGCGCGAAGATGCCGCCCGTGTCGGCGAGCGTGAAGCGGCGGCCGTCGCGGTCGACCGTGCGCTCGAGGCGGTCGCGCGTGACGCCCTCCTGCTCGTGGACGATGGCGATGCGGCTGCGCGCGATGCGGTTGAAGAGCGCGGACTTGCCGACGTTCGGCCGCCCAACG
>CAMVRE010000066.1 GCA_947169825.1 uncultured Verrucomicrobiota bacterium | reverse complement strand
CCCATGTCCACCGAGATCACCATCCGCCACGTCAAGCTCAGCGTCGCCCTCCAGAACGCCGCGTCGAAGAAGGCCGAGAAGCTCGCCTCCGACTACCCCGCCGTCGAGCACGTCCGCATCGTCTTCGACGAGGAGGGCCACAAGTACGTCGTCTCGCTCGCCGTCCAGGGCGGCCAGAAGACCACCGTCGGCGCCACCGCCAAGGACGCGGACGCCACGGCCGCCCTCAACGCCGTGTTCGACAAGGCGAACGCCCAGCTCCGCCGCGCCTCCAAGAAGCGCCAGGAAGTCCGCAAGTAACGGAACCGCCCCACGTGACGATCACCAAGGAGCTCACGCTCGTCAACAAATACGGCATGCACGTCCGCCCCGCGGGCGCGCTCGCGAAGGCGTGCCAGAAATACGCCTGCGACGTCACCGTATCCAACGCCGGCACCTCCGTCTCCGGCAAGAGCGTCCTCGGCCTCATGACGCTCGAGGCGCCCGTCGGCACCGTTCTCACCGTGACCGCCGCGGGGGACGATGCCGACCTCGCCATGGCCGAGATCGAGGAGCTCGTCCGCAACCACTTCGGCATCGCCGACGAATAGGGCCCCGACCCATGCACCGCAACCTTCTTCCCCTCCTCCTCGCCGCCGCCGCGCTCGGCGCCGGCTGCGCGAGCACCGTCCAGGTCCGGAGCGAGCCCGCCGGCGCCCGCATCCGCTGGCGCGGCGAAGGCCGCGCGACCTTCCGCTGGCAGGACGCCCCCGGCCCCGCCCCGACGACGCTCGCGGACGTCTACTACGGCCGCATCTCCGCCTACGCGATCTGGCCGGACGGCTCGCAGTCGCGCAAGACGGAGGTCGTCCTCTCCAACTGGCGCGACCCCGATCCGGTGGTCCTGCGCCCCGACCCCTCGCTGCCGCGAATCGGCGCCGCCGCGCCCGCCCCGTCCGGTCCCGGCGCGCGCCCCGCCGGATACCGGTCCGCGCCCGCGTTCGACAAACGCTCGGTCCAGAAGGGCGACGCCCGCGCCGAGCTCCCTCCGCCGAAGCTCGAGCTGCCGCCGCCCGCGGACGACTAGCCCGCGCCGCCGATGGCCACGCCGCGCGCCGTCGCCTTCCTCGAATACGTCCCGCTGCGCCTCGCGGTGGGCCTGGTCGACCTGCTCCCCGTCGGCACGGCGCTCGCCCTCGCCCGCGGCTTCGGCCGAGCGACCTGGGCGCTGCTGCGCAAGCGCCGCCGGACCGCGACGGAGAACGTCCTCCTCGCCGGACTCGCCGCCGACCGCGCCGAGGCCGAGCGCATCGCGCGCGCCTCGTTCGAGAGCTTCGCGATGCTCTCCGTGGAGTCGCTCAAGGCGTCGAAGCTCCTCACGCCCGAGACGGCGCCGGAGCATGTCGTCTACGAGGTCCCGCCCGAGACGCGGGCGCTCTTCGAGAAGCCCGGCCAGCCCGTCATCCTCGCCTCCGCGCACCTCGGCAACTGGGAGCTCTCCGGCCACCTCATCTCGTTCACGAAGCCGCTCGTCGCCGTCGCGCGCAACCTCGACAACCCCTACGCCCAGCGCTTCCTGCGCCGCCGCAACCCGCGCCGCCGCATCGAGATCGTCGCGAAGCACAGCAAGGACCGCCTCGCGCTGCTGCGCCCGCTGCGCACCGGCAAGCTCCTCGGCCTCATCTGCGACCAGCACGCCGCGAGCAACGGCGTCGTCGTGCCGTTCTTCGGGCATCCGGCGAGCACCGTCGCCTCGCCCGCGCGCCTGCACCTGGCGACCGGCGCGCCGATCGTCTTCGGCGTGTGCTTCCGGACCGGACCGATGAAGTTCCTGATGGCCGCCTCCGAGCCGATCCGCGTCGAGCCGACCGGCGACCGCGACGCCGACGTCCGCGCGATCACGCTCGCGATCAACGAGGTCGCGGAGCGCTTCATCCGGCGCTTCCCCGAGCAGTATCTCTGGGCGCACCGCCGCTGGCGCGCCAGCGTCCGCTAGCGCGGTTGCAGCCTTTCCGTGGCCGCGCGGAGCGCGGCCGCTACCATTGTTTCGGCAGCGGCCGCCCTCCCGGCGGCCACAGTCATGCGGAACCGCGCTACGCCTTGTAGTAGCAGAGGATCACGCCGGTCGCGACGGCGCAGGAGACGATTCCCACGACGAGGCCGACCTTGAGCCATTCGAGGAAGGCGACCTTGATCGAGTACTTCTTGCCGAGCATCGAGATCGCCACGAGGTTCGCGGTGGAGCCGATGGCCGTGATGTTCCCGCCGAAGCACGCGCCGAACAGCAGCGCCCACCACAGCGGCGACATCTCGGGCGCCCCCGCCACGATCTTCTTGATGATCGGGATGAAGGTCGAGACGAACACGACGTTGTCGACGAACGCGGAGCCGACGGCCGTGATCGCCACGATGAGCGGCGTGAGCAGGTAGCGGTTCGGCGCGGCGCCGCCCTCCGGCGCGATCATGCCGGCGATCACGTCCGTGACGCCGCAGTGCTCCATCGCGAACGAGACGGCGAAGAGCATCATGAAGAACAGCAGGGACCACCACTCCACGGAGCTCTCCACGTAGTGCCGCGCGCGGTGGCTGCGGAAGACCATCAGCAGGCCGGCGATGGCGAGCGGGGCCGCCACGAGCATCGTGTTGGGCTCCAGCCCGAGCGCGTGCTCGATCGGGTGGTGCGAGGCGATGAAGGCGAGCGCCCCAAGGAGGATCGCGAGCCCGCGCCGGTAGGGGATCTCGACCATCGGCCCGAGGCCGACGTGGCTCGCGCGGCGCTCGGCGAGGCGCTCGTCGAGGAGCCGGATGTCCTTGCGGTAGTAGACGAGCAGCACGAAGAAGATCGCCAGCAGCGAGAGGAACATGATGGGCGTGGCGTGGACGATGAAGTCGCCGAACGAGAGCGGCACGCCGGGATCGCCCGAGCCGGGGTTCCAGTGGTATTCGGCCTTCGTGCCGATGAGGATGCCGACGGGGTTTCCGAGCATCGTGCCCGTGGAGCCCACGTTCGTCGCCATGACGCTCATCAGGACGAACGGCGTCGGCCGGAGCTTCAGGGTGTCGCAGACCTGGAAGACGAGCGCGAGGACGAACACGATCGACGTCACTTCGTCCACGATGCCCGGCATGACGCCGGAAAGGAGCATCAGGATCGCGAGGAACTTGAAGCCCGTCATCCTCTTCGCGTTGATGATCGACTGGATGATCCACGTGAAGAAGCCCATGTCCTTGAGCGCCCCCACGAGCGTCATCATGCCGACGAGCAGCAGGATGATGTGCAGCTCGGTGCTATGGACGAACTCGGAGAGCGTGAGGACCTTGAGCGCGAGCAGCGTCGCGATGCCGACGAAGGCGACGCCGAGGCGGCGCTCCTCGAACATCAGGGTCGCGCAGATGATCATCGCGAAGATCGAGACGGCGGCGATCTGGCGCAGGGAGAGCAGGCGCTCCGGCGAGGCGGCGGCGGCGAGGTCGGGGTAGACCGACGCGGCGCCAGCGGCGGGCGCCGGGAGGAGCGAGGCGAGCCAGCCCGCGAGGGCGGCGACGAGGAACATGGCCGCGAACTGCAGCCGGACGACGCGCTTGGGATTGGAGGGGGAGGACATGGGAGGCTAGTCGCGGAAGACCTTGTTGAGGAAGTGGGGGAGCGTCACGACGCCGGCGAGCTTGTCGCCGTCGAGGACGTAGCAGACGCCGGCGTCCTTGCGGGCGAGCGCCTCGGCGACGGCGATCGCGGGCTGGTCGACGGTCACGCTGGCGTAGTCGTCGCTCGTGATGTCCGCGAGCCATGTGCTGGACTCCTTGCGGAGCAGCGTCGCGAACGGCTCGAAGTTCGAGAAGACCGAGAGGTCCTCCATCCAGAGCAGGTAGTCGGGAATGCAGAGGCCGAGCACCTCGTCGGCCGAGGCCTCGCCCACGAGCGCGCCCTCCTTGTCGACGACCGGGATCTCGGTCCTGCCGGTGCGGACGATCAGGTCGATCGCGTCCTTCACGCTGTCCGTCTCGCGCAGAACCGCGGCCGGGCGCTCCATGATGTCGGCCGCGCAGACCTCGGCGGGCAGCTCCGCGGAGCCGCGGCGGAAGAAGTCGCAGACGTCGGCGGGCGTCGTGCGCGCGACGATCTCGTCGAGGAACGCCGGGTCCTGCAGGCGGCGTGCGACGCCGGCCGCCACGCGAAGGTAGGCCGCGGGCGCGCTCGCGGGCGCGAGGACGAGGACGACGAGCCGGATCGGGTCCGGCGATCCGGGGAAGCGGACGCCCTTCTCGGACGTCGCGGCGGCGACGAGCGTCTCCTCGATCCCCTCGAGGCGGGCGTGGGGCATCGCGACGCCGGGGGCGATGAACGTGGGCGCCTCGGCCTCGCGGTCGAGGACCGCGCGCAGCGCCGCGGACGGGTCGACCGCGGGGTGGCGCGCGGCGAGGAGGCGGACCATTTCGTCGATCAGAGCGCCGCTCTCGACGGCGCTCGTCCGGCAAAGGACCTCGTGTTCGGAAAGGACGGGTGCGGGCTCCGCGTCCGCGGTCGGCTTGGACGGCATTCGAAAGGCTCCTATGGGTGTGCGGATGGGCGCGAAGGATAGACCCCGCTCCCGGTTTTTGCAAGCAAATTCTGCCCGGGAAAACGGATCGCCCGACGATTCGCGCGCAGGGTTGACACCCGCGGGGGCGACTGCCATACTTCCACGACATGAAAGACACCCGCTTCGGACACTTCAACGCGGACGGCTCGTTCACCGTCACGACGCCCAAGACCCCGCGCAACTGGTACAACTACCTCTTCAACGACGGCTACGTCACCTGCTTCTCGCAGACCGCCTTCGGCGAGGGCTTCGCGCAGGACGACCTCGGCCGCCGCCTCCCGATCGTCACCGAGCGCCACGTGTTCGTCGTCGACGCCGAGACCGGCCGCTGGTGGACCGCCCACGGCCTCCCTCTTTCGCGCAAATACGAGGGCTTCGCCTGCACGCACCGGCCCGGCCTCACCGTCGTCGAGTCCACCTTCGACGGCATCGCGATGCGCCTCTCGGCCTACGTCCACCCCGAGCACTGCGGCGAGATCTGGGACGTCGCGGTCGAGAACCGCTCGGGCCGCCCGCGCCGCCTCCGCGTGATCGCCTACGACGGCACCAACGTCGACGGCCCCTACAACATCCAGAGCTACAACACCGGCTCGGCCGGCTGGGACGCGGCCCTGAACGGCGTCGTCGCGACCGGCGCCGCCGCGTTCGGCGGCCCGAAGCAGACCGAGGCCTACGTCTTCCTCGCCGGCGACACGCCCTGCACCGGCTTCGACACGCGCAAGAACGCCTTCATCGGCGTCTACGGCAACTTCGCCGAGCCCGAGGCGCTCCAGGAGGACGGCCGCTGCCGGAATTCGGACTGCTGCGGCGAGAAGATCTGCCTCGTCCTGCAGAACGACGCCGACCTCGCCCCCGGCGCGCGCGCCTCGTTCCGCTACGCCGTCTCGTTCGTGCAGGACCGCGCCGAGGCCCCCGCGCGCGCCGCGGCGATGCTCGCCGTGGAGCCCGGCGCGGCCGCCGCGCGCGCCGACGCCGACCTGGGCGGCGTGCGCCTCCGCACGCCGAACCCCGACCTCGACTTCCTCGCCAACGTCTGGCTCGAGCGCGCCTGCGTCCTCGGCGCGCGCTGGGCTCGCGTCCGCAGCCTCGGCTACCGCGACGTCGTGAGCGACTGCGACTGCCTCGCCGCGTTCAACCCCGAGCTCGCCGCGCGCGACCTGAAGCGCATGCTCGCCTACCAGTATTCGAGCGGCTACGCGCCGCGCAACGTGCTCGGCGGCAGCATCAACGACAAGAACTTCGCCGACTGCTGCGTCGGCATCCCGATGGCCGCGCACTCCATCGCGATGGAGTTGGGCCTCGAGTCCGGCTTCCTCGACGAGGAGGTGCCGTTCAACGACGGTACGAAGGCCTCCGTCTACGAGCACTGCCGCCGCGCGATGGACTTCCTCTGGAACTTCCGCGGCCTCCACGGCCTCATCCGCATCTGGGGCGGCGACTGGAACGACTGCATGGACACCGTCGGCCTCCAGGGCCGCGGCGCCAGCGTCTGGCTCTCGATGGCCTGGTGCTACGCGAACCGCCTCTTCGGCCGCCTCGCCGAGGCGACCGGCCGCACGGACGACGCCGCGCTCTCGCGCGAGCGCGGCCGCGAGATGGCGGACATCATCAACGCCGCCGCGTGGGACGGCGGCCACTACCTCTGCGCCTACAAGGACGACGGCTCGAAGCTCGGCTCGGACGAGAACGAGGAAGGCCGCGTCTTCCTCATCCAGCAGCTCTGGAGCATCCTCTCCGGCGTCGTGACGCCCGAGCGCCTGCCCAAGGTCCTGCACGCGATCGACGTCGACCTCTACGACCCGATGGGGACGCTCGTCATGGCGCCGGGCTACTCCCGCATCGACAACACGATCGGCTACATCGGCACCAAGGCGCCGGGCATCCACGAGAACGGCGGCATCTACCTGCACACGCTCGCGTGGAAGCTCGCCGCGGAGGCGGTCCTGAAGCGCAACGACAAGCTCTACGAGACGCTCCAGCAGATGCTTCCGGTGCGCGACGACGGCACCTCGCGCCCGTCCGAGCCCTACATGATCTCGAACTCGATCTTCGGGCCGCAGACGGGCTACCGCTACGGGACGCCGGGCCAGAGCTGGCGCACGGCGAGCGCCCAGTGGCTGCTGAAGTCGCTCGTGAACTTCATCTTCGGCCTCAAGCCCGCGCCGGACGGCCTGCACCTCGAGCCGTGCCTTCCGGCGCAGTGGCCCGAGTGCGGCATCGTGAAGCGCTTCCGCGGGACGACCTACGACATCTCCTTCCGCCACGAGCCCGGCAGGGCCTGCAACCGCGTCGCGTCCGTCCTCGTGGACGGCGCCCCGCACGACCCGGCCGCTCCCCTGCCCCTCCGCCCCGGCGCCACGCTCCGCGTCGAGGCGGCCCTGGCGTAGGCGCAACCGAGGGCGCTGCCCCTTGCGTTCGTCCGTCCGCCCCTGCGCCCGCGTTTTCCTCTTGCCCGCGCGCGGGGGTTGGGCTAGAATCCGCCGTCTTTTCCGGAACGAAACACAGGAGAACACCATCATGGCCGGCATCTTCAAGGCTTACGACATCCGCGGCGTCTACGGCACCGAGATCACCGAGGGCATCGTCCGCGACATCGCCCGCGCGTTCGTCACGTTCCTCGGCTGCAAAAAGATCGCGGTCGGGCGCGACTGCCGCGTCTCGTCCGGCTCGCTCTTCGACGCGTTCGCCGCCGGCGCGACGGAGCTCGGCGCGGACGTGGTCGACCTCGGCCTCTGCTCCACCCCCATCTCCTACTACGCCAACGCGAAGCTCGGCTGCGACGCGAGCGTGATGATCACCGCCTCCCACAACCCGAAGCAGTACAACGGCCTCAAGCTCTGCCGCGCCAGCGCCGTCCCGATCTCCGGCGCGACCGGCATCGCGGACATCGAGCGCATCGTCGCGGAGAAGTCCTTCGCCCCCGCCGCGGCGAAGCCCGGCACGGTCTCGAAGGCCGACGTCGGCGCGGACTACGCCGCCTTCGTCCGCTCGTTCGCGCAGCTGGCCAAGCCCGTTCGCATCGCCTGCGACTTCGCCAACGGCATGGGCACCTGGGAGGCGAAGGCCTTCGAGGGCACGCCGATCTCGTTCACGTCGCTCTACGGCGAGCCGGACGGCGACTTCCCGAACCACGAGGCCAACCCCCTCAAGACCGAGACGCTCGCCGACCTCCAGGCCGAGGTGCGCAAGGGCGGCTACGACTTCGGCGTGGCGTTCGACGGCGATGCCGACCGCGCGGGGTTCGTCGACGAGAAGGGCGACATCATTCCGATGGACATGATCACGGCGCTCGTCGCCGAGGACATGCTCCGCCAGAACCCCGGCGCCGCGATCTTCTACGACCTGCGCAGCAGCTGGGCCGTGAAGGAGACGATCGAGGCGCACGGCGGCCGGCCCATGATGAGCCGCGTCGGCCACGCGTTCATCAAGCAGCAGATGCGCGAGGCGGACGCCGTCTTCGCGGGCGAGCTCTCGGGCCACTACTACTTCAAGGCGAACTCCACCGCGGAGAGCTCCTCGCTCGCCGCGATCTGCGTCGCGAACATCGTCTCGCGCGCGGGGAAGCCCCTTTCGGAGCTCATCGCCCCGATCCGCCGCTACTTCGCCTCGGGCGAGATCAACACCAAGCTCGCGAGCAAGGCGGACGCGGAGCGCGTCCTCGCCACGCTCCGGGAGCGCTACGGCTCGCAGGGCCGCGCGTTCGAGCTCGACGGCCTCTCCGTCGAGTTCGACACGTGGTGGTTCAACGTCCGCTG
Source organism: uncultured Verrucomicrobiota bacterium (assembly GCA_947169825.1). Classification (GTDB taxonomy): domain Bacteria; phylum Verrucomicrobiota; class Kiritimatiellia; order RFP12; family UBA3636; genus UBA3636. The sequence goes on along the minus strand of CAMVRE010000066.1, from coordinate 2,846 downwards.
CTCGAACACCGAGCCGCTCATCCGCCTCAACCTCGAAGCGAAGACCGCGGAGGAAATGGCCGCGAAGCGCGACGAGATCCTCGCCGTCATCCGCGGCTAGCCCACGGGAGGAACCCCCATGAAAACGCACCCCGCGGCCGTCGCCGCCGTCCCCGACCCCGTCTCGCCCGGCGTCGCCCCGCTCGACCCCGACCTCGTCGCGCGCTACGCCGGAATGGCCTCCGAGGCCTCCCGCATCGACCCGGAGTTCTACCGCATCTACAACGTGAAGCGCGGCCTCCGCAACGCGGACGGCTCCGGCGTCCTCGTCGGCCTCACCACGGTCGCGTCCGTCGTCGGCTACTCCGTGCTCGAGCAGGAGATCGTCCCGGTCGCCGGGCGCCTGCTCTACCGCGGCATCGAGATCCGCGACATCGTCCGCGGCTTCCAGTCGGAGGGCCGCTTCGGCTTCGAGGAGGTCTGCTTCCTGCTGCTCATGGGCCACCTCCCCACGAAGGACGAGCTCGCGGAGTTCTCCGCGGCGCTCGACTCGCAGCGCCCGCTCCCCAACGGGTTCAAGGAGGACGCCATCCTCGGCATGCCGTCGCCCGACGTGATGAACAAGCTCGCGCGCTGCGTGCTGGCCTCCTACGCGTTCGACCGCGACCCGGACGGCACCGACATTCCGAACGTGCTGCGCCAGTCGATCGGCCTCATCGCGCGCTTCCCGACCTACGCGGTCTACGGCTACCAGGCCAAGGCGCACTACTACCTGCGCAAGAGCCTGCACATGCGCATCCCCGAGCCCGGCCTCTCCACCGCCGAGCACATCCTCTGCCTCCTGCGCCCGCACAGCCGCTACACCCGGCTCGAGGCGGAGCTGCTGGACCTGTGCCTCGTGCTGCACGCCGACCACGGCGGCGGCAACAACTCCACCTTCACGACGCACACCGTCTCCTCCACCTACACCGACACCTACTCGGCGATCGCCGCGGCGTGCCTTTCGCTCAAGGGACCCCGCCACGGCGGCGCGAACCTCGAGGTGCGCAAGATGATGGACGCGGTGAAGGCGCACGTGCGCGACTGGGACAGCGACGCCGAGGTCGAGCGCTACCTCACGAAGATCCTCGACAGGAAGGCCTACGACCGCCGCGGCCTCATCTACGGCCTCGGCCACGCCGTCTACAAGATCTCCGACCCGCGCGCCGAGATCCTGCGCGAGAAGGCCTCGCAGCTCGTCGCCGAGCACGTCTCCTTCCGCCCCGAGTTCGAGCTCTACCAGAAGGTCGCGCGCATCGGCGGCAAGCTCCTGCAGGAGCGCCGCGGGACGGCCTACCCGCTCCCGGCCAACGTCGACCTGTGGTCGGGGCTCGTCTACAAGATGCTCGGCATCCCGACGGACCTCTTCACGCCGCTCTTCGCGGTGGGGCGCGTCCCCGGCTGGTGCGCGCACCGGCTCGAGGAGCTCGGCGGCCACTCGCGCATCGTGCGCCCGGCCTTCAAGTGCATCCTGCCGCCGCAGAAGTACATCCCGCTCGCCGACCGCACGCCCGAGACCGCCGTCGCCCCGCGCTCGCCCCGCGCGCCGGTCGTGGACTAGCCCATGGAAAACAAACGAATCGAACGCGCGCTCAAGCGCGCAACGGACACCAAGGCCTGCGTCATCGGAGAGGACGTCCTCCCGCAGGTCGCCGCCCTGTTCCGGGAATGGTTCCCGGGCGCGGCACGGGCGATGGTCGTATGCGATCCGCGCACGCGCGCCGCGGCCGGCGAGCGTGTCGGCGCGCTCCTGCGCGAAGCGGGCGTCGACGTCGCCGAGCACGTCCTCGAGCCGGGCGGCGCGACCTTCCACGCCGACTACCGCTACGCGGCCGAGGTTCGCGACGCGATCGCGGCCGCCGGCGCGCCGGTCCCCGTCTCCGTCGGAAGCGGCGTCGTGAACGATCTGACGAAGCGCGCCTCCGGCGAACTCGGCGTGCCCTACCTCACCGTCGCCACCGCCGCGAGCGTCGACGGCTATTCGAGCTTCGGCGCGGCGCTGCGCAGCCCCGAGGGCGCCAAGATCACCTATTCCTGCCCGGCCCCGCGCGTCGTGCTCGCCGACCTCGGCGTCCTGCGCACCGCGCCGCCGCCGATGACGGCGAGCGGCTTCGCCGACCTGCTCGCGAAGGTGCCCGCCGGCGCCGACTGGATCCTCGCCGCGGAGCTCGGTGCGGCCGAGTGGCACGCCGAGGGCTGGGAGACCGTCCAGGGCGGGCTGCCGGACGCCGTCGGAGACCCCGAGGGCGTCGCCGCGATGGAGGGCGGCGCGCTCGGCCGGCTCGTCGAGGGGCTGATGCTCGGCGGGTTCGCCATGCAGGACATGCAGAGCTCGCGCCCGGCCTCCGGCGCCGAGCACTTGTTCAGCCATCTCCTGGAGATGCGCGACCACACCTACCGCGGGGAGATCGTCCCGCACGGCATCCAGGTCGGCGTCTTCACGCACTTCATGTGCCGCGTCTACGAGCGCATCCTCGCCTTCGACTACGGGGCGCTCGACGTCGACGCCTGCCTCGCCCGGTGGAAGCCGCTCGAGGAGCAGGAGCGGATCGGCGCGCAGGTCTTCGCGGGGACGAAGTTCGCCGACCTCGGCGTCAAGTCCGTGCGCGCGAAGTTCGTCGACCGCGAGACGCTGCGCGCGCGGCTTGAAGGGCTCAGGGCGCGCTGGCCGCGGATCCGCGAGCGCCTCGCCGCCCAGCTGCTGCCCGCGGCCGAGGTGGAGCGCCGCCTGCGCGTCGTCGGCGCGCCGGCGGAGCCGGAGGAGATCGGCTCCACGCGCGAGGCGACGCTCGCCGACGCCCGCCGCACGATCTACATGCGCGACCGCT
>CAMVRE010000065.1 GCA_947169825.1 uncultured Verrucomicrobiota bacterium | reverse complement strand
CCGGCGGCCCGTGATCGGGACCGTGGCGCACCCGGCGGCCACCGCCGCGAGCGCGGCAAGAAAGACGAAGCGTTTCATGCCGCGAATTCTACCATCCCGCCGTCTCCGCGGCAAACCGCCCGGCATTCGTCGAGCGCGGGAATGGCGCGGAAAAAGGCGGTGTGGTAGACTCTCCGGCATGGAAAGTACAGGGTCGATCGTTCGCGGGCGGCTGGCGCCGAGTCCGACGGGGGCGCTGCATCTGGGCAACGCACGGTCATTCCTGCTGGCTTGGCTCTCGGTGCGGTCGCGCGGCGGGTCGATCGTCCTGCGGATCGAGGATCTCGACCACCCGAAGGTGAAGCCCGGCGCCGCCGCGGGGATCTTCGAGGACCTGCGCTGGCTCGGGCTCGACTGGGACGAGGGCCCCGACGTCGGCGGCCCGTGCGGTCCCTACGTCCAGTCGCTGCGCCGCGCACGCTACCGCGAGGCGCTCGCGGCCCTGCGCGCGAAGGGGCTCGCCTATCCGTGCGTCTGCTCGCGGCGCGACGTGGCGGAGGCGCAGTCCGCGCCGCACGGGCGCGATCCGCATTCGCTCGCCTACGACGGGCACTGCCGCGGCCGCTTTGCCTCGTGGGAGGAGGCGTGCGCCGCGCTTCCGCCGGGGCGTCTGCCCGTCTGGCGCTTCCGCGCCGCGCCGGGCGTCTCCGCCTTCGACGACGCCTTCATCGGCCGCCGCGAGCTCGACCTCGCCGGCGAGCTCGGCGACTTCGCCTTCGCGCGAGACCCCGACGGCGCCGGATACCAGCTCGCGTGCGTAGTGGACGACGCCGCGATGGGGATCACGGAGGTGCTGCGCGGAGACGACCTCGTCGACGCGACGCACTGCCAGCTCGCGCTTCAGGCCGCGCTCGGCCTCCCGCGGCCGCGCTACGTCCACGTCCCGCTCGTCGTTGCGGAGGACGGCCGCCGCCTCGCCAAGCGACACGGCGACACGCGCCTTGTGTCGCTTCGCGCGGCGGGCGTCCCGGCCGCGCGCGTCGTGGGACTGCTCGCGTGGTGGAGCGGCCTCGTCCCCTTCGGCGCCGAATGCACGCCGACCGACCTGCTGGCGGACTTCTCCCTCTCCCGAGTCCCCCGCGCCCCCGCCGTCCTCGACGCCCGCGTCCGCGCCATGCTCGGCCTCTAGCGCTCTCCGCCGTCGTTCGGCAGGGGAACGCCGTCGACTATTTCAAAGACGGCTTCGCGGAAAGGAACGGCGAATCCGATGCCCGCCAGGCCCCAGCGGACGGTCGTCCGCAGGACGATGCGGTCGGCTTCGATTGCATCGCGGCCGACGGGGACGCGGAAGACGAACTCGCCGGGCGGCCCGGGAAGGTATCTGTGCCGAAAATACGACCAGGAAAGCTTCTGCAGGACGGGGAACCAGCCCGGCTGCCCGGCGACCGGGCCGAACGGTGTTTCCGGGAGCACCGTCTCGAAGCCGTTCTCCGTGCGATTTTCCGCCCGGACGGTCGTCCGGATCGCGCGGGCGCCGGTTCCGTCGGCGAAGGTCTCGACGAGGCCGGTGTAGTTCGTTGCGGCGATCGTCACGACGAGTTCGCCCGCCGACCGGTCGCGCTCGATCCGGCATTCGGGCGGAGAATGGTACTCGTACCCGGATTCTTTCGCGGCGGGATCGGCGCGAATGCCGCGGAGACGGGCGAGTTTCCCGGTCGGGGCGAACCGCGCGGCGTCGAGGGAGAACCGCAGCGGTTCCCCGCCGGACGGAGGCAGGCGGCGGAAGAGCGCGGAATCGCAACGCAGGCCGTCGATCACCGCGCGCGACGGTGCGGCGGGGTCGGGAAGCGGTTCGACGACGCACGAGGGAACGCCCCGTCCATCGACCTCGACGATCCAGTCGCCTCCTCCGTCCGGGGCGCGGACTTCGCAGCGGACCGGCTCTCCGTCGGCACCGCCCTCAGCCGCGAAGACGGGATCGCCGTCCGGCTCTTCCGGTTCTTCGAAGGGGCAGTCGCGTTCCGAACGGGCGAAGACGAGCCACGTCCCGTCAAGCGGGATTTCGCGCGCCGGTCCGCCTCCGCGCGGAACGGCGCGCAGAACCAGTTCGGCGGCGTCCGAGGCCCGGAGCCCGGCCCGTCCGTCGACCGCGGACACGGCGACTTCGACCGAGTTCGTTCCGGAACCGAGCACGACCCGCGGGACCTCGCCGATGAAGGACGTGTCGGAATCGTTGCGAACGTCGATGGTCTGTCCGTTCACGGAAACCGCGGCGATGCCGTGGATCGGGCCGAGGCGGAGTTCGAACCGCTCCGCGCCCGCGAACACGGCCTCGTCCAGTTCGAATCCGCGGAACCATCCGGCTGACTTCCCCGCGCCGTCCGGAAGTTCCGCGTCCGGCGCGAGGGGAAGGACAACCGGCGTCCACGACGGGTCCGACGGCTCGGCGAAACCGGATTCGCGCACCAGGACGTTCGTTTCCCAGTTCCAACGCGATTTCGTTTCCGGCCAGAGGACGTGACCCCACACGGAGAACTCGAAATACCGGCGCTCGAGACGGCAACCGTCGGACGAAATTTCCATCATTTCCCTGAAGAAATCCGGTTGCGGGACGATCCAGCGCAGCGGCGCCGTGTCCGGTCCCGGAAGGAAAAGACGGTAGAATTCAGGATCGTAATGTTGCCATTGGAATTCCCCAATTTGGGCTCCCGAGGACCACACTCCGAAAAACAAACCGTGGTATTCGTCGCCCGGACCGATCTTCGCATCGACCTGGGCGTTCATTCCGACCACGCCTGTCCGCCTGTCCCGGTGGACGAACGCAAGGATGGGACGATCTCCGCCGATGCGGACGGATGCGACGAGGTTCGTTCCTTCGATGCGCGCGTCAAGAAGGAGCGGCGGCGGGTCGGGCGCGTTGGGGGAGAGTTCGGGCTCGACGTGGCGGTGGTGTCGGTGCGCCTTTGCTTCGTCCCGCGGCGGAGGCGCGGGGTCGGACGGCGTCACGGTCCCTTCCGCGAGCCGCGCGACGATTTCGTCCACCGAGCGGCACGCGAGAAGAACGTCGCGCCGGACGACGGACACCGTCGGGACGGGCGGCGCGGAACCGTCCGCCGGCATCGGGATCTCCCAGTCGCAAAAGGGATGGTCACAGCACGCGACGCCGCCGTCCCCGGGCATCGGATCCATCATCCGAAGATAGCCTTCTTCAAGCGGAACGCCCGGACCGCCGGGTTCCGCCCGGACGCGCGCCGGACGGAACTCCGCGTCGCAGAACAGGAAGAGGTCCTCGTCGGACACGTTGACGAGAGTCGCGCGCGCGACGCCTTCGCCCTCCTTCGGCAGCCGGACGTGGATGCAAACGCCCGGAGCCGCGAAGTGGGCGGGATCGGAAAGCCTGCCGTCCGCGGCGACGGTCTCCGCCTCGAAGGGACGGGAGAGGAACAGCCCGCCTTCGTCGCGGAACGAGACCGGAACCCGGACCTCGACGCGCTCCGACGACAAACGTTCGCCCGGCTCCAGGTCGCGGATCGGGAACGTGAGCGGTTCCGCGCCGCCGGGACGGAGGACGCGCTCCCGGACTGAACGGCGCGGCTCCTGCGGTTCGGGCCCGAACGGATGGTTCCGCAACCAGGCGACGGCCTCGGTCTGCCACCAGCGGCGCGTTTCCGCCGTCACGAACGAGCGAAGGAGCGTCTCTCCTTCCGGAGCGTCGGACGTTTCGACCAGAAGCGGAAACGGATTGGGATTGGAAAGGGAAACGAGAAGACCTTCGGAATCGCGCCGGACCGCGCATTCGGGGGGAAGGATCTCCGCCGCGCGAGCGGAAGGGGAACCGGCGTCTCCGCGGCCTTCCAGCCCGCGGATGCGGAGCAGGCCGCCCGTCGGCGCGAGTGTGTCCGCGGAGAACCAAGTCTCCGCGGAAACGTCCGGCCCCGGGAGGCGCAGCATCCATTCCGCGTCGCCGGGAAGGGCGTCGAGGCGGACGAGTTCCGCGCGCGACGGCGCAGCGGGGTCGTCGAGCGGGACGACGTCGAAGGCCGGACGGCCGCTTGCGTCCGCGACGAGGAGCGCGACCGCGGCCGGCTCCCGCTCCTTCTCCGCCCGCCACCACGCCTCCAGCGCGCGGGCGGCGGGATTGTCCGGCGACGGCTTCGGCGGCGACGGCACCAGGTTCGGGTTCGGCTCGCCCAGGAACGGATTGGGCGGATCGTCCTCCCCAGTCGCGCCCTCGCCGGCGTCCGCCCAGCCTTCGACGCCCAATTCGGCGAGCTTGGCTCGGGCGAATTCGTCGGCTGTTATCTCCTCGTTCAGCGCGCGCGCGAAGATCATACCCACCGGAATCGGATATCCCTCTTGTTCGGACAGTACGCGGCTGAGTTCCGCGACGGATTCGGGAATCGCCGGCGCGTTCGTGGCGGGGTCCTCCGCCCGCGACGGCGCAGCAGCGAGGGCGAGGAGGGTCAGAAGAAGGGGGAGGCGTTTCATCGCGGGAGATTCCGGGGAATGGACGGAGAATTCCACCCCGTTATACGATTCTCGCGGGGCGGTTTCTTAGGGCGTTCCGATTTTGGGGCACGAGCGCAGCGCTGGGCGTCGGCCGATGCGCGGCGGACGGAGGCGCGTATGCGCCCCGTTCGCCGCGCGAAGCCGCAATTACACGCGCAGCGGCATGATGACGTAGAGGAACGTCGTGTCGTCCTTGATGAGGCCGGGGGACGAGGAGTTGTTCAGCTCGATCGTCACCTCGTCGCTCGTCAGGTTGCGCAGCGGCTCCAGGACGTATTCCGGGTTGAAGATCGTCGTGAGCGCCGGGCCGTCGTACTTCACGGTCACGGTGTCCGTCGCCTCGTCCACGTCCGGCGCGGTGACCTGGACGGTGAGCAGGTTGTTCTCGAAGACGAGCCGCATCGCGTTGGTCGTCGGCGTCGTGGAGACGTTGATGCGGCGCAGCGTCGCGATGAGCTCCTCGCGGTTCACGCGGATCTTGTTGTCGCAGTCGCTGAAGACCACCTGCTTGTAGTTCGGGTAGACGCCGTTGAGCAGCTTCGAGCTGAAGAACATCTCGCCGAACTCGAAGATGACCTGCGTGTCCTTGAGCGTCACCTTGAGCGGGCCCTCGTCGCCGAGCGAGCGGAGCAGCTCCGCGACGGTACGCGGGGCGAGGACGACGTCCTTGGCGTTCTCCGGCGGGAACTCCGCCTCGGCCCAGCACAGCGCCAGACGGCGGCCGTCGGTCGCCACGCACGTGAGGCGCCCCTCCGCGAACGAGAGCAGCAGGCCCGTGAGCACCGGGCGCGCGGCGTCGTCCGTCGCGGCCGCGTAGGAGGTCTTGCGGAGCATCTCCTTCACGACGCCCTGGTCGAGCTGGAACGAGAGTCCGTCCTCCGCCGTCGGAATCTTCGGGAACTCGCGCGCGGCGATGCCCGTGATCTTGGAGCGGTAGGAGCCGCACGTCATGCGGACGGCGTCGGCCTGCTTCGGGTCGGACGCGATCTCGACGATCTGGTCGGAGAGCTCGCGCACGATCGAGGTGAGGCGCTTGACCGGCAGCGTGATCTCGCCCGGCTCGAGCACCTCGGCCTTGCACGTGTAGCGCTTGGTGATCGTGAAGTCCGTTGTCGTGAACGACAGGTTCTCCCCCTCGGCCGAGACGAGGACGTTGGAGAGCACCGGCAGCGTGACGCGCGCCCCGACGACGCCTTGCACGGCGTTGAGGGCCTCGAGCAGGTTCGACTTGTGGAGCTTGAACTTCATGGCTTGTTCACACGGCTCTTCTGGAAGAGTCTCTTTTGTGTTGTTGAAAAGGAGTCGTAGCAGAGGGACGGAGGACTGTCGAAGACCTGCCTATCTCGTTGAAAGAATGAGAGTTGTACTGTCGACAACATGTTCGGATCGGTTCGATGGTCGGTCGGTTCGCGGCGGGTTGTCGACAGGGGCGGCCGGGATCGACAGGTTGCGAACCGTTTGTTCCGGCTTGTCGACAGGGTTTTCGACACCCGCCGCGCCGCCGTCCCGCGTGGCTCTCAACGGCGCGCTATGATGCCCGAATCCCCACCCGATGTCAAGCACGGAATCGCGCGCGCGAAGCCGGCCGGGCGCACGCGGGGGCTCCCGTTTACCTACCCTTCGCGTGGCGGGGTCCGCACCCCGCCACGCGCGGCCTGCCTTGCGATCGCCACGGACAGCACGGCGATGTCGGCCGGGGTGACGCCGGGAACGCGCGCCGCCTGGCCGAGGTTGCGCGGACGGACGCGGGAGAGCTTCTCCCGCGATTCGAACCGCAGGGCGCCGAGTCCGTGGTAGTCGAAGCCGTCGGGAATCCGCATCCCTTCCTGCCGCCGGAGCTGCGCCGCGCGGCGCTCCTCCATCTCGATGTAGCCCCGGTAGAGGATGCTCAGTTCGATCTCCCGGACGATATCCGGCGGAAGGTCGGCGCGCGCGCCGGGCAGCCGAAGGTAGCCGCCTCCGGCCTGGCACAGCCGGGCGGAAAGGGTGACGCCGCCTTCTCGTTCCGTATTAAGTCGTTGAATTTCCAATCTTATAATGTCAATATCGGCTGCGGTTCGGTCAAGAAAGGCCGGGTCGGCGAGCCCGATGGCGCGGGCGCGGTCAAGCAGACGGAACCGGGCGGCGTCCTGCCGCAGCAACAGGCGGTGCTCGGCGCGCGAGGTGAACATCCGATAGGGCTCGTCGGTACCCTTGGTGACGAGGTCATCGACGAGGACGCCCAGATACGCCTCGTCGCGCCCGAAGACGACGGGTTCCTCGTCCCGGAGCGACCGCGCGGCGTTCACGCCGGCGAGGAGCCCCTGCGCGGCCGCCTCCTCGTAGCCCGTCGTGCCGTTCACCTGCCCGGCCAGGTAGAGCCCGTGCAGCCTCTTGCTCTCGAGCGAGAAGTCCAGGTCCCGCGGGTCGTAGAAGTCGTATTCGATCGCGTAGGCGTAGGCGGCGAAGCGAGCGCGCTCGAGCCCCGGGATGCTGTGGACCATCTCCTCCTGGACGTCGCGAGGAAGGCTCGAGGAGAGGCCGTTCGGATAGACGAGGTTGCGGACCGGGTCGGCCGATTCGGGCTCGAGGAAGACATGGTGCGCGGTGCGGTCCGCGAACTTCACCACCTTGTCCTCAAACGACGGGCAGTATCGCGGCCCCGTCCCGACGATGTCCCCGCCGTAGAGCGCGGAATCGGGAAGATGCTCGCGTACGATGCGGCACGTCTCCTCCGTCGTGTGCGTGACGAAGCACGGCAGGGCGCCGCGCGGGAAGGCAGGGTGTTCCACGTGGAACAAACGATCATCTTGCCCCCCTCCGAGAGGGGGGTGGCCGCTTGTGGCCGGGGGGAGTATTCCGTGCGGAGAAGAGCCGCTTGTATTGATATTTGGGATTTGTGGACAATGGTGGACAATGGGAGTTTGTGGACAATCCCACCCGACCTCCCAGGCGGTGGCGGGCCCGACCCCGCCGTGCGCGGCCGCCCACGAAAAGAACGGCATTGGATCCTTTTCCCCGTCCTGCCTCGTGCAGCGCTCGTAGTCGACCGAATCCGGAAGAAGCCGTGGCGGGGTGCCGGTCTTGAGACGTTCCACGTGGAACATCATACCGCGGAGCTGGTCGGCGAGCGGGTTGGAGGGCGGCTGGCCGTTGCCCCCGCCGGGCGTCCTCTCGTGCCCGATGTGGATCGTGCCGCGGAGGAACGTCCCGGCCGTGAGGATGACGCGCCGGGCGGACACTTCGCCGGACCGCGCCAGCGCGGCGCCCGCGACGCGGTCGCCGCGGAGGAGGAGCGCGAGAACCTCGTCCTCGAGGACCGTCAGGCCTGGCGTCCGCTCCAGGACGGCCCGCATCCGGTCGGAGTAGACGTATTTGTCGCACTGGGCGCGATTGGCGCGGACGGCGGGGCCGCGTCGTGTGTTGAGAACGCGGAACTGGAGCCCGGCGAAGTCGGCGTTGCGGGCCATTTCGCCGCCGAGGGCGTCGATCTCGAAGACGAGGTGGGACTTGGCGATTCCGCCGATCGAGGGATTGCACGGCATTCCGGCGAGCTTGTCGACCCGGAGCATGGCGAGAAGCGTCCTTGCGCCGAGCCGCGCGGCAGCGAGCGCCGCCTCGCACCCAGCGTGCCCACCTCCCACGACGAGGACGTCGAAATCTGGAGAAACCGCGTTCACAAAAGGACTACCATTGCTCGTTCAAGCGACGGACGGCGGGGCGCGAGGGAAGCGCGGCGAGGAGTTCGGAGACGGTGCCGGGGAGGCCCGGGAGGCGCAGGGTTGGGCGGATTTCGGCGAGGGGGGCGCAGACGAAGCGGCGCGAGGCGATCTGCGGGTGCGGCAGATGCAGGTGGGGTTCGTCGCGGACGGCGTCGCCGCAGTAGAGCAGGTCGACGTCGATCGTGCGCGGGTGGTGGTAGCCGGTGCGGACGCGGCCGAGCTCGTCCTCGACGGCGTGGCAGCGGGCGCTCCAGGCGTCAAGCGGGAGCGAGACCTCGAACGCGGCGACGGCGTTGAGGTAGTCCTGGCCGGCGAACTCGGGCGGAACGTCGACGGGCTCGGTCTCGTAGACGGCCGAACGCGCCAGGAGGCGCACGCCGGGCGTCGCGGCGAGGAGGCGTACGGCGCGGCGGAGGTTCTCCGCGCGGTCGCCAAGGTTGCTGCCGAGCGAGACGCCGGCCTCGAACGTGGCGTTCATCCCTACGACGCTCCCCGGACGCCGGCAGCCGAATGGAGTCCGAGGAACGCGCAGCGGTCGAGCAGCGTTTCGGCATGGCGCCGGACGCGCGGCGGCAAACACCCCGCCACGCGGCGGAGGAACCGGTCGTCGCCGAGCGCGCCGCCGTGCAGGAACCCCGCCACGCGGCTCCGCAGCAGCGCCCGCAGCGAACCGGCGCGGACGGGACGGCCCCGGTCGTCCGTTTCAATGACATCATCGGACGGGGAGGCGACGGCAAGGGGTTCGGTGTTTACCGGGTCATCCTCGCTCCGGGGCGAGATCTCCGGGCGAGCCGCGCTCTCCGGAACGCTTCCGGCGATCGTCCGGGCACAGGCCTTCCGGCACTCCTCCCAGGTGAACGACGCGGCGCCGTAGGCTCGCGAAACCAAACCCGCGAGTCCCTCCCGCGCCCGCTCGTCGCCCCCGCAGCCGGCGCCGTAGCCCGTCCAACGGGACTCCTCCGGACGCTCGACCATCGCGGCGCGGACGGGATTGAGGTGGACGTATCCCGCCACGGTCATCAGCGCGCGGAAGGAGCCCTCGAGAAGGATGCTCTTGAAGCGGCCTTCCCAGATCGTGCCGGTGTTCTCGTGGCGCCTGTTGTAGTCCTGCGTATAGGCCTCCTTGAACGTCTTGCAGAACTGGGAGAGGTCGTACATCCGGGCGCGCATCCGGGCCTTCTCGTCCTCGACCCGCCAATCCTGCTTCTTCTGCGACCATTTCTCCCATTTTTCAAGGATTGCGGCATATTTGCCGGGCCCGTACCAGGCGAGCATCCTCCGCTCCAGCTCCTTGTTCGAAACCTTCTTCTTCCGAGGTATGCGAACCAGCAGATGGAAGTGGTTGCTCATGACCGCGAACGTATAGAGCTCCACCCCCGAGAACGCCGCCGCCCCGCGGATCATCTCCAGCAGGATCGCCTTCTCCGTCTCGTCGATGAGAAACCGCTTTCCCCCGATCCGGCTCACCACGTGGTAGAACCCTTCTCCGTCCACCTTGACCCTTGGTCGCCTCATTCCGCGCTCCTTTCGTCAATTCTGTCGTATTTGCTTTGCACAAGCCGCAATCTAGCACACTCGTTCTGTCATTGCAAGAACTTTTTAAGGGGACAGACCCCTTTAATAGCTTTCGAAAAGCTTTCTGCGAATATGGCAATTGCGGGTTGATGGGCGGGTGGAGGAGTGGTAGACTCGCGGGTATGTCCGACCGAGACATGCACAGAACCTGCCTCCATACGTCCCGAACCGACGGACGCCTTTGTGGCCGTCGGAACGCATCCGCCGCTGGCGTGCTGGCGCGATCTCAATCGCCCGGCCGGATTCCGCTCTTCGTCGGCATCCTCTTCACCGCCGTCGGCGCGGCCCTTGCCGCGTTCGCGTCGTCGTTCGTCGTGCGGACGATCGAGGCTCGCTCCTGGACGCCGGTCGAGGCGACGGTCCTGCGCAGCGAGGTCGTGCGCGGGACGTCGCATACGAAGCACGGCACGAGGACGACCTTCCGCCCCTACGTCGCCTACGCCTACGAGGTCGGCGGCGCGCGCTTCGAGGGCGACCGCTACGACATGGCGCGGTTTTCCACGGGCGATCCGGGCCCCGCCCGGCGCGCCGTGGAGGATCATCCCGCCGGCTCGCGCGCAACGGTCTGGGTCGATCCGGCCGATCCCTCGAGCAGCGTCTTCTCCGACCCCCACGGACCGATTCCGGCCGCCCAGTGGGCCTTCGTCGCCTTCTCTCTCGTCTTCCTCGGGATCGGCCTCGGGGCGCTCGTCTCTTCGCTCCGCGACAGGCGCCTCGCCGGCGCTCCGATCCCGCCCGGACCCCCCGTTCTGAGCAACGACCGCCGCGGGCAGTTCGTCCGGGGGCTCGTCTTCACCGCCGTCTGGAACGGGTTCCTCGCGCTCGTCTTCTTCCTCGTCCGATCGTCCGAGAGCGGCCCGGTCAACCCGATTCTCTTCGTCTTCCTCGGCGTCTTCGGGCTCGTCGGGCTCGTCCTCGTCGTCGCCACGCTGCGCTCCGGCGCCAAGCTCTTCGCGCCCCGCCTGGAGCTGACCTGCGGGCGCGGCTTCCTCCCGCGCGGCGGCGAGGCGCTCGTCGCCTACCGGCTCCTCGGCGGCGGGCCGGGCGACGTCGTCGGCGCGCGGATCGAGCTCGTCGCGCAGCGCTTCGAGACCGTCCGGCAGGGGAAGAACACCTACCTCAGGCCCGTCGACCTCAGCCGCGAGACGGTCCTCGAGACCGACTCCTTCCGCGTCCTTGCGCGCGGCGATTTCCACGTCTCAATCCCCGAAACCGCGCCTGCCTCCTCGCGCGGCCCCGAACCCGTCCGATGGCACTTCGCCGTCGAGCTCGCCCGGCCGGCGCGCAAGCCCCTTCGGGACGAATACGCCGTCGTCGTGCGCTGAAAAATCAGCAGTTTCCGACGAGGACGCGGCGGAGGCGGCGGCGGGCGACATCGGCCAGGCGGCGGACGGTCGCGACGGGCGTCGGCCCGGCGTCGAGCAGGCGCCAGCGCGGGAAGAAGCGCGTGACGTGCAGCGGCAGGTCCGGCGAGACGGAG
>CAMVRE010000064.1 GCA_947169825.1 uncultured Verrucomicrobiota bacterium | reverse complement strand
GGAGCCGCCCGCCGCGCCACGCCGGACTTGCGTGCTAGAAGGCGTAGTCGAGGCCGACGGAGAAGGCGAGGTATTCGTTCTCCATGCCGGCGCAGTCGGGCCCCACCTCGGTTTCGCCGGAATCGTATTCCCACTGCGAAAGGTCGCCCTGGTTGAGCGTGGCCTTCTGCCAGTCGACGCCGAAGGAGACGGTCGCGCGCTCGGCGACGTGCCAGTCGAGCGAGACGCCCGCGGCGTAGACGTTGGCGTCGTAGTCGAACGAATCGTGCGTGTCCTTTTCGGCGCCGATGTGGTTGTCGCGGTCGCGGCCCTTCCAGCCCGGCGCCCAGGAGGTGTAGGCGGAGAGGCTAAGCGAATCGGTGAGCTTCCACGAGCCGCCGAGGCCGACGTAGCCGAAGAAGAGGACCTGGCGGTAGTCGCAGATGTGGCCATTGTCATGCGTCCAGACATGGCCGTTCTCGGTGTGCCAGTAGTCGGTGCGGCCGTCGCAGGTCCACTTCCAGCGCTGCTCGCGCGCGCCGGCGAAGACGTAGCCCGTGGAATCCTCGGAGCGCCAGAGGTCGAAGGAGACGTTGGCGTCGAACAGCCAGGCGTCCGTGAGCTCCGTGTCGGAGCGGGAGTACTCGGTATGGGGGACGTGGTCGCCCGCCATCCAGTCGTAGTCCTTCATGTCGTAGTCGTCGGAGCCGCTGCCGCCGTACCAGACGCCGAGGTTGAGCGAGAGGCGGTCGTAGCGGACGGAGCCCGAGCCGCCGAGCATCGCGGCGGACATGTCCCAGTCGAGGCGGGAGAGCTGGTGGCGGCGGTCTTTCGGGGGCGCACCGGGGATTTCCTCCAGGTAGTCGGCCAGCTGCCCCTTCGGATGGAAGACGTGCTCGCGGGCCTCGCCGCCGACGAATGTCGTTCCGGCGGAGAGTCCGAAGGAGAGGGCGCCTTCCTTGAATTCGGCGACGGGCGCGGCGCGGAAGCCGGCCGCGCTTGCGCTCGCGGCGGCGAGCGCAAGCGCAGTGACGAGTGACGAGAGACGAGTGACGAGTTTCATGGTTCGGTGGTTGGGTGGTTGAAGGACGTTATTCGAGGACGATTTCCGAAAGGGCGGAGACGCGCTTGAGGGAGAGGGGGCCGGAGGCGACGAGGTTGCCTTCGCGGCGGAGGCCGGAGAAGCTCCACCAGCAGGTGCCGGAGACGGCGTCCTGCGGGTCCCAGCGCGAGGCGCCCTCGCCGAAGTCGAACGACAGCATGACCGTGTTCTTCACGGAGAAGGTCTCGGGCTTCACCTCGCCCTTGTAGTTGTCGATGAAATCGCCGGACGGCGCCGGCGTGGAGAAGTCCCAGCGCAGGCCGTCGTGCTGCGGGTGGTAGGGGTGCCGCAGGAGGCTCGTGGCGCCGTCCGCCGCGACTTCGAACTCGAACGTCGCGATGCCGATCGCGGACGAGAAGTCGGCGAACGAGGCCTCCACGACGGGCGTCTCGGTCGGCAGCACGGCCGAGGAGATGCGCAGCGCCTGCGACGCGGTGGCGGGCGGCTCGGCCTCGCCCGCGTAGAGGCGATAGGCGAGGTTGCCGGCGGCGTCGGCCTCGCCCGCGGCGACGACGCGCTGCAGCAGCCGGACCCTGCCCTCCGCGTCGACGTGCAGCGGGAGGCGCAGCTTGAGGACGCCGCCCGCGGGGGCGGGGTTCTCGGCGAAGGCGAAGTCCACCGTGTCGAGCGCGACGTCGGCGATCCACAGCCCGGAGGGCCAGGCGGTGCGCGCGGCGTCCGCGCCGCTCGTCTCCGCGCGCAGCGGGACGGTCGCCTTCATCTGCGAGCCGCCGTCGTCGTCGAGCGCCGTGAGGAGCGCGCCGAAGGGAATGCCCTGCACGAGCCCGGCGGGGACGTTCGCGCGGTCGAGGCCGAACTGGACGCGCCACGTCTCGCCGGCGGCGAGGCGCTTCGAGGCGAACGCGCCGAAGCCCTCGAGCGCGTGCCACGCGGCGTTCGTGCGGGCGACGTCCGCGTCGCGCCAGACGAGCAGCGCCGGGCCGAAGGGCAGGCGGTCGTCGAGCTCCGCTACGGCGCGGTCCAGCTTCAGCGAGACCATGCGCGGCGCGCCGCCGTCGTTGCGGACCGCGAGCGTGCGGAGCGTCGCGTTGGTGCCGAAGTCGAGGCCGTCCATCGGCGAGACGTACAGCGCGCCGGACCAGTCCGAGGGCGCCGTCGCGCCGACGAGCAGCACCTCGCCGTCCGCGACCGTGTCGTTCGAGTAGACCGGCAGGCGCGAGGGCGGGTCCTCGCGCCGCTTGCCGCCGATACGGAGCAGGGAGCCGCCCGCCAGGTCGCCGAAGCCGGCGAGGTAGGCGCCGGGCGCGACCGCGGCGCCGGGCCGCACCGAGAAGCCGAAGTAGTTGAGCACCTCGCCGCCCTCGCTGCGGTGCCACGTCGTGCGCGGAGCGGCGGGGACGCCGACGAGGTTCGTCGAGAACGTCCCCTCCGCCCCGCTCGCGAGGTTCGTGTTGAAGCAGAGGCAGACCACGCCCGCGGGGACGCGCGTGACGGACGTCGCCTCGGGGTACTCGCGGTTCCACATGAAGATGGGCGACGAGACGAGGCCGTCCGACCCGCCGTCCGCCGAGAACTGGCGCGTGGCGAGGAACGACGCCGGGTCGTAGACGCCGACCGAGTCGACCGGCCACGGCCCGAAGACCGCGGTGGCGTCCGCCTCGGGCGAGACCTCGACGTAGACGGCGTTCCAGCCGGGCTTGAGCGTGACGCCCTGCGCGGCGCACTGCGCGGCCGCGCGGGGCGCGAGCGCGCAGAGCGCCGCGCAGAGAACGACGAGTGACGAGTGACGAGTGACGAGTTTCATGGGAATTTCGTGGCGGGGTTCAAGGTTCGAAGACCGCGCCGGCGAAGAGGATGCGTCCGCCGGGTTCGCGGATGAAGAAGACGAAGGGACGGTCGACGACCAGAGACTCCGGGCGTTCCGGGGCGCGGCAGCCGAACGACATCCCGGACGCGGCCGCGGCGGTGGTGCCGCGCTCGTCCACATCGACGACGGCGCAATGCGCGAACCGCATCAGGAAGAGGGGCTCGCCCGACGGCGGGAACATCCCGGAGAAGTCGGCCCGGGCCGGGTCGAACGCATCGGTCGCGCCGAGCCGGTGCAGCGCGCCGGCGACGTCCGGCGCGGAGCCGAACGAGAACTTCGGGAGGGAGAGTTCGAGATAGGAGGTCCAGCGGCGCGTCCCATTCCCGTCGGGCGCGCTTGCGGCGGGCGGGGCGTCGGCGCCGGAGATCCAGTCGTCCACGAGGTTGGCGACGGTCACGCCCGGACGCGGCAGGACGATCTGCATCCGGAACCGCTCCCCCCGGTAGGGGATTTCCAGCGACTCCCAGCGGTCCGAGGAATCGTAGGCGAACCAGGCGAGCAGGTTCATGAACGGAACGGTCTTCGGCGCGCCGCCCTCCGGATAGAACGTCCGGTCGGACGTCCGCTTGCGCTCGAACGGCACGGCCCAGCGCGCCTTGAAGTAGACGGCGTCCACGAGCGCCAGGCGCGTGCCGGCCGGGAGGTCGTCGAACACGGACGGCAGGAGCCCCTTCGTCTTCTTCGAGACCCAGCGGTTCACGTCGGACGCCGGGAAGGGCCCGAAGTCCAGAACCTCGGCGCCGAATCCGCGGCGGAGCGCCTGCTCGAAGCCCGGCAGCGGGGCGTCGCCCTTTTGCTTCCAGAGGGAATCGGCGAGCTGCAGTTCGACGCCGTCCGCGCGGGCGGCCTCGAGGATCGCGTCCCGGACGCCGGCCTCCCGCTCCGCGAGCGCGTCCGTGTCGAGGCCCGTCCCGGCGATGCGGTCGATCTGCGCGAGCGTCTCTCCCTTCGCCCCGAGCGCGGCCATGCCGAGCGCGCCGGACAGGCTGAACGGCGAGAACACGACGTTCCGGCGCGCGGCGGCCGCGTCCGCGAGAAGGTCGAGGCAGAGCCGGTCGCAGGCGTTAGACGTCGCGGCGTCCGCGGGCGCGGGCGTCGCGTCCGTGGCGGGGTCGGCGGCCCGCGCCGGCGCGGCGGGCACGGCGCCGCGCCAGTAGAGGATGCGGGGGGAATCGCGGGGATCGGACGTCGGTCGTTCGGCGTCGTCCAGAAGACAGCCGACGCGAAGGACTATTTCCGGTCCGGCACCCGAGGGAGCGCAACCGACGTCCAGCCAGGTTTCCCGCACGGCACGGGGCTCGATGCGGTAAATCCACTCCTCGGTTTGGAACTCGTCGTGGGCGTCGCGGCCGGTCTCCGGATCGGAGAGCGTGCAGAATCCCGAAAACCAGGCGGACGGCTCGCCGGGAAACGACGACTTGAATTCTTTGTAGAAGGAAACCGCGATCGTCCGGTCCGTTTCGTTCGCGAGGGAAAGGCGGAAGCGCAGATGGGTTTTCTCGCGGAAGTCCGGATCCGCGTCTTCGGCGACGCCTTCCCGCGGGCGCCGCTCGACGGACGCGAGGGAGATCGAGGCGGCAAGGCCGGGGGCGGCGGGCGGAAGCGCCGCGGCGGGCGCGGGCACGGCGAGATCGGCTTCCGCGGGGACGCGGGCCGGGTCGGGGAAGCGGTCGCGGTTGGCCTCGAGGATCGCGGGCCAGGCGGACGCGCTCCCGAAGAACAGCCGTGCGACGCCGGAATACGTCCCGCCGTCGGGCAGCGATCCGAGCCGGTATCGTCCGGGGAGTCCCGAGGCGGATTCGTAGCGCGGCCCGCTCCCGTCGAGCGGAATCCTCGAGACCCAGACGACCGGCGTGTCCGCGGCGGAAACCTCCGCCCGCGCCGCGAGAAGCGGCGCGAGGGCGAGGAGAAGAAGGGCGTTGCGGGGTTTCACGGGAGTTGCGAGGCGGGGGTTGCGGCGCGGCGGGGGATGCGGGGTCAACGGGACGAAACCCCGAGGACGCGGGGGGCGAGGCGGAGAAGGCCGAGTCCGATTTCCCGCCAGCCGGTTTTGGCGGGCGGGGCCCCGGCCGGTCCGCGGAAGAAGTTGCGGAGGCAGCGGAACGCAAGCCGGAGGAGAAGGCCCCCGACGAGGAACATCGCGTAGACGGCGAGCCGCTCGGACCGGCCGGAATGGTCGGTCGTCCAGATCGCCAGGCCGATGCCGATCAGCGAGATGCCGAAAAACGCGGCGACGAAGAACCCGGCCAGCGAGAGCGCCTTGGAGCCGGCGGAACGGCGCCGCGGAACCGTCCCGTCTTCGTCCGGCGAAGCGGCGAACGCGGCGAGCTCTTCGGCGGAGAGCGGTTTGCAGCGCAGGCGCAGGAGAAGCTCCCGGACGCCGGGCCAGTCTGCTTCGGACGGATAGGAGACGGTGAGCACGTGCAGGAGGCTGCCGGAGGCGATGCGGGCGACGCAGCAGCCGTGCGGGCCGCCTTCCTCTTCGGTCGCTTCGCCCCAGGACCAGACGGCCCGTCCGCCCGGGAGCTCCGCCTCTTCGCGGCGACCCGGAAAAAACTCCTTCTCGGCGAGCTTGGCGAGCACGGCGTCCGCGTCGGGCAAGGCGTAGGCGCCGAGACGCCAGACCGTGCCGCCGGCGGAGTCTCCGTCGTCGCACCAGAGCTCCACGCCATCGTCGCCGGCGTCTTCCACGTGGCGGAACGAGCCGGGCAGGACCAGCCCAAGCCCGGGCGCGCCGTATTCGACGAGACCGCGGCGGTAGCCCGGGCGCGGGGATTCGTCCGTGGCGGGGGCGTCCGCGGGGATGGCGGGCTCGCGTCCGTCCAGCGCGCAGAGCTCGCGGTAGGACGCGAGGGGGAGCGGCAGTGCGGGGTCGGCGCGGTGCGCCTCCTCGAGGAGGTCGAGGACGGCGGCGTTCTCGGCGCGCACCGCGGCGGCGCGCGCGGACGGCAGGAAGCGGCAGTCCATCCAGAGCGCGCGCACGGCGTGGTTCCGCATCGCGGTCGCGTCGAAGGCGCGGTGCGGCCAGGCGTAGATCCGGTCCGCGAGGGCGGCGGCGCCGTCGCGCTCGATCGCGTCGCGCCAGGCGGTCCGCGGGAAGCGCCCCATCGGCGTGAAGAGGGCGTCGTCCGCGTCCGCGGGCATGAACGACCCCGACCCTGCGGGCCAGCACAGCATCAGCGGCCCCTCCTTCCCCTCGCACTCCGCCGCGAACCCCGCGTAGTCGCGAAGCTGGCCGAGGAACGTTTCCGAAAGGCGGTCGAAGTTGCGGTCGTCGGCGTAGCCGGTCTCGTCCTCGAAGGAGAAGTCGTCGAGCGCGAGCGCTTCGACGAAGTCGACGACGGCGGCGTGGAGCCCGGGGCCGCCGAGGGAGGTGCGGCAGAAGCCGGAAACGCCGAGCCCCGGATCGGGGTCGAGCGGTTCGAGCCCGAACTCGACGTCCCAGCCGCCGCGGAAACGCACGACGATGGTTGCGCCGCGCATCGCCGTGTCGTCCGGGTCGAACCCGAACGCGGGTGCGGCGCGGCGGATGCGCCCGACGAGGTCGTCGGCGCCGCGGCAGCGGCCGGTGAAGTCAAGGTCAACGCTCATTTCGTTTCGGTTCCGTGGTTTTGCGAGGGCGTGGCGGGGCGCGGGGCTAGTCTTCCGCTTTCGCGTCGTCGCTCTTCACGCGGAAGAAGGCGGCGTCGCGGTCGGGCGCGGGGAGGAGGTAGACGGTGGTCGGGCCGCCGCCGGGCGTCGAGGGGAGGGCGATCAGGTTCACGGGCGCGGCGTCGCCGGGGGCGAGGAAGAACTCCGCCTTCTCCCACGAGCCGGTCGGCGCGTTGGCGGTCTGCACGACGTAGACGCGGCCCGGCGCGGTCGGGAACGAAAGGCTCATCAGCGACTCGGACGCGCCGCGGAGCTTTTCCGCGTCGAGCGCGAAGGCCGTGATGCGGAGCGAGTCCGCCGCGCTGAACGGGTCGGTGCCGGCGAGCGCCTCGTCGATCGTGGAGACGCCGTCGCCGTCGTGGTCGGCCGACGGATCGAACGGAACGCCGTTCGTCCAGAGGTCCGAGTTCTCCCACTCCAGCTCGAGGCGGCGGCGGAGTTCGTCGTCGACGCCGTCGCCGTCCTTGTCCTCGCCGAGGACGATGTCCACCTCGTAGACGCCGCCGGGCTCGCCGACGGTGGAGAGGCCGTTCGTGGCGCCGGCGTCGACGACGACGCCCGACCACACCTTGCCCGCGTCGTCCTCGACGGCGATCGAGAGCGCGGCGCCGGTCTTCGAGTAGCCCTTGACGGCGGCGTCGGCGAGCGGGACGCGGAGGCGGTAGTTGCGGCGCGAGTCCGGGCGGTAGAACGTCTCGCTCCGCGCGAGGAGCGCGCCGCCGGCGTCGAAGGCGTAGATCGTGGCGACGCGGTTCGTGTCGAACGCCGCGTGGGACGCGTCCATCACGCGCCCGAGGTAGGTGAACGGGTTCACGGCGGCCTGTTGCGCGCCTGCGCGCGTCGCGTGCGCAAAAGCAAAAAGAAGGGCGGCGGCGGCGAGTGCCCCGCGGCCGCAAAACGGCGGAAGTCGGGATTTCATGGCTACCCAGTATACACGAATCCCGTCCGAAGTGTTACAAAAAAAAACGCGGGCGTCGGGCGTCGGGCGGCGGCGCGCGCCGCCGCCCGGGCCATGCTATCGACCCGCGAAGAAGCGGATCAGGCGGGCGACGTGTGCCGCGCAGGCGTCGACGATCGGGTCGGCGAGCTTGTCCGGCGGGACGAACCCGCCGTTGAGGTCGCCGAAGACCTTGAGCGTGGATTTGATGTAGGTGTCGAGGAACTCGGTCGCGATGTTCACCTTCGCGATGCCGCATTCGATCGCGCGGCGGACGTCCGCGAGCGGCGTGCCGCTGCCGCCGTGCAGCACGAGCGGAACGCCGGGCAGCGCCTCGGCGATCGCCGCGCAGCGCGCGATGTCGAGCTTGGGCTCGGCCTTGTAGTAGCCGTGCGCGGTGCCGATCGAGACGGCGAGCGCGTCGACGCCGGTCTCCTTCCCGAACGCCGCCGCCTCGGCGACGTCCGTGAGCGCGGTGCCGTCGCCCATCGCGACGTGCCCGATCTCGCCCTCGCAGGTCGCGCCGGCCGCGTGCGCGCGGTCGGCGACCGCCTTCGTGCGCGCCGCGTTCTCGTCGAAGGACAGGCGCGAGCCGTCGAACATCACGGAGGTGTAGCCCCACGCGAGCGCGTCCACGGCCTGTCTCTCGGTCGAGCCGTGGTCGAGGTGCAGCGCGACCGGCACGGTCGCGCGTTCGGCGAGGCCGCGCAGCATCGGCGCGAGGTCGCGCGCTTTCCCGGTGTCGAAGAGGCGCATGTAGAGCTGCACGATCACCGGGGACTTCTCGGCCTCGGCGGCCCGGAACACCGCGAGAGCGGTCTCGTAGTTCGCGACGTTGAACGCGCCGACGGCGCGCCCGGCCCTGCGAGCTTCGCAAAGCATCTCCTTCATGTTCGTCAGCATGGTCCGGCTCCTGTCCTGGTTGGATAGAAAACGACGGTCATTCCTCGAGGACGAGGATGCCGAAGGCGCTTTCGTCGGAGAATGGGCGCGCGGGGTTGCCCGTCCAGTAGAGCGCGTGGTTGCGGCGCCCGCCGCCGTCGTCGTCCTGCACGCCGATGTTGAAGCCGATGCGGTCGGGCCGGTTCGTGCGCCCCATCGCGGCCCAGGAGCAGTGGAACACGTAGTCCGTTTCCTTCGTGCCCTCGGGCGCGAACCCGGGTGGACAATCCGGTTGCGCGAGCATGGGGGCTCGTTGCAGATCTTGTTGTTCGACCAATCCGGTCCACAGCGCATTCGTCGCGGTGCCGAAACCATCGGACAACGAACCCTGTTCGCCGAGGGCCGCGAACGAGTTCGGGTAGCCCGAGAAGTCGCTCATGGCGGCGCCGTTGGCGACGAGCGAGAATTCTCCGCCGTGCTTGAGATGGACGCCGTGGTCGGCGCGGCTGTCGGGCAGGCGGGCGAACTCGCCGTCGAGGAAGATCTCGACCGCGTCGTCGTCCCACGCCCAGCAGCTCGTGGAACCGGGAGGGCAGTTGTCGGTCGAAATGTCGTCGTCGAACGTCACGACGAAAACGGTCAGCCCGGTGTCGTCGTACATCGCAAGAAAACCGTAACAGAGGTCGGACGGACCGAGCGGCGCGGTCGTTCCCGCATCGATGACGCCGTTCTTCGGCGTGACGAACGTCCAGCGAAGATCGGCCGGCGGCTCTCCGAGCGTCCCGCGATGCACATGGACGACCGGAGGCGAGGCCTTCTTCGGCGCGAAGTCCTGCCAGCCGCGGGCCTTCGCCTCGTCGAGGGCGTCCTGCGCGGCGGCGCGGAGCGCGGCGCGGGTCTCGTTGTCGCCGGCGTCCGCGGGCGCGAAGGGCAGCTCGCCGAGGGCGCGGCCGAAGAGGAAGCCGAGCCACGTCGCGGCCTGCAGGTATTCGCCGGCGCGGTTGAGGTGGATCGTGTCGCCGGAGATCCTGCCGTCCTTCCAGCCGAGCGCGCCGACGGGCTCGCCCCTGAGGTCGATCGGGTCGCCGGGCGAGAGCGCGGCGGGGTCGAAGACGGGGCCGGCGGCGGCGAGGGCGGCGCGACGCTTCTGGACGGCGAGGCCGACGGGAATCACGCGGAGGCCGAACGCGCGGGCGAGCGCGAGGGCGTTCGTCTCGACGCGGGCGTACATGCCGGCCTGGTCGAAGGGCCAGTCGGGGAACTTGCCGCCGATGCGCGCGTCGGCTGCGTTGTAGGACCAGGTCTCGTGCCAGACGATCTCCGCGTCGGGCGCGAGGGAGCGGACGGTCGCGACGAGCGAGTCGGCCCACGGGTGGAACGACTCTGGCTTCCAGCTCTCGTGGCTCGCCTGCTGGAGCGTGACGACGTCCCACTTCTGCGTGGCGAGCATCTGCGGGATGTTCGAGCGGAACTTCGCGGGATGCGCGGGGTCGTCCGCGCGGAACCACGTGACGTCGTAGGGCGCGAAGGCGGGGTCGGCGCCGGCCTTGGCGGCGTTGCCGGCGTGGCGCTTGAGGGAGCAGCCCCCGATGAAGAGGTTGCAGAACTCGAGATTCTCGCCGGCGGCGGCCGCCATCGCGGGCAGGTAGCGGCAGAGGCTCGCGGAGAAGGAGTTGCCGATCGCGAGCACGCGCAGAGGCGGCCTTTCCGCGGGCGCGGCGGGGGATTGGCCGGGGCAGGGCCCGGCCATCAGGACGGCCAGGGCGGCGAGGGATGCGATGCGTTTCATGGAGGGTCTCCTAGAAGCCGAGCGAATCGTTCACGAGGACGACGTGGATGCGGCCGGGGTGGCGGGAGAAGCGAGTGATCAGGATCTGGCAGCAGATCGTGTCGGGCGACTTGCAGTCCGCGCAGGCGCCGGTCTTCGAGCAGGGCGTCGAGAGTCCGAATCGCTGGGCGTTCGTGGGCGCGGCGACGCCGCGGGCGCGCTTCATGGCGGAGTCGACGTCCGGGCAGACCTTGTTCATCCCGACGATGAAGACGACCTTGCGCGGCCCCTGGGCGATGGCGGAGACGCGGTTGGAGTTGCCGTCGACGTTGACGAGCACGCCGTCGTCGGTCATCGCGTTGGCGCTCGCGAGGAAGACGTCCGCGTCGTAGGCGGCGAGCATCGCGGCGCGCTTGTCCGCCGTCGCGTCGCGGTCGATGAAGTTGTAGTTGCCCTTCCTGAGGGCGTCGACGAGGCCGATTTCGTGGGCGCTCATGCAGCCGCCCATCGTGACGGAGGATCCCTCGGGGATGAGCGAGAGGGCGACGGCGAGCGCCTCCTCCCTCGACGCGGCCCAGTGGCCGGTCATGTTGCGGGACGCGAGCCCCTGGATCGTCTTCTGCGCGAGGAGCGCGTTGCGCTTGGCGATGTTTTCGTTCATGGCGTCTGGATTTCGGTGAAGATGCAGCGGGAGCCGGGGCGGGGCGGGATGTAGGGGGCGTAGGCCTCGGCCTTGTCGACCCAGAACTGGTTGCCGCGGAAGAGGGCGTCCTCGGTCTTGTTGCGGACGATGCCGTCGCCGGAGTTCTGGGAGACGTATTTGCGCATCAGCTCCACCTTGCGGTCCCAGACGGAGGTGATGTCGACGTACCAGACGGGGTGGAAGTAGAGCGACTGGGAGGTCTCCTCGTAGAAGTAGATCTCGGGGAAGTCCCTGCGGGGATCGGCGTAGGTCGTCCAGACGGCCTTGAGCGTCGCGGCGGTGGACATGACGTGGTCCATGTGCGAATCGAGCGGCCAGTGCATGACGATCGCGCGCGGCCTCAGCTCGCGGAGGAGGGCGGCGGTGCGGGCGACGGCCTCGCGCGTGGCGAAGGCGTCTCCATCGACCTCGCCGAGGAAGTGGGGCGTGGCGCCGAGCTCGGCGCAGACGGACTCCTCCTCGGCGGTGCGGACGCGGGCGGTCTCCTCCTTGCCGTGGCCGGACCAGCCGACCTC
>CAMVRE010000063.1 GCA_947169825.1 uncultured Verrucomicrobiota bacterium | reverse complement strand
TAGACCGATTCGTTGAGGTCGCCGTAGCGGTCGAGGCGGATGGAGGAGCAGATTTCGCGGAGCATCAGGAGGCCGCGGCCGCGGGGGCTGAATTCGCGGTTGCGCCGCTCGAGCGCGGCGGCGACGCCGCCGGGGATCTCGGCGGGCTCCGGCTCGGGCGCGCCGCAGTCCCAGACCGACAGCTCCGCGTCCGCGCCGGCGCGGCGCAGGCGCGCGCAGGCCGTCTCGCGGACGCGGTCGCCCGGGTCGAGGCCGTGGTCGTGGACGTTCATCAGCTTCTCCTGGAAGACGATCTGCACCTTCGCCGCGGCGGCGACGCCCCAGCCCTGCGCGGCGCACCATTCGCCGATGCGCTCGGCGGCGCGGTCGATCGCGCCGGCCTGGACGGGGACGGAGAGCTCCAGGACGCCGGGCTTCGCGAGGCGCGGGCCGAAGACGAGCTGCGTCACGTCGTCCGGGCATTCGCCGTAGCCCTGCTCGCCGCACGCGGCGAGGAACTTCCACGGCGCGGCGAAGACCGACCCGTTGCGGCGCGCGCGGAGCAGCAGCCCGTCGCGGACGCGGCGCCGGAGGTCGTCCGGCATCGGCCCGGCGCCGTCCGGGCCGCGGGCGAGGTCGAGGACGCCGTCCGTCCATGCGGCGAACACGGCGGCGCCGGCGAGCGGCGTCCGGACGGCGTCGGCGGCCGTGTAGACGGTGTCCGGGAGGAGGCCGACGGGGAGGCCGCCGCGTTTCTCCGGGTTGATGTCGCGCGGGGCGGGATCGTCCGGGTCGACGACGGCCGGGTCGGGCGCGCCGCAGCTGATCCAGTCCACGACGCCCTCGGCGGGGCGGTGGAAGCAGACGAGGGCGGTGAGGTAGGAGACGGCGCCGAGGTTGGAGGCGACGAAGCCCTGCAGGGCGTTGGCGACGTCCGCGGGGCCGAGCTCGCGCAGGTCCTCGAGGCGCGAGAGCTGGCGCAGGAAGCCCTGGACGGCCATCATCGCCATCGCGGCGACGGTGCCGTGGCCCTGCACGTCGCCGAGCACGTAGAGCCAGTCGCCGCCCGCGATCGGGAGCGCCTCGTAGAAGTCGCCCGAGACGGCGTCCTTGGGCTTCCAGAGCGTCGTGTAGAACGTCCGGTCCCCGACGAACGCGCGCGGCGGCAGCATCGTGCGCTGGACCTGCGCGGCGAGGCGGAGCTCCTGGCTTTCCGCGGGCGCGCCGGCGGGGACCGGGGAAGGGCTTCTTGCGAGCGCGATGGTGGCTTTCGTGTCCATTGGTCCGCCATTCTACGACAACCGCGCGGGAAAGGAAAGCGCCGAGAAGCGGTTGACCCGGCGGAGCGAGGCGGCTAGAATGGAGGGCGTTCCGCTTCTCACGCCCATGGAAACGCCCACCCCGAATCCCGAGACCGCCGACAAGGCCCCCCTCGCCGCATCGCGCCCCTCGCCGGCGCTCCGCATCCTCTTCTGCCTCGTCGCCGTCCTCTCCGTCGCCTGGCTCTTCCTCACCTGGCAGCTCGTCTCCGCCTCCGCCCGCCAGCGCGCCGGCCTCTCCCACTTCTCCGCCGTCCAGAAGACGTACCACGAGGAGATCGGCGAGGCCTCGCACCTGCTCAAGCGCGGCTCGGACACGCTCACGGAGACCGCCCGCCGCTACGCCGTGACCGGCGACCGCGCGCATCTGGACGCGTTCTTCGCGGAGGCCGACGGCGCCCGCAGCCGCAACCACGCCCTCGAGCTCGTGGACGGCGCCTCGCTCGACGTCTCGCCCGAGACGCGCGCGATCCTCCACCGCGCGATGGAGCGCTCCAACGCCCTCTTCCGGCGCGAGTGCCACTCCATGCGCCTTCGCGCCGCGGCCAAGGGCGTCCCCGCGGACGCGCTCCCGCCGCGGCTGCGCTCCGAGGCGCTCTCGCCCGAGGAGCTCGCCATGGATTCCGAGGCGCTACGCGCCCGCGCCGTGGAGCTGCTCTTCGACGACGCCTACTTTGCCGCCAAGGCCGAAGTGTGGGACCTCGTGAACGACTTCCTCGACCGATCAATGGACGAACAGATGGGCCGGCTGCGCGACGAGGCCGCCGCGGCCCAGCACGCCGCCGGCCGCCAGACCCGCATCATCACGCTGCGCCTTGTCACGCTCTTCCTCCTGCTCGCGCTCGCCGTCGGCGCCGCGCTGGGCGTCATCGCGGGCAAGAGCCGCGCCAACCTCCGCCTCGCGGAGGGGCTCCGGCGCGAGCGCGACGCGACGCTCGCCGCCGAGAAGGCCAAGAGCATGTTCTTCTCGATGGTGAGCCACGACATCCGCACCCCGCTCAACTCCATCATCGGGTTCTCGGAGCTGATCGTGCAGGGCGTCGAGAACGACCGGGAGCGAACCGAGGCGGCGGAGAACGTCCTCTTCAGCGCGCGCACGCTCCTGGCGCTCGTGAACGACGTGCTCGACCTCTCCAAGCTCGACGCGGACAAGATGAAGTTCGTGCCCGCGCCGTGCGACTTCCCGGAGATGCTCTCCCGCGTCGCCGCCACGTTCCGCATCCAGGCCGCCGGAAAGGACATCTCGATCGAGGCCTCGTCCGCCCCCATGCCCCGGCTGATGGTCGACGAGGAGCGCCTCCGGCAGGTCCTCGTCAACCTCGCGAGCAACGCGGTGAAGTTCACGAAGAAGGGCGGCGTGGAGCTCACCGCGTCGTTCGAGCCGGACGTGCCCCCCGACGCCGGAGAGCGCCCCGGCATTCCGGAGCCGCCGCGCGCCGGATGCCGCGGCACGCTGCGCTTCTCGGTGCGCGACACCGGCTGCGGCATCGCCCCCGAGGACCAGAAGCGCATCATGGATCCATTCGTCCAGATCGGCTCGAGCGGCACCGGCGGCACGGGCCTCGGCCTCACCATCTGCAAGCGCCTCCTCGAGCGGATGGGCGGCGA
This sequence comes from uncultured Verrucomicrobiota bacterium, assembly GCA_947169825.1. GTDB lineage: Bacteria > Verrucomicrobiota > Kiritimatiellia > RFP12 > UBA3636 > UBA3636. The sequence continues at coordinate 8,491 of CAMVRE010000063.1, read as the reverse complement.
GCTGCGGCTCGAGAGCGAGCCCGGCGTCGGCTCGACGTTCACCGCCGTCCTGCCCGGCGTCGAGACCGCCGCGCCGGCGGCCCCGGAGGAGGCCGCGGAGGGCGGCCGCGCGGGCGCCCCCGCGAAGAGGTCCTCCGAGCCGGTCCGGTCCGTCCTCGTCGTGGACGACGTCCACGTGAACCTCCTCGTCGAGAAGGCGCTCCTCGCGCGCGCCGGGATCACCGACGTCGAGACCGCGCCGTCCGCCCCGAAGGCCCTCGAGGCGCTGCGCCGCCGTCCGTTCGACCTCGTCCTCACCGACCTCTGGATGCCGAAGATGGACGGCTACGCGCTCTGCCGCGAGATCCGCGCCGACCCGGCCCTCGCCAAGCTTCGCGTCCACGCCGTGACCGCGGACGTCGAGGCGCGCAAGCTCGCGCTCAGCCGCGGCTTCGACGGCCTTCTCCTCAAGCCCATCACCGCCGACACGCTCGCCCGATTCCTCGCCTCGCTATGAGCCTCTCCCTCCCCGCCGGGCCGGACGCCCGGCGCCGTCCCTCCCATCTGAAGGGATTCCTCCGCCTCCTGCCGTTCCTCCTCGCCACGATGGGGCTCGCCTAGCTCGCGCTCGACGGGCTCCTGCCCAAGCCCGTCACCATCGAATCGCTCGCCCGCTTCCTTTCGGACTTCCGGTGATTCGCCGTGCGATCCGGCCCCTTCGCCTTCAGGGGCGGGCGCCGCCGGTCGGCGAGACGCGGACGAACCGCGGGCGGAAGGAGGGCCAGCCGTCGAGGATGCGGCGCGCCTTGGGCGAGCCGGTGCGCGCGGCGTGCTCCGCGAGGAGCGCGCGCAGCGCGGCCTCGTCGTCCGAGCCCTCCTCGACCGGGAAGAGGTCCACGGAGTCGAGGTTGCAGCTCAGGTCCAGGTCGCCCGTCTCGTCCAGGACGTAGGCGACGCCGCCCGTCATGCCCGCCGCGAAGTTCACGCCCGTCGGCCCCAGGATCAGCGCGACGCCGCCGGTCATGTATTCGCAGCCGTGGTCACCGATCCCCTCCGCGACGAGCGTCGCGCCCGAGTTGCGGATGCCGAAGCGCTCGCCCGCGCGCCCGCCGACGTGGATCGCGCCCGACGTCGCGCCGTAGGCGATCACGTTGCCGGCGAGGACGTCGCCCTCGCGCGCCTCGGGCGGCAGGATCGCGATGAGGCCGCCGGAGAGGCCCTTGCCGACGTAGTCGTTCGCCTCGCCGCGCAGCGCGAAGGTCACGCCGCGCGCGAGGAACGCTCCGAAGCTCTGCCCCGCCACGCCGCGGAAGTCCACCTGCACCGAGCCGTCCGGAAGGCCGTCCGCGCCGAACCGCGCGGCGATCTCGCCCGAGAGCCCCGCGCCGACGGAGCGGTCCGCGTTGCGGATGTCGCGGGCGAGGCGGACGGGCTCCCCTCCCCTGCCCTTCCCTTCCAGCGCGGGCAGGATCGCGGGCACGAGCTCGCGTTGGTCGTAGTCGTCGGGGGCCCAACGAACGGGGGAAGTGACGAGTGACGAGTGACGAGTGACGTGTGTGGGCTCTGCGTTCTCTGCGCTCTCTGCGTGAGAATTTCTCTCTGCGTTCTCTGCGCTCTCTGCGTGAGAATCAAGCGCTGCGCTCTCTGCGTGGGAAAAGAGCTCCCCGAAGTCAAATCCCCCCTCCTTCGCGACCAGCCGCTCCGCGTGTCCGCGGGCCTCGGCGAGCGACCGGTAGCCGAGCGCGGCGAGCTGTTCGCGCACCTCCTGCGCGAGGAAGCGGAAGTAGGTCTGCAGGTGCTCGGGCCGGCCCGCGAACTTCGCGCGCAGCTCCGGCTTCTGCGTGGCGATGCCGACGGGGCAGCTGTCGAGGTTGCAGTTGCGGCACTGGACGCACCCGAGCGAGACGAGCATCGAGGTGCCGAAGGCGAACTCGTCCGCGCCGAGCAGCGCGCCGACAACGATGTCGCGGCCGGTGCGGAGCTGACCGTCGACCTGGAGCTTCACGCGGGCGCGCAGGTCGTTCTTCACGAGCGTCTGGTGCGCCTCGGCGAGGCCGGGCTCCCACGGGACGCCGGCGTGCTTGACGGAGGTGAGCGGCGCGGCGCCGGTGCCGCCGTCGAAGCCCGAGACCACGACGACGTCCGCGTGCGCCTTGGCGACGCCGGCGGCGACGGTCCCGACGCCCGCCTCGCTCACGAGTTTCACCGAGACGCGCGCGCCGGGGTTGGCGCAGCGCAGGTCGTGGATGAGCTGCGCGAGGTCCTCGATCGAGTAGATGTCGTGGTGCGGCGGCGGCGAGATGAGCGTGGTGCCGGGCTTGGCGTGGCGCAGGCGCGCGACGAAGGCGTCGACCTTGCGCGCCGGGAGCTGCCCGCCCTCGCCGGGCTTGGCGCCCTGCGCGACCTTGATCTGCAGGTCCTTCGCGCTGCGCAGGTAGCCGATCGTGACGCCGAACCGCCCCGAGGCGACCTGCTTGATCGCGCTGTTGCGGTCGGTCCCGAAGCGCTCCGGATTCTCGCCCCCCTCGCCGCAGTTGGACATCGTGCCGAGGCCGTTCAGGGCGAGCGCGATCGTCTCGTGCGCCTCGGGCGAGAGCGAGCCGAGCGACATCGCGCCGCCGACGAAGTGCCTCACGATCTCCTCGACGGGCTCGACCTCGTCGAGCGGGACCGCCGCGCCCTCGCGGAACGCGAAGCGCGACCGCAGCGTGACGGCGCTGTCGTTGTCGACGGAGTCGGTGTAGCGGTGGAAGCGCGCGTAGTCGCCGGCGCGCACCGATTCGCGGAAGTCCGCGACGCGCTGCGGCGTCCAGAGGTGCTCCTCGCCGTCCTTGCGGAAGCGGTACTGGCCGCCCGACGGGAGGACGGGGGCCGCGTCCGCGGCCCCCGCCTCGGCGAGGCGGCGCTCGATGTCCTCGAGCTCGAGCCCGCCGACGGGCGAGGCGACGCCGGCGAAGTATTCGCCGACGAGCTTCGGGCCGAGTCCGACGGCTTCGAAGATGCGCGCGCTGCGGTAGGAGCGCAGCGTCGAGATGCCCATCTTGGACAGGATCTTCATCAGGCCCTTGCACACCGCGCCGACGTAGTTCGCGGCGGCCTTGACGGCGTCGGTGCGGCCGACCTCGGAGACGGTCGCCAGCGCGAGCCACGGGTTCACCGCCGTCGCGCCGAAGCCGAGCAGCACGGCGAAGTGGTGCACCTCGCGCACCTCGCCCGATTCCACGACGACGCCGACCGAAGGCCGCACGCCCGCCTCGGCGAGCGCCTTGTTCACGGCAGCGACGGCCAAAAGGGAGGGAATCCGGCGACGGGCCGGCCCCCGGCCGGCCCGCGCCGGATCCGGTGGAGAACTCTCTGCGCTCTCTGCGTTCTCTGCGTGAGATAAAAACTCTGCGCTCTCTGCGTTCTCTGCGTGAGATAAAACCACCTCACGATCGCTCAGCACGATGATCTTCGCGCCTTCGCCGACCGACTCCAGCGCCGCGTGCGCGAGGCGGTCGAGCGCGGCGCGGAGGCCGCCCTGCGTGTAGAAGAGCGACAGCGTCCGCGCGGGGAAGTCGGGGACGTTGCGCATGCGGCGCAGCTCGTCGTCCGTGAGGACGGGGCGCGTCATCTTCACCAGGTGCGCGTGCTCGGGCGTCTCGTCGAGGATGTTCGCCTGGTTGCCGATGTAGGTCATGATCGACATCACGAGCTCCTCGCGGATCGGGTCGATCGGCGGGTTCGTGACCTGGGCGAAGAGCTGGTGGAAGTGGTCGAAGAGCGATCGCGGCCTCTTCGAGAGGCACGCGAGCGCGGCGTCGTTGCCCATCGCGCCGACGGGCTCGGCGCCGGTCTCGGCCATCGGGCGCAGGATGAGCTCCACGTCCTCCAGCGTCCAGCCGAAGCGCGCCTGCTCCCGCAGCAGCGACGAGCGGCCGTCCTCGCCGCCGGGGACCGCCGACGGGACGATCTCCGTGAAGAGCCCCGTGACCGGGATGCGGTTCTCCCGCACCCAGCGGCGGTAGGGGCGGCGGCGCGCGTAGAACGCCTTGAGCTCGCCGTCCTCGACGAGGCGGTGCCCCTCCAGGTCGAGCCAGAGCAGCGTGCCGGGGCCGAGGCGGCCGCGGCGCGCGACGTCCGCCGGCGGGACGTCGAGGACGCCCGCCTCGGACGCGAGGAAGAAGAGCCCGCCCCTCGTGAGCGTCCAGCGCGCGGGGCGCAGGCCGTTCCGGTCGAGCGCCGCGCCGAGCGAGAGGCCGTCCGTGAACGCGACCGCCGCGGGGCCGTCCCACGGCTCCATCAGCGCCGAGTGGTATTCGAAGAACGCGCGCACGTCGTGCCCGACGTGGTACTTGGCGCCCCACGCCTGCGGCAGGAGCATCATCATCGCGTGCGGCGCGTCGCGCCCCGCCGCGACCAGCAGCTCGAAGACGTTGTCGAGCGACGCCGAGTCGCTCTGTCCGGGCCGCACGACGGGCAGCAGCTTCCTCAGGTCCGCCCCGAAGAGCGGCGAGGCGAGCGAGGGCTCGCGCGCCGCGAGCGCGCCGAGGTTGCCCTTGAGCGCGTTGATCTCGCCGTTGTGCGCCAGCGCGCGGAACGGGTGCGCCAGCTCCCAGCTCGGGAACGTGTTCGTGGAGTAGCGCTGATGCACGATCGCGAAGGGCGACGCGAAGTCCGGATCCGAGAGGTCCGGGTAGAACCGCTCGATCTGCGTCGCGAGCAGGAGGCCCTTGTAGACGACCGTCCGCGACGAGCACGAGCACACGTAGGCCCCGGGGGCGGCCCTCTCGATCTGTCGCCGCACGACGAGCAGCTTTCGTTCGAAAGCCGAGTCCGCAGGTTCGCGGGTTCCAGGATCCAGGTTCGGCGCGCGCGCAGCGCGCGCGTTCTCAAAACTCTCTGCGTTCTCTGCGTTCTCTGCGTGAGAAACAGACTCCGCGAACTCCGCGTGAGAAACAATGCCAGCGCCTCCGCGTGCGATGAACAGCTGGCGGATCCGCGGCATGACCTTGCGCGCGTCCGTGCCGATCGCCGAGGGGTCGGTCGGCACGTCGCGCCACGCAAGGACCTCGCAGCCCTCGCCGCGCGCCGCGGCCTCGATCGCGGCCTCCTCGCCCTCGCCGCCGAAGATCATCGCGACGCCGAATGCGTCCGCGTCGCGAAGGGCCGGCACGGCCTTGCGGAAGAACGCGTGCGGGATGCGCAGCAGCAGCCCGGCACCGTCGCCGGTCTCCGGGTCGTTGCCCGTCGCGCCGCGGTGCATCAGGCGCTTGAGGATCGTGAGGCCGTGCGCGACGATCGCGTGGTCCGCCTCGCCGGAGAGGTTCGCCACCATGCCGACGCCGCACGCGTCGTGCTCGTATTCGCTCCGGTAGAGGGTCCGCTGTCGGTCGTTCGTGCTCATCGAAGTTGAAGAGGCTGAAGGGGTTGAAAGGGTCGAAGGAATCAGAGCGGGACGCTTTTTCCGCTCGCGAGGGCGCGGACGACGAGGGACGCGCCGGACGCGCAGTCGCCGACGCAGTGGATGTTCCGCGCGGGATCGGAGACGAGCCCGGTGCGCGGCGTCTGCGCGAGGCCGAGCTGCGCGACGATCGGGTGGTCCTTCGGGACGCCCGTGAAGCCCATCGCGAGCAGCACCAGGTCCGCGGGGATCGTTCCGCGCGTGCCGGGCACGGGATGGAACCGCAGCGGCCGTCCCTCGGGCGAGAAATCCCATTCTACCGTCTCGACCTCGACGCCGGCGACGCGCCCGCCCTCGCCGACGAACCGCACCGAGCTCAGGTTCCAGCGGCGCTCGCAGCCCTCGAGGTGGCTCGAGCTCGTGCGCAGCATGTAGGGCCAGAGCGGCCACGGCGTCGAGGGGTCGCGCTCCGCCGGGGGCCTGGGCATGATCTCGATCTGCGCCACGCTCGCGGCGCCCTGGCGCCTCGCCGTGCCGACGCAGTCGCTGCCGGTGTCGCCGCCGCCGATCACGAGGACCTTCTTGCCCCCGGCGTCGATCGGCGGCGCGGGCAGCTCCCCCGTGAGGAAGCGGTTCTGCCCCTCGAGCAGCTCCAGCGCGAAGTGCACGCCCTCCAGGTCGCGCCCCGGGATCGGCAGGTCGCGCGCGGCGGGCGTGCCGATCGCGAGGACGACCGCGTCGAAGCGCCGCGCGAGCCACGCGGCCGAGACGTCCGTCCCGACCTCGACGCCCGTCTCGAAGCGGACGCCCTCCGCCTCGAGGATCGCGCGTCGGCGGTCGACGAGCGCCTTGTCGAGCTTGAAGCACGGGATGCCGTAGCGCAGGAGTCCGCCGATGTCCGCGCGGCGCTCGAAGACCGTCACCGCCCAGCCGCGGCGCCGCAGCGTCACGGCCGCCGAGAGCCCGGCGGGGCCCGCGCCGACGACCGCCGCGCGCCGCCCGTTCTCCGCCGCCGGCGGACGCGGGACGACCCAGCCGCGCTCGAACGCGGTGTCGACGATCCGCTTCTCCGACTGGCGGACCATCACCGACTCCTCGTCGAGCTGGTGCACGCAGGACGCCTCGCAGAGCGCGGGGCAGACGCGCGACGTGAACTCGGGGAAGTCCGACCGCCGCGAGAGCAGCTCCCAGGCGCGGCGCCAGTCGCCCTGCGCCACGGCGCGGTTCTGGTCCGGCACGAGGTTCCCGAGCGGGCACCCCGCCCCGTGGCAGAACGGCTGCCCGCAGTTCATGCAGCGGGCGACCTGCTCGCGGATCTCGCCGTCGGCGAGCGGGCGCTCGACCTCGCGCCAGTCGCGCGTCCGTTCCTCGACGGGCCGGTAGATGTCGTGGATTCGTTGCATGCTGGAAGGTTCGGAAGTTCGCTGGTTCGAGGCCGACTTTGCCGGCGTTCCCTTCCGGCAAAGCAACCCCCGTGCCAGCCCCTGTCCGCGCGCGCATTCACGCGCGCATTCGCACAATTTGCGTTGCGCCTCCTGATCCGAGCCGACAAAAAATGTAAAGATCGAACCAACACGCAAGGATAACGACCTGAAATGCCCGCTTTTCCTTCGGGTACTGTGCACTTATGTCGCGAGGGGCGGAATTTTCCAAATTGTGGGAAAGTGTGGGAAATGCGTTTTCGGGCCGCGGAGGGGTTGACTCGCGTCGCGGCGTTCCGGTAGGATGGCCCACGTTCCCCGCCTGCCCCGCGGCGTGGCGGGGTGCGGACCCCGCCACGGCCATGCAAGACCACCAACCGATGAAAACATTCCTCCGATCCCTTCTCTTCCTCGCCGGCAGGGAAAGCGACCTCGCGAAGCTTTCGCGCGGGGAGCGCGTCCTGCTCGTGCTCACCGGCCCGTGGATGATGCTGCCGTGGTGCTTCGCGGTCGCCTTCGTCGCCGCGCCGGTTCTCTCTTCCGTCATCCCGACCGAGTGCTCGAAGATGCCGGAGGCGTTGCTCTTCTTCCAGGGTTCCGACGACGAGGGCGGAAGCCTGGGCTTCGCGCTCCTCGCCGCGCTTCTCGCGTTCTTCGCGGCGACGATTCCGGTCCACCTTTCCCTGCGGCTCCGCGCGTTCGCCCGTCCCGCGGGATTCGGCCGGCGCGTCGGCCGCTCCCTCCTCGTGGCGCTTCCGTTCGCCGTTCCGTTCGTCTGGATTCTCTCGCTCCTCCTGTTCACGCTGTTCAAGGGCAGCCCATGGCACCGTCCGGTCGCCAACGACTTCGACCTGCTCGCGCTGCTCCTCACCGCGGGCACGGTCTGCGCGGCGGGGCTCGTTTGGGTCGCCGCGATCGACGGCTCCCGCCTTGCGCCGCGCACGCGCACCCGCCTCGCGCCGCTCTTCGCGCTCGTCTGGTTCGTGCTCGCCTCCGACGGCCAGACGCCCCGCGCGGGCCAGATGATCCAGGCGGGCTGGGAACCGCTCCCCGCCGTCCGCGGCGCGCGCCACGGCGCGATGCTCGCGTGGCGGCGCGCCGTCCTCGCGCCGTTCGGACACCGCGTGCGCCGGATGCCGGAGGACTCGCCGCTCTGGTTCTGGACCGACGGCTTCGTCTACTTCCAGACCTCGCCCCGCCCCTCGCGCACCGCGCGGGCGCTTCGCTCCGTCGAACCGCCGCCGTGGGCCGCCGGCAAGCCCGCGTGGGGGCTCCCCGTCGCGGCGGACGATGCCACGCCCGTCCGCGACCTCTTCCCGTATTCCTACTACGGACGCCACTTCGGCGGCTACTTCCTCCGGACGCCCGAAGGCCCCGTTCCTCTCGTCGGCGGGCGAATCGAGCCCTTCTACAACCTCTACCGCGACATCCACCTGCCCGACGGCGCGCCCTACCTCGCCGCCCGCGTCGGCGCGGACGGCGCCCTGCTCGGCCAGCGCCGGACCGTCGACCTCGACGCCTGGCGCCGCGTCCTCCGCCCCGACCACGAAGTCGCCCCGCCGCCCGAAACGCCCTACGAGCCCTCGTCCGCCGACGCCGCGCTCCCCGTCCAGCTCTTCGCCGACCCCGACGCCACCTTCGCCTCCCTCACCAACGCCGTCCTCCGCCTCCGCGCCGCCGGCTTCGAGAACCTCTTCGTCGCGAACCT
>CAMVRE010000062.1 GCA_947169825.1 uncultured Verrucomicrobiota bacterium | reverse complement strand
AGACGCCGCGCGCCTCGAGCCAGCCGCGCATCGCGGCGACGGCGCGGTTCACCTGGGGGATGTCGTCCGTGACGGACGGGATGCGGAGAAGATCGAGGAGGAAGGGAAGGTCGATGTTCATGGGAATGGGTCCTCGCGAAGCGGATGCGGGGATTCTATCCCAACCTCGCCCGCGGCCGCAAGTTCCGGAGGCGGCCCTTCGATCTGAATCGCGAATCGGGCAACCGGCTTTTCCACCGAACGGCGAAGCCGAGTTCCCCTTTCGGGGCTCCAGATTTCGGTTTCGCTCCGGGCCGGGTTCGTGTAGAATGCGCGGCGGTTCCCGCGAATCGCGGGACGACTGGCCATGACACATTCTTTTTCCTCGCGCGCGCGATGCCTTGCCGCCGCCGCCCTGCTTCCCCTGGTCGCCGGCTGCCTCTCGGTCGGCCCCGACTTCCGGGCGCCCGAATGGGACGGCCCCGAGGCCTGGTCCGCCACCAACGCCCCCGTCGCGTCGCCGCTGCCCGACGGCGCCCCGTGGTGGTCCGTCTTCGGCGACCCCGTCCTCGACGCGCTCGAGGCGGAGCTGCTGGAGCAGAACCTTTCGCTCGCGGCCGCCGTCGCGCGCCTCGACTCCGCCGCCGCGCAGCTCGGAGCCACACGCGCCGGCCTCGCGCCGTCGGCCGATCTCTCCGCCTCCGCCGCCTACGACCGGCAGTCCGGCGAGGTCCACGGCTCCGGGGCCAAGGTCCCCGACAACCCCGACTGGCTCTTCAGTCCCGGCGCATCCTTCTCGTGGGAGCTCGACTTCTGGGGCCGCGTCCGCCGCAACGTCGAGGCCGCGTCCGCCGACCTCGACTCCGCCGCGCAGGACGTCCGCGACTCGCGCCGCCTCCTCGCCGCGCGGCTGGCCTCCTCCTACCTCTCGCTGCGCACGCTCCAGACGCGCCTCGACTTCGCCCGCGGGAACGCCGCGCTCCAGACCGACACGCTCGAGCTGGTGAAGGCCCGCCGCAACGCCGGCCTGAGCGGCGACCTCGACCTGCGCCAGGCCGAGATGAACCTCGCCTCCACCCGCGCGAGCATCCCGCCCCTCGAGGCGCAGATCGACGCCGCGCTCAACTCCATCTGCACCATCCTCGGCCGCTACCCCGGCTCGAAGGACGAGCTGCGCGAGCCCGCCCCCGTCCCGCTTCCCGACGACGCCGCGCTGCCCGCCTCGCTCCCCGCCGACCTGCTGCGCAACCGCCCGGACGTCGCCGCCGCCCTGGCGGACTTCCACGCCGCGGTCGCCCGCATCGGCGCCGCCAAGGCCGAGCTCTACCCGAGGGTGTCGCTCGGCGGCTCCTTCGTCTTCGCCGCCACCGGCACCGACAACCTCTTCAAGGACAACGCGCAGAACTACTCCGTCGGCCCTTCGATCCAGTGGCCGGTCTTCTCCGCCGGACGGCTCCGCAGCCAGGTCCGCGCGATGGAGGCCTCCGCGCGCGCCGCCGAGGCCCGGTTCCGCGAGGCCGTCCTCTCGGCCGTCGCCGAGTGCGAGACGGCGCTCTCCTCCCGCCGGCACGCGGTGGAGGTCCTCGACGATCTCCGCGCCGCCGCGACCGCCGCCGAGGAGGCCGCGAACCTCTCGGACTCGCTCTACCGCACGGGCCTCACGGACTTCCAGAACGTCCTCGACATGCAGCGCCAGCTCGCCTCCAACCGCGACGCCCTCGCGCAGGGCGTCGGCGCCGCCGCCTCGGCCCTCGTCGACGTGTGGAAGGCGTTCGCGGGCCCCGACACGCCGAGTCCGGCCGCCGAAGAAACTCACGCGGAGGCCGCAGAGTTCGCGGAGTCTGAATCCCACGCAGAGAACGCAGAGAGCGCAGAGCCTGAATCTCACGCGGAGTCCGCGGAGGTTGCGGAGTCTGAATCTCACGCAGAGAACGCAGAGAGCGCAGAGCCCGAACCGAGCAAAGAAGAATGATGACGGACCAAGCTCCGGAGAACACTGGACGAACGGAGTCCGCCGCGCCAGAGTCGCGGCGGCGTTCCGTTGCGAAACGCTTTGGCGCCGTCCTCGGGCCACTGTTCCTCTTCGTCGGTCTTCCCGTCGCCCTGCGCGCCTTGCTCGAGCGGGTTCCGTGGTCGGGGTTCGAGCAGATTCTCGCCGCCGACTCCGAGCGCGCCGGGAGGGGCCGATGCAGGTCGCCCGGAGTTGACATCCGGATGGCTCTTGGGATAGAATGCGGCCATTGCAAAATCACTTAACAGATGAATTGAATCTGCGATGAAAAGAATCCGGATACCGCGCGACCTGTATGTCGAGAGGCTGCTGGCGCGGCGAATGAACGGCTTCGTCAAGGTGCTGACCGGCATTCGTCGTTGCGGCAAGTCGTATCTGCTCGGGACGCTGTTCCGGGAACGGCTCGCCGCGGAAGGCGTCGCGGCGGACCACATCGTGGCGGTCGACCTGGACGACAGGCGGCACGTCGCGCTTCGAAATCCGCTCAAGCTCGACGCCTACGTGCGCGGCAAAGTGCGCCGGGGCCGGAGTCCCTATTACGTCTTCATCGACGAGATCCAGCGTTCGATCAAGGTCCCGGCGCCGGGTGTCGACCTGGCGTCCGTCGCGCCGGAGGACCGGGACGACGCGTTCGTCACCTTCTACGACGTTCTGAACGGATGGCGCAACCTCAAAAACGTGGATGTCTACGTGACCGGCTCCAACTCGAAGACGCTGTCAAGCGACATCGCCACCAACTTCCGCGACCGCGGGCAGCAGATTCGCGTCTGGCCGCTGTCGTTCGCGGAGTGGCTGCCGGTTTCGGGGCTTGTCGACAAGATGGAGGCGTTCCACCGCTACCTGACCTGGGGCGGGATGCCGGTCGCCGCGCTGACGGACGACCCCGACGAGAGGTCGGACTACCTCAAGGGACTCTTCGACGAGGTGTATCTCAAGGACATCCGCGAGAGGCACGGCATCAAGGACGACCTCGTCCTCGCGAACCTGATCGACATCCTCTCGTCCGACATCGGAAGCCTCACGAACCCGCACAAGGTCGGTGACACGATGGACTCCCTGTGGAAGATCCGGCCGAGCGACCATACGCTGAAGAGCTACATCGAACATCTCGAGGACGCGTTCCTCTTCGGGCACGCGCGGCGGTTCGAGGTGAAGGGGCGCCGCTATCTCGACTCGCCCGTCAAGTACTACGCGACCGACCTGGGGCTCCGCAACGCCCGGCTCAACTTCCGCGACACCGACCCGAGCCACCCGATGGAGAACGCCGTCTACAACGAGCTCCTGCGACGCGGATGCAACGTCGATGTCGGCGTCGTGCCGATCTCGGCGCGCGACGCGCAGGGCCGGCAGTCCATCCGGCAGCACGAGATCGACTTCGTCGTCAATCGCGGTCGCGACAAGATCTACGTCCAGTCCGCCCTGCGGATGGACGACGCGGAGAAGGAACGCCGGGAGACTCTCCCTCTGCGCAAGACCGGGGACTTCTTCAAGAAGATCGTCATCACGGAGGGCTACGGCGAACCGCAGGCCGATGCCGACGGAATCATCCGCGTCGGCGTGATTCCCTTCATGCTGGACGAGACCATCCTGAAGCGGCTGTAGCCGAAAGGCAACCCAACCCGCCGCTCCGCACCCTTTCCGCACCCCTTCCACGCCGCATTCAGCATTCAGCATTCTTCCGTCCTTCTCGACCCCATGGTTCCCAATGTCCCTCGGCCTCGAGTTCCCTTGCCCCTCACGCAAAGTCCGACAAGTCCGCGAAGAAAGGAAACGCGCAATGAAGAAACTCGCCCTCCCGCTCCTTGTGATCGCCGCCGCTGCCGTGGCGGTCTTCGCGGCGTTCACGATTTCTGGAACGACGGCGGCGCCCGTCGTCGCGGATGACGCGCCCTACTGCTCGGGAGGCCCGGGATGGGCTGAGATTGCGCTTTCCATCGCGGTCTGGGCCATGCTTGTCGGTGTGGTCGTGCTGGCGTTTCTCCCGTTCCGCCGCTCCCAACGCGAACTGCCCGCCTTCTTCCGCGCCCACCTCTTTGTCCCGGTCCTCTTCGTTCTGTGGGTCGTCTGCGGCAGCGCGTTTCCGTTCTCGCCCCACCAGCTCACGCGCGTCCTGCCCGGTTTTCTCCTTGGCGCGGACGATTGGGGTGTTGGGAACATCTACACGTACACGAAACTCGCGGACTGGGTGGCCCTGCTTGCGGGATGCGCCGCCTGCACGCGCCTTGCATCGTTCGCCAAGCGGGTCCGGCTTTGCTTTCCCCACCTGCTCGCAGCAGCCGCGCTGCACTTCGTTCCGGCCGTTTTCGAAGCCAGCATCCATTCTGCTCTGGCCGTGGACAACGGCCTGCTCTTCCTTTGGCTTCTCGTCGGGTTCGCCGCCATCACGGCACTCCAGTCGCTTGCCGACGATTTGCGCAGCCGTTGGCCAATGGTCCTTTCGTGGCTCGTCGCATTCGGCTGGCTCTTCGTTCCCGTCGCCGATTTCCGTCCGTAAACTTCGCCATGTCCCTTTCACCCTTGAACCTCCCAAATCCCTAGCTCCTTGCCCGCTCCGCGCGGGCACGGCGCAGCCGCCGCCCGCGCGGAGCGACATCCCCCAAAATACCAACAAAACAGCCATGAAACTCGCAGTCCGAATCTTCGCGATTCTCCTCCTCGCCGCCGCAGTGGCGATGGCGTTCCTCTACAAGGGCGGCAAGCCCGAGGCCGACAACACGCCGCCGCCCGTCCGCCCCGTCAAGTCGATGCTCGTCGGGCCGCCGCCCCGCGTGCCGTCCATCCACTTCCCCGGCGTCGTCGACGCCCGCGCGGGCGTGGACCTCTCCTTCGAGGTGGGCGGCCGCATCGTCGAGTTCCCCGCCACCCGCGGCCTGGAAGTCAAGGAGGGCGACGTCCTCGCCCGCCTCGACGACCGCGACTACGCCAACAGCGTCAAGACCGCCGAGGCCGAGCTCGCCTACGCCGAGTCCAACTTCAAGCGGATGGAGGCCGCCCTCGCGCAGAACGCCGTCTCCCAGGACGAGTTCTCCAGCGCCCGCGCCTCCCGCGACAAGGCCCGCGCCGCCCTCGACTCCGCCAAAAAGGCGCTCGACGACACCGTCCTCAAGGCCCGCTTCTCCGGCGTCGTTTCCGACACCTACGCCGACAACTTCGACACCGTCGCGGCCGGCACGCCCATCCTCAAGCTGCAGGACCTGACCGCCTTCGACCTGGCCGTCTCCGTCCCGGAGTCCTACGTCCTCTCGGCCTCCGCCGACGTCCGGAGCCGCTACACCTTCACGGCCTCCTTCGACTCCCTCCCCGGGCGCACCTTCCCCGTCGCCGTCAAGGACGCCGCCCGCATCGCCGACCCCGTCACGCAGACCTACCGCGCCACCTTCACGCTCGAGGCCCCCGAAGGCCTCGTGATCCTTCCCGGAATGACCTGCACCGTCACCTCCACCGTCACCGAGGAGGAACTAGCGGCCGCCGCCGGCGACAAGCTCGCCGTCCCCTCCAACGCCGTCGGCGCCGCCGCCGACGCCACCTCCTTCGTCTGGCGCCTCGACGACAACGGCGATGGCACCTTCACCGCCCGCCGCGCCACCGTGAAGCTCGGCCAGCGCACCGGCGAAAGCATCTACGTCCTCTCCGGTCTCTCCGCCGGCGAGCGCATCGCCGTCGCGGGCGTCACCGTCCTTACCGAAGGCCGCATCGTCCGCCTCACCGACGAAGCCGCCGCCGCCAAGTGACCCCGCACCCCGCCATCTCCCGCCCCTGCCCGTAATGAACCACCCGGCCACGCCGATGGACTCCCCGATTCTCCTCCCGCGATCCGTCGCCCCGGAGCGCTGGGGCTACCTCCGCCCCGACGGCTCGTGGGCGATGCCGCCGCAGTTCGCGTTCGCCTGGCCCTTCTCCGAGGGCGTCGCTGCGGTCCGCAAGGGCGACCGCATGGGCTATCTGCGCCCCGACGGCTCGGAGGCGCTGCCCTTCCGCTACCTTCGCGCGGGCGAATTCGAGAAAGGCCGCTCCGAGGCCGCGACCGAGACGGGCATGGGCGTCATCCGCCCCGACGGCTCGTTCGTCCTGGAGCCGCGCTTCGAATTCATCTGGCGCCAGGAATGGAAGGGAATCGACGTCTTTCGGACCGACGGCAAGGACGGCCGGCACGCCCTTTACGACTTCGACGGCAACCTGCTTCTCCCGCCCCGGGACGGGGACTTCTTCGCAATCGACTTCGGTCTCCTCGCCGTGGAGAAGGACGGCCGCTGGGGCATTGCTGCCGAGGACGGCCGGTTCGTCGTCCCGCCCGAGTTCGAGAACATCGACGGCTTCGACGAGCGGGGCTGGAGCTGCGCGGAGCGGGGGGAAGACGGACCGACGGTCTTCTTCGACCGCGAAGGGCGGATCGTGCTCGCGCCGGATGTCGACTACGCGGCTCCTTTCTTCGACGATTTCGCCGCAGCCCGCCGCGACGGCAAATGGGGCGCCATCGACCGCGAGGGGCGGACGGCGCTGCCGTTTCGCTTCGATGGCGTCGACACCTTTTCCGAAGGTCTGTTCCCCGTTTTCAAGGCGGCCCATCCCGGCGACCCCGACGACCCGCGCGGCGAATGGAGCTTCGTCCGTCCCGACGGCGAACCCGCCTTCCCCGACCGCTTCGAAACCGCCTCGCCCTTCGACAACGGCATCGCGTGGTGCGAGGCGAAGGGCGGGCGTTGGGGCCCGTTCCTTCGCGAAGGGCGCTTCCTCGTTCCGCCCATCTACGACGACCCCGGCTGGGAGTCCGGCCCCTTCCTGAGCGGCTGGAAGAGCGGCGACGAACTGGAGAACTGGTTCGACCGCACGGGCAGGATCATCGTTCCCGCCTCATTGGACCCGGCTCCCTCCTCCTTCCCCTCCTCGCCCTCGCGGCGCTTCATCCTGCATAGAACAAAACTTCCATGAACGAACCGAACGCCACGAAACCCGCCCCGGCATCGTCTGATCGCCCCGATCCGACCACGAAAAACGGCTGCTTCCGCGCTGCCGTCGTGGTCACGGTTCTCGCCCTGTTCGTCGTGTCGTTTCCGTTCGCTGCGATCATCGTCGCGTTTGGCTCCATCGCGCAAGGTCTCCATATCCTCTGCCTTCTCGCCGGAGAGTTGGGCGTCCTGGCGTTCGTCCTGCGGTGGGCCACGCGCCGCCGGTGGTTCGGGTGGATTGGCGCGGCGCTGCTCCTCGGGGCGCTCGCGACGACGTCCGGCCACGCGCTGTGGCGCTGGTGGACGCATGACCGGTTCGAAACCGTTCCCGAAACCGGTTCGGTGCAGTGGTGGCGCTACCACCCGTTCGAGGATGGCAACCTCCTGCCACGCTGCGACGCGCCGGAGGAGTTCCGCTTCCGCGACGGCGTGCCCCGCCTCTGCGCCGCCTATGCGCTCTATCCCATCGAGGCCGCCGCCGTCCAGGCACTTGCGACAAAGGAATCCTATAAGGCGTCAGACCAGCGAGGGCGTGGCATCTCCCACGCAGGCTCCGACAGGCTTTTCGATCAACTGGCGGAAGACCCTCTCTGGAAGTGCGACGCCGTCTTCGGCCTGAAGCCTTCGCCCGAGCAGGAGGAGCGCGCGAAGGAACTCGGCCTGGACCTGCATTTCACCCCGGTCTCGCGCGACGCGTTCGTGTTCTTCGTCCACGCGGACAACCCCGCCACGAACTTGACGACCGGCCAGATCCGCGCAATCTACTCCGGCCGCGCGAAGACGTGGCGCGAGGCGGGCGTAGCGTTCGACGAGCGGCTGATGCCCTTCCAGCGCAACAAGAACAGCGGCAGCCAGACCGCTCTGGAGCGCCTAATGGGCGACGAGCCCGTCCTGCCCCCCATCGAGGAGGACAGGCTCGGCGGCATGGGCGACATCTTCCGCGACGTGGCGGACTACCGCAACCGCCGCGGCGCGATCGGATTCTCGTTCCGCTACTACGCGACCGAGCTCGTCGCGGCCGGCAAGATCCGGCTCCTGTCGATCGACGGCATCGCGCCGACGGTCGAGAACATCCGCAGCGGCGCCTACCCGTTCCTCGAGGACGCCTACCTCGTCACCGACGGCCATCCGACCGGCGACGTCGCGCGCCTGGCCGCGTTCCTCGTCTCGACCCCCGGCCGTCGGCTCGTCGAGGATGTCGGCTATGTCGCCCCCGCCACGCCGAGCCCCGCCGCGGATGAATCCCACGCGGAGTCCGCAGAGAACGCGGAGCCTTGACATTGTCCACAAACTCCCATTGCCACCAATGTCCACCAACGCAAATGACAATCCAAATCGAGTGACCGCCACGGAAGAACGAACCGTCGGCGGACGCGTCCTCTGGGAGGGACGCCCCGACCCCGATGTCGCCCGGCGCCTTGCGCGACCGTGGGTCGGATTCGGTTGGATCGTCGTCGCCCTCGCCGCCTATCTGTTCGCGTCGGGGCTCGTCTTCCAGAAGGAGAAGGGCCGCACGCCCGTCTTCTCGGCGTCCCTCGAAGAGGCGTCGCATCGAATCGTCGAGGTCCGCGTCGACGGATCCGAGCTGCGCCGACGCGCCGCGCTCGTCGCCGGGCTCCTGGTTCTCTTCGCCGCGCCGCTCTTCCTCGCGCCGACGATCGCGGCCTTCCTCGCGCGGCGCCGCCGCGCCTCCTTCGTGGCCTTCGCGCCGCCGGGCGGCGGCGGTCTCGTTCCGGTTCGCGACGACCTGCCGGACGGCGCCTGCCGCGAGCTTCTGCTCTTCCCGGAGCCCGTCCCCTCGGGACGCCGTCCCCGGCCCCTGCTCCGCCTCCGCGGTCCGTTCCGCGCCCCGGACGCCGACCGCGCCGAGGACGCCGTCCGCCGGCATCTCGGGCTTCCGCCGCGCGAGGGCTCCGCGCACGCCGCCCCGCACGCGTTCCCGCCGTGGATGGCGCCGGACGAGCAGGCCCGCGTCGCCGCGCGGCTCGCGCCGGGGGAGCGCCTGCTCTGGCTCGGACGCCCCGACGAGCGAACCGACCTCTTTTCCTGGTTCCTGTCGGCCGTCGCGCTTGGCGGCGTCGCCGCCGCGTGCGCAAGCCAGGAGGCGCACCGCCTCTGCGTCGCTTTCGCCCGGTTCGCGCGACAGGCCGCCACGGTCTGGGCGCCGCAGCTCTTCTCCGGCGAATTCGGGCTTGCGGGCGTCGCCTACGGCGCCGCCTGGGCGGTCCTGCTCGCCGTCGTGTGCGGCTTTCTCGCGGCCGGCTTCGCCGGCTGCCTGTTCGCGCCGTGGTTCTTGTCGCGCGCCGAACGCCGCCGCCGCTTCTACGTCACGGACCGGCGCGCCTGGTCGGATCCGCCCGCCGCCCGCGTCGCCGCATTCGCCCCGGAACTCTTCCCGCCCGCCGTCCGCCGCGCCGGCGCCGGGCGGTCCAACGTGTTCTTCCTGCCGTCGGGAAGCTTCGTCTACGACGCGACCCGCGCCTCCCGCTGGAACGCCATCGGCTTCCTCGGCGTTTCCGACGCCGACCTCCCCGCCGCCCTCACCGCCCTCGAGGCGCTTCGCCGCACCGCCGCATCCGCGGAGGAGGTGAAGCGATGAACGCAAAGGTCACAATCCCAGCCCCCGCTCTCTCCCTTGACAGAACGGAGGATCGATGTGTAGAATTTTGCCAACTTTTGCCGTTCTTGCAATGAAAAAGAAAATTCCAAGGGACCGCTACCTGAAGCAGCTCGTCGATTTCCAATGGGACGGGCAGGTCAAGGTCGTGACGGGGCTGCGGCGCTGATCGAGAATGTCGTCTGCAACGAGCTCCTCGCCCGTGGCTTCGCGGTGGATGTCGGCGTCGTCCCCGCCCGCGAGACGGACGCGAAGGGCAACTCGGTGCACGTGCAGCGGGAGATCGACTTCGTCGTGAACAAGACCTCCGAGCGCGTCTACGTCCAGTCGGCCTACGCGATGCCGACGGCCGAGAAACGCGAATCGGAGCTCCGGCCTTTTTCGCTGACGGGCGACTCCTTCCGCAAGATCGTCGTGCGCGACGACGTCGGTTTGCGGTGGTTCGACGACCGCGGCGTCCTCCATGTGAACCTGCTCGACTTCCTTCTCGACGAATCAATCGTCTAGCCCCCGCCACGCCTCATTCAGCATTCAGCACTCAGCATTCAGCATTCTCCCGTCCCCCCACGTCCCCGTCCCCCAAGTCCCCTTGAATCCTCACGCAAAGTCCGCCAACTCCGCAAAGACTGGAAACGGCCGATGAATTCAAACGCCGAACAAACGCAAGAACCGCCCGCCTCGGAACCCCGCTCCGTTCCGCCCGACGGCGCAGGCCGGCGCCGATCGCGCCGAAAGGCCGTCGTTTTCTTCGTCCTGTGCGCGCTGCTTCTCGCCGGAGGATTCGCGTGGCATGTACGCCGTGCCGAAGCGCGGCGGAGCGAACTGGTGCGGCTCGTTTCCGGTCCTCTCCTTCCGGGGACGGCCGACGTCGAATACACGTGGCATTTGTATTCGGGAACGTTCGTTCCCCGTCCTCGCGAGTTCTTCCAGGTCAGCGCCTTGCCCCGCCGGGACCTCGGCGCGGATCTCGTCCGGCGCCGGATTTCCCGTTTCGAGGACGGAGACGGCCGTGGCGAACACTGGATCGTCGCCGCGGGGTCGTCCGCCGAGAATCGGTTGTTCGACTTCCTTCGCGCCGACCCGTTCGTGGAAAAAGCCCGCACGGATCCCCGTCCGTTCCGCGGCGGAAACTATGTTTCCTGGCACGAGTTGGAAACGGTCTTCCCGACGAACGCGAGCGGCAGGGTCAACGGACCGTCCGAAACGGAAACGCTCGCCTTCCGCAATCGGCTGACGGGATTCTTCGAAGCGGAATCCGTCCGCCCGGATGTCGCCTTCCGCGAAGAGCGGCAGAAGTTCTTCCTTTCCTGCGTCTGCGTTCCGCGCCACAAGCCCGGATGGTTCCGGCGCGCGGTCGGCTGGGTCTGCGGGAAACTGGACGCGGCCCCGCTCGTCCCTCTTTCGGAATGGGCCGAAAGAGGGCCGGGCGGAACGGACGATCCGCTCTTCCGGATTTCGTGGACGATGATCGAAATCTGGGACGGCGTTCCGGCTCCCGGATTTCGCGTCGGGAAAAACGCCTCCGGTTTTCCGCGGACCTTCGTCGTCCCCGACGGCACGCCGCTCGCCGCCGCAATCCGCAATCTCTGCGCCAAACGCAGGCCGTGGACGTTCGGCACTCCCTTTTCGCGGGCGAACCCCCTGCCGCCCGACCGGGAATTTTCGGCCACGCTCACCGGTTGGAACGGCGAAGAGGAATGGGCCGTTTCTTCCGAAGGTCCCACGCCGCGCTTTCGCGCGTTCGTAACCGACCTCCTCCGCCTCCTCGCAGACCCGCCATCCGCCACGCCGAGCCCCGCCGCGGAAGAAACTCACGCAGAGAGCGCAGAGAACGCAGAGTCTGGCTCCCCCGCTGGGGGAGCTGGCGAGCGAAGCGAGACTGAGGGGGTTTCAC
>CAMVRE010000061.1 GCA_947169825.1 uncultured Verrucomicrobiota bacterium | reverse complement strand
GGTCTTGAACCACGGCGAAAGGGCGAAAGAAACAAGACCGCTGCCTGCGAAGAAATCCAAGACCGTTCTCTGCATGCTTCGTTCCTCGACCCCGTCGCGAGGCGGGCGGCGGGCAAGGGGGTGCGGAGCGAAGCGGAGAAACGACGAATGCCGCCCGCGACGGAGTCGCGCGGCGGCATT
Source organism: uncultured Verrucomicrobiota bacterium (assembly GCA_947169825.1). Lineage (GTDB taxonomy): Bacteria > Verrucomicrobiota > Kiritimatiellia > RFP12 > UBA3636 > UBA3636. Next base: position 11,439 of record CAMVRE010000061.1, on the reverse strand, counting down.
CTCGCGGGGCCCGCGCGTCAGCCGACGGCGAGCCCGCGACAGGGACTACAGCCCAACGACGTGGATGGTCTTGCCGTCGAAGGTTTCGTCGCGGGTGAAGAGCCGCTCGTCCCACGGCTTGCCGGTGTCGTCGTCGAAGACCGGCATCCAGCCCTCGACGAGCCCGAGGGAGTCGAGGTAGGAGGCGAGCTGCGCGTAGGACTTCTCCCCGGCGAAGTTCTTCGCGGTCTTGACCTCGACCGCGTAGCGCTTGCCTCGATATTCTACGCAGAGGTCGAGGCGGCGGGAGCCCAGCGCCATTTCGCGCAGGATGCGCCCGTTGCCGTTCGTCACGCGCTGCAGGAAGGCCATGAGGACGAGGTGCGGCAGCGCCTCCTGGTAGTCGTGCGGATTGCGGATGACGCCGCTGTTCTCGCGCCAGAACGACTGGAACGCCGCCATGAGCCCGGGCATGTCGAGACCATCGGGCAACGCCCACGGCGTCTGCGGAACGGACTTCACCATGTCGTCCTGCGTGTCACGGGTGAGATAGCGCCCGATGATTTCCGCGTACATTCGGTTGGACGGGACAAGCTCGCGCAACTCGTTTTCCCGCATGAGTCCAAGGTCGATGACGAACCGATAGTCCTCGCTGTCACGGGAAACCGGGCTGGCGCCGCCGAAGATGACCGGCTCGACCACGCGCCGGACGCGCGGCTCGCGGAGGCGCTCCATGAGACTGTCCACGTGCGTGTCGCGGCGGCGGATGATCGTCTCCTTGGCGGCGACGATGTCGTCCGCCGTGATCGGCGCAGAGTAGTCGTAGGCGTGGATCTTCACGACGCACTCGCGCGCCAGCGCGTTGACGAGCCACGGCTGGCCTCGCGTGAACTCCCAGACCTTGTCAAGGGCGGCCTGTTCGAAGACCTGCCCCGTCGCCTCGGTGTGCTGCGCGTAGAGGGCGGCGATCTCCGTCTCGGTGAAGTTGCGCAGCATCAGGTCCTCGGTGATGATGTTGAAGGGGCTGATCTGGCCGAGCGACTCGCCGTCGGGACGGATCTGCGCCTTGTAGTCGCGCACGTCCATCATCCCGACGAGGGCGATGGAGACGGGAAAAGGAACGGAATCGCGGTTCACGTAGCCGTCGCGCAACTGCCGCAGGAAGGAAATCAGCACCGTTCCGGCAAGGCAGTCGGCCTCGTCGAAGAAGACCACGACCGGCCGGCCGGCCTCCCGGCAGACCGTTCGCAGCGCCGTTCGAACCGCGAGACCGATGCCGCCGTAGGACGGCGGTCCGCCCTCCCGCGCGCAGGGCGGCACGGGAAACGCCGGATCGGAGCGGGCGTTGTCAAGGATCAGATCGCGGATCGCGGCGTTGGCGACGGCGGGGTCCGTGGCGTTCTGGAGCGTTTCCAGCGTGCAGTAGAGGGCGTAGCGCTCCCCCTTGGCGTTGATTTCGTGGACGAGCGACTTGACGGCCGTCGTCTTGCCGGTCTGGCGCGGCGCGTGGATGACGAAATACGTCTCCTGCTCGATGAGATGCCGAATCTCCGGCATCCGGTCGAGCGCGGGGAGCATGTAGTGCCTGTCGGGGAAGCAGGGGCCCGCGACATTGAAGATTTTGTCCATGTTGCGTCTCCGTGTCGTGGATGCCATTCATACTACCACAACGACGCCATGGGGGCAACCGGCGCGTCGTCTAAACGTAGGTCGAGACGTGCGGAGTCGCGCGTCGGCATTCTCGCGGAGGGGGTCAGCCGACGGCGCGGCGGAAGAAGGCCAGCTCCCGGCGGACGTCCGGGAGCGGGTCGGCGCGGTCGAACGGCCACTCGAAGTGCAGGATGCGCGGGACGCGGACGCCGCAGGCGTCGACGAGCGCGCGGAGCTCGTCCCAGGGGACCTCCCCCGACCCGCCCTCGACCATTTCGATCTCGAAGGGCCGGCCGGGCGTGCGCGAGGGGGCGTGGCGGAAGTCCTTGAGGTCGAGCGCGGCGATCCACGGCGCGACGAGCGGGAACGCGTGGCGCCACGCCTGCCCGGTCTGGAAGACGGCGTACATCGGATCGAACTCGAGCCCGACCGTGGCGGGGTCCAGGTCGCGCAGGACCTCCCAAAGGTCCCACACGACGGACCCGAACACGCGCGGGCCCCACCACGGCGAGTGGTTCTGGTAGGCGGCCTTCACGCCCGTCCGCGCGCCGAGCGCGGCGAGCGAGGCGAACGCGCGGCGGAAGCGCTCCAGCGCCGCGGCCGCCGTCTCGTGCGGCTCGCCGTAGAGCTGGTAGGCGGGACGGAAGAGCTCCACGCCGCAGTCCGCCGCGACGCGCAGCAGCTCCTCGTCCGCGGGCGAGGAGCCGTCGCCGATCGCGGTGCAGATCGAGCGGCAGCGCAGCCCGCGCGCCGCGGCCGCCGCGACGAAGCGCGGGAGGTCCTCCCGCGCCCGTTCCGGCTCGACGTGCCCGCCCGGGCGGACCGTCCACTGCACGCCGTCGCACCCGGCGGCAGCGAGCAGGTCGCAGAGCTCCTCCGGCCCCCGCGTGACGGGCGGCTGGAACATCTTGGAGAAGACGTGGTATTCGGTCATGTCGTTCATGACGGATGGTTCGTGGCGTCGAGCGAGAGGGAGGCCTCTTCGCCGGGGCGGAGATCGAGGGCGAAGACGGCGCAGAGGAGTCCCGGGACGGGGCAGAAGGCGCGGCCGTCGGGACGCGCGGAAGGAAGGATCGCGAGCGGGCGCGAGGCGCGGAGGCGGAGCGCGCCGCCGCGCTTGGCGACGGTGGCGGCGCGTCCGTCCGGCTCAAGCGAGACCGCCTCGTCCGGCAGTGCGGCGACGGGGAGGACGAGCCGGGCGGGCGCCTCGCAGCGGGCGCGGATGCCGAGCCCGTCCGGCGCGAGGCGGTGGCGCAGCGAGAAGGCCGGGCCGGGCGCGCCGTCGAGGTCGCGCAGGACGCCTCCCGCCTCGGCGACGGCGGCGCCGCCCTCCTCGCGCACCGACACGCGGGCGTCGTGGGCGCAGACGGAGAGGAACGCGCCGTCGGGCGTCTCGACGCGCGGCGTGAGGCAGCGCGTGGCGGGGTCCGTCCGAGAGCGCTGCATGTTGTTCGGCTCGGGCGTCGCATAGCGCGCCATCGTCGCGGCGCAGAGCGGCCCGAGCGCGCGGTGCCACAGCAGCGACAGGCACCCGCCGCCGACGGACTCGTCGCCCCGGTCGTGGAAGCGGAGGTCGTTCTCGGAGAACGTCGCGCGCCACGGACCGATCTCCGCCACGTGCGCCCCGCAGCTTCGGAACTGCACGAGCCCGTCGGACTCCGGGTCCGGATCGCACCTGAGACCTGCACCCTGCGACCTGGGACCGTCGAGAAAGACCGCGAGACTGCCCAGATGCGAAAGCGAATGGTGGAGGCAGGGCGGCTCGCCGGCGGCCTCGTAGTGGGGGCCGCCCGCGAGGAGTCCTTCGCGGGTCGTGCAGCGGCGGTAGAGGCCGAGAACGGCGGGGATGCGCGCGGCGGCGGTCGCGTCGCCGCGACGGGCGAGCGCGGCGAGGAGCGGCAGGACGCCATCGGACGTCCGGCTTCCCCAATACGACCACTTGTGGGCGCGCGAGCCGAAGGAGTCGTCGATCGCACCGTCGGGCAGGAGGAACGGCAGGTGCGCGCGCGCGCAGCGAAGCGCCGCGTCGAGCGCGGCGGCGTCGCCGGCGAGCGCCGCCCATTCGACGAGCGCGGGCAGTGTCTCCTCGAGGTTGTAGCCGACGTCGACGCCGCGGAAGCCGCGCGGCGAGACGCGGTCGAGCGGGTGGCATTCGCCGGCGAGGAGCCCGTCCTCGGGCGCGACGAGCGAAAGCGCGCGGCGCGCCTGCGCGGCGCCCGAGGCGCGGAGGGCGCCGTCCGCGTCGCCCAGGACCCGCGCCGCCAGCTCCATCGCGAGCGCATGGGCGGCGCGATAGTTGACGTTGGCGCGCGCATCGGGCGGGGCGAGCCAGGCGCGGGCCCACGCGGCCTGGCGGCGGACGATTCCGATCCAGCGGTCGCGCCGCGCGGCGGGGAGAGCGTCGCCGCCGGCGAGCAGCGCGCGGGAGAGCGCGATCAGCGCGAACTCCGTCGTGCCGAACCATCCGTCGCCGGGATCGTTGGCGTAGGCGCCGTCGGGCCGAAGGAGACGGCGCTCGGCCCAGTCGACGACGCCCGCGGCGGCGTCGAGCCAGCGCGCCTCGCCCGACCGGCGCCAGCGGCGGACGAACGGGAAGGCGAGCTCGACGATGCGCCCGTGGCGGACGTCGCACGCAGGACAGGCGAGCGAACCGTCCGGCTCTCGGCGCGCGAGCAGCGCGTCGGACCAGCGGTCGAAGAGGGCGCTCGACGAATCCGCGATGGGTGTCGCCATGTGCGGGCTCCTTTGGCAACGGAGGCGCCGGGCGGCTTCGGGCCGCCCGGCGCCAGCGTTGTCGGCGGATGGCGCGGACTAGTCGCCGAGGAGGACGCGGGACCACATGTAGGGCTTCTTCACCGCCATGTCGCCGCGCTTCGGGCTCGGCCAGTAGACCTCGCGCGGGTCGCGCAGGCCCTGCACCGCGATCGTGAACATCATCTTCACGAAGTTGCCCTTCTTCGGGTTCCAGCCGTGGATCCGGTCCTTGGAGATGAAGATCTCCATGCGGTAGCCGGTCACGTCGCCCGCCTTGTCCTTGACGACGGACAGCGCGCTCGTGATGCCCTGCTCGGGCGTGATGCCCATCTTGTTGTCCGTGACCGGGCTCTTCTGGCCCTCGCAGTTGGGCCAGAAGCCGGAGAACACGCGGTTCTCGAGCGGCATCGGGCAGAACCAGAACTGGTGGTCGTCGAGGCTCCACTTCTGGTCCGGCGTGAAGTCGCCGTTGGAGCCGAACTGGAACTCGAGGCAGTCGGCCGCGCGCCAGAAGCTGTTCGGGTCAGACGTCTTGCACTGCGAGTCGTCCAGGTCGAACATCATGTAGAGCCCGTCGTCGTCGTAGGCCATGTAGATGCGGCTCGTCTCCTTGTCGCCGCGCGGGCCGAGCATCCAGTTGGGGAGCTGGTACTTGGCGGCGTCCTTGGCCCACTCGCCGGGCTGGCCGTCGATCTTGATCTGGCCCTTGGCGACGCGGCGCAGCGTCCAGGCGCGCGGGACGACCGGGGCGTAGTCGATGACCATCCCCTCCATCGCCGGGTTGGAGACGTTGAGGATCTCGAGCTTCGGGATGGCGACCTTCTCGGTGGCCGGGATCGCCGAGGACTTCACGAGCGTGAACGTGAGCGTGTCGATGCCGTTGGGCTCGAGCTCCTTCGTGCGCTGCGAGGCGGGCGAGACCTCCCAGCCCTCGGGCAGGTTGGCGCGCAGCTCGTAGACCTGGTTCGTGGCGGACTGGTTCACGACGTCCACCTTGAAGGTGCGGTCGAACTGCTCGACGTTGCTCTTGGCGTAGGCCTGCGTGATGATGTCGATGTCGACGTACATCACCTTCTCGACGCCGCCGTTCTTTCCGACCACGCGGAACTGGTTCGCCTCGCGCGGGGCGCCGAGCGGGCCGATCACGTCGTAGCCGTAGTCGCGGGGCTCGATCTTCCAGCCGGCGTCGGTCATGCCCTTCGGGAGCTCGACGCGGTATTCGATGCCGTCCTTGCCGTAGTTGAGCAGGTGCAGCGGGATGGGCTCGCCGGAGACGTTGCGGACGAAGAACGGCGTGCCGAACTCGAGGTCGATCGGGCACTGCTTGAGCCACTCGCAGTTCGGGTCGAGGCCGATGTACCACGTCGGGGCGATGTCGAGCTTGCGCTTGTCGGAGCGCTTCAGCTCGGCGCCGAACATGTCGTAGATCTTCTCGGCCTTCGGGTCCTTGATGACGAGCTCGCGGTCCTCGGGCTTCATCATCGTGGCCTTCTCGACCGGGTAGAGCTGGAAGGCGCAGGCGACGAGCTTGCCGTCGGCGCGCTTGAGGAGGTGCGCCATGTGGTTCGGGCCGAAGTTGGCGTAGCCGAGATACTCCATGTCGGCCGGGAGGAACGTGCGCAGCGCGGCGAACGCGGGGGCGACGGGCTTCGGGTCGCGGAAGCGGTCGAAGATGCCGCAGCCGTCGAAGAAGTTCATCGGGTTCGGCGTGTCGCTGTCGTAGTACCAGTACCAGAAGAGCTTGTCGATGCCGTTGCCAAGGGCGAGCACCCACTCGCGCTGCATGTAGGCGGCCTGCTCCCACTCGGAGACGATCTGGCCGGCGCGGGTGTCCCAGCCCCACTCGGTGATCCAGCGCTGGCGCTTGACGCCGTCGAGCTCGGAGTTGATCTTCCACTGGCGCCAGAGGTCGCGCTGGTACATCGCGACCTCGTCGGCCGCGATGTCCGCGACGTTGAAGTTGAGGCGCGAGATCTCCGGGCCGACCATGCCGGCGTAGCGGTGGCCGTTGAGGACCTTGAGGTCCTTGTAGTTGCCGTTCAGGACGTGCTTCTTCGCGCCGAAGATGTGGATGCCGCCGCAGCCCTCCTCGACGGACCAGGCGTCGGGGCGGCAGGCCTTGATGATCTCGGCGAAGACGCGGTGGTAGGCGCCGTATTCCTCGCTCATCGGGTCGCCGCGCTCGTTGTCGAGCTCGAAGGCGATGATGTCGGGGAAGGTCGAGACGATGAGCGCCATGTCGCGGCGCCACTTGTTGTCCGGCTCCTTGGGGGCGTCGGCCTCCCACTTGCCGCCGAGCATCATGCAGGGCAGCGTGCGCATGCCGACGTCCTGGGCGGCCTTGAGGATCTTCGGATACCAGGGCCAGCCGGCGTACTTGCCGTCGCCGCGGGCGCGCTTCATCCACTCGAAGTTCCACGCGTAGTCGCGGAGCCAGACGAAGCCGAGCTTGGCGAACTTGTCGTAGCCGACGTAGGTGCCGCCGTGGACGTTGATGCCGTAGGCGGAGTCGTCCTTCTGCTTCTCGGTGAGGGCCGGCGGGTGGAGGATCACCGCGTAGCGGGTCTCCTTCGAGAACTCCTTCGGGAAGCCGGTCGCCTTGAGGCGCAGCGTGTAGGAGCCGGGCTCCGTGAAGGGCAGCTTCACGCGGACGGACGCGCTGTCGAGCACCTTCATGTCGGGGATGAGGAGCGGGCGCTTCTCGCCGGTCGCGCTCTCGACCTCGACCGTGGTGCGGACGGTGCGCTCTTCGCCGAGCCAGCTGCCGGCGGAGAGGACCACGACGGGCTCCTCCTCCTTGTAGTAGAAGCAGTTCGCGACGGTCGGGAACGTGACGCCGATCTCGTAGGGGCGCTCGTCGACGGGAATGCCGCCCATGTCCGTGTGGACGCGGAGGTCGTAGATGTCGAGGATGCGCTCGACGGCCTCGGGGTTGTTGCGGTCGCCCCAGTTGTTCTGCGCGATGCAGTCGAGCTTGATCGGGAACTTGATCGGCACCTTGACCTGCTTGCCGGTCTCGGGGTCCTTGCCGTTCACCGTCTCGGGGATGACGAACTCGAACTTCTCCCATTTCGTGCTGTTGGCGGGAATGCCGTAGCCGAACTTGTTGGTGTTGGCGTCGATGAAGTCCATACCCATGCCCCAGGACTTGTCGTTGCCCTTGCGCGCCCAGCCGGTGATCTTGACGACCTTGCCGGGGAGCGTGCGCGACTTCGGGTTCGCGCTCCATCCGCCGAACGAGTAGGCGCCGTAGCGGCAGATGAGGCGGAGGGCCTTGTGGTCCCTGGGCGCCTCGGGGTCGTCGGGGCGCTCGTCGAGCACCTGGAACTCGCCGGGCGTCGTGGGCCAGCCGCCCTCTTCCCAGAGGTTGGCCTCGGGGTCGCCGATGTCGCGCGAGGCGAGCACGGCGCGCGCGCCGGAGTCGGCCTCGTCGGCCGCGGGCGCGTCGTCCGCGAAACAGGGCGTGGCGCACGCGAGCGCGGCCGCGCCGAGGAACGGAAGGAACGTTCTCTTCATGTGGTTGGTGTGGGGTTGGTTTTGGGAAAGTGTAGGACCGGGCGCGGATGCGCGGGGTTGCAACAGATTGTAGCACGAACCGTGCCGCGGTTCAACCATTGCGAAATCCTAGGAAATCCGCGTCCCGCCGCGTGGCGGGGTGCATACTCCGCCACGCACCCCGCCGCGCCGTGCGTTCCGCGGAACGCACCGCGGGTCGAACGCCTCGCGGGCTACTCGACCTCCGCCTTGAGGCGGAAGAAGCGGACGGGACCACCGACGGGCAGCTCCACCGTCCCGTTCGGTCCCACGGTAATCTTTCGCTCGTCGACGTCAGCGGACGTCCAGTCCGAAAGATTGGTCGTGGAGACGACCTTGAGCGTAACGCCGTTCGTGTTGGCGACGGCCGGCAGCCGGAGGATCGAGCCGTCGCTCGGGCCGGGCGCTGCGGAGAGAATCGGATAGAGCGGCCCCGACGGAACTCCGAACACGTAGCGGAACGCATTCTCGACGCCGCCCGTGACCTCGTCGGGCGCGCCGCCGTCCACGTTGGCGTCCGCCCACGTTTCGTAGGGAGTCTTCACGACCGTCAGGTCGCCGGACCACCGGAATGTGAACGTTCCCGACCCGTCGTAGCCCATCATGCCGACGATGCGGTAGGTTTTTCCCTGTTCGACGGACAAGGCCAGTTGCGTTTCGTACCAATGGGGGCTTCCTTGATCCGTTTCGTAGTCAATCGAAAAAGCCAGACGCGTCGCCGACGCTAGCGAATCGCCGTCGTAGACCGCAATGAAGGTCGGATAGACGTGTCCGCCGCCCGAGCAGGATGTCGCGAATGTCATTGTCCCGGAACCGGGCGCGGTCCAGAGATACCAGATCGTACGATACTGGTAGCTGTAGGTGTATCCGCCGCCCTCGTATGGACGCAGTGTGTGGTAGGGTTCGCCGTCTTCCGTCGTGTAGGCCGCGTTGTCCTCGATGACGCGCGAGCCGCTCGTGCCGGAAATCTTGATCGGATCGGCGAAGTAGTCGCCCTTCGGCGCTCCCTGGGCAGCGTCGTAGGTGTAGGTCGCGGCGACAATCGGGCTCGGGTTCTTCCCGTTCGCGAACGCACGCGCCTTGATTGTGATGTCGTCGTCAACGAAGATCGGCCCCGCGTAGACGGCGCTCGTTTCGTCGGGTGCCGAGCCGTCGAGCGTGTAGCGAATCGTCGCGGACGGATCGGAGCAGGTGATCGTCACGTTCGTCGTCGGGTAGAAGAGGCATCCTTCGGGGTCGAAGACCGGCGCAGGCGTGGCGGCCATTCCGGTAAGCGCGATGTCGTTGCCGTAGGTATTTCCGATCGTGCCCGCGCCGCTGTAGTAAGCGCCGCGACTTCCTTTCGTGGTATCGATGCGAGTTCCGGTCGTGGTGACGAGCGTGACGGAGACCGAATTCTCAGCGCCGTCCTTGGTCGCGGTGACAACGTACGTCCCGGCCTCCGCGATGAAGGCATAGATGCCGTTCGCATCGGACGTTGTCGTCTCGACGGTCGTTCCGTTCTTCTTGAGCGTGACGGTCGCGCCGGCGACCGGCGCGCCCGAGGAGTCGAGGACGCGGCCGCTGGCGATGGAGCCGGTCCTGTCGGGGAACACGTTGAAGAGGTATCCGTCGATCGCGTTGAACGCATAGGACGTCGTCCCGAGGTTTGGAGGGTTGTACCAGAGGTCGTCGAGCCCCGCCCAGCCCATGTTGAGGTGGATGTAGAAGTCGCCGCCCGAATACCCGTAGCCGTCGCCGACGACGGAGTGACCGCCGGCGCCGGACACGCTCACGCCCACGGGACAGCGGGCGTCGAGGTTCGGCACGACGCCCTGCTTGAAGTGGTCCAGGTCGTAGTTTTTCCCGTTTCCGTAGTTCACGGCCTTGGCGTTTGCGTAGCCGAAGTCGATCGGAAGGCACGCGACGCCGGCGTAGAGGGACGAACCGCTGCCGCCGTTGGCCGCGGTGTCCCAGTCCATCTCGACCGTGACGCCCACGTCGTAGCAAAGTTTTCCTATCTCCTGGCGCTGCGCGTCCGTAAGACCCGTTTCGCTCCGCGGATCGAGCGGCATGGCGTCCCAGTCGTAGATCCCGCCCATCATCGTCTTGTTCACGGCCGAGCCGGAAACGGAGCATGGATACGTGTTGGCCGTCACGGTCGCGGTCGGAAACCGCCAGTAGCGCATGATTTGCGCGATGGCCGTCGCCGTGCAACCGCAGACATAGTGGTTCGGCGTGTAGTAGTTGTAGCAGTAGGGTCCGCTCGACGTGTTGTCGGAGGACGACTGGCTCCACTTGGACTGGATGAACGGCTCGACGCGGACGTCGGAGATGGCGGAGACGCCCTGCACGGCCTTCTGCGCCTTGAACCGCGTCCCGTCGCCGTTGTCGATCTCGCCGTCGTAAAGCAGTTCCGCCCACTTCTTCTGGCTGGCCGTCGGCGCGGAGGGAGCCGCCTGCGGAGAGCCCCCCTCTTCTTCCCTGGCCATCGGCGCGGGCGCGGCGCGGACGACGCCCGCTTCGGCCTCGCGTGCGGCGATGTCGCCGCGCAGGAGCGCCCAGAACGGGTTGCGCTCGTCGACGACGAGTCCGTCGCCCGTTTCGGAGAAGGCGAGGACGGGATCGACGAGGTCGTCGGCGGAGAGCACGACGTAGCCGCCGCCCTCGAACTTCGCGACGAGAAGCCGGGCGCCCGTGGCGGGGTCTTCGACCTCGTCGACGGCGGAGACCGTCCGGCCGGCGGGGAGCTTGCCCATCGCGTAGCCGCGGTCGACCCACGCCTTCGCGGCGCGGGCGGCGTCCTTGGACGAGACCTCCGCCGCCAGGAGCGAGGCGGGGAGAAGGAGGAGAAGCGAAAGGAGTCGTTTCATCGGGAACCTGGGGATCGGTTGTTCAAGGGAGGGGCGGCGGTCGCGACGCGGCCGGTTCGCGGCGGGCGGGGGCTACGGGGCGGGTTCGAGCATGATCTCGCGGAAGGCCGCGATGTCGCCGGGCGTGAAGCCGAGGTCGAGGACGTAGGCCTCGACGCGCTCGTTGATCGTTTCGCCCGGCCAGCGGTCGAAGCCGCGGACGAGCTTGTCGAAGAACTTCTCGTGGTTGAAGGCGGTGCTGCGGTTGTGGAAGGCGGTGACCTCCCAGTCGAGCCAGAGCTCCTCCTCCTTCACGCCCAAGAGCGCGTTGAGGATGAACGCGACGGCGCCGGTGCGGTCCTGCCCCGCGATGCAGTGGAAGACGATCGGGTAGTTCCCCGGATCGAGGAACGCGCGGAAGACCTTCGTGAACTGCTTCCGCCCCCAGTCCTCCTGCATGCCCGCGTAGGCGGAGGAGGAGACGTTGATCCACGCCACGTCCGGTCCGAGCGGCGAGCCCTCCATGCCGTAGACCTCGCCTTCGGAGCGCAGGTCGATGTCGGTCTTCACGCCGAGCATTCCGAGCCAGCGGTCGCGGTTCTCCCCGTTGATGCGCGTCTCGCCGGGCTGGCGGAACTTGAGGACGTGGAAGATCCGGTCGAGGCGGTACTGCGCGTTGTCGGCGAGCGTC
>CAMVRE010000060.1 GCA_947169825.1 uncultured Verrucomicrobiota bacterium | reverse complement strand
CTCTACGGCGTCCTCAAGGGCTGGGACGGCGAGAAGTGCCTGCAGTTCGGCTGGGCGAGCGGCGTGATGGCCGCGAGCTCGCTCAACGACTACGCCGAGCCGGCCGACGAGAAGCAGGTCTGGGACGTCTACGCGGGCAACGCCCGCGTACAACGGTAGGAGCACGAAAATGAAAAAAGCAGACATCGGACTGGTCGGTCTCGCCGTGATGGGCGAGAACCTCGTGATGAACATGGAGTCGAAGGGCTTCACGGTGGCGGTCTTCAACCGCACGGTGGAGAAGGTCGACGCCTTCGTGAACGGCCGCGGCGCCGGGAGGAACTTCATCGCCGCGCACTCGCTCGAGGAGCTCGCGGCCAGCCTGGAGCGCCCGCGCAAGGTGTTCCTCATGGTCAAGGCCGGCGCGGCCGTCGACGACATGATCGGGAAGCTGCTCGGCATCCTCGAGCCGGGCGACGTCATCATCGACGGCGGCAACTCGCACTTCCCCGATACGATCCGCCGCACGAAGCTCGTGGAGGAGAAGGGCCTGCTCTACGTGGGCACGGGCGTCTCCGGCGGCGAGGAGGGCGCGCTCAAGGGCCCGAGCATGATGCCCGGCGGCTCGCCCGCCGCGTGGCCGATCGTGAAGCCGATCTTCCAGGCGATCTGCGCCAAGGTCGAGGACGGCTCCCCCTGCTGCGACTGGGTCGGCGAGAACGGCGCGGGCCACTTTGTGAAGATGGTCCACAACGGCATCGAATACGGAGACATGCAGCTCATCTGCGAGAGCTACCAGCTCATGCGCGACCTGCTCGGCATGTCCGCGGACGAGATGCACGAGGTCTTCGCCGCGTGGAACAAGACCGAGCTCGACTCGTACCTGATCGAGATCACGCGCGACATCCTCGCCCACAAGGACGCGGACGGCTCGCCGCTCGTCGAGAAGATCCTCGACACGGCCGGGCAGAAGGGGACGGGCAAGTGGACCGGCATCGCGGCGCTCGACGAGGGCGTGCCGCTCACGCTCATCGGCGAGGCGGTGTTCGCGCGCTGCCTCTCCGCGATGAAGCCCGAGCGCGTGGAGGCCGCCAAGGTCTTCAACCGCAAGATCCCCGCCTTCACGGGCGACAAGGCCGCGTTCGTCGAGAACATCCGCCAGGCGCTCTTCGCCTCGAAGATCATCTCCTACGCGCAGGGCTACACGCTCATGCGCACCGCCGCGAAGACCTACGGCTGGAACCTCAACTACGGCGGCATCGCGCTGATGTGGCGCGGCGGGTGCATCATCCGCAGCGTGTTCCTCGGCAAGATCAAGGAGGCCTACGACAAGGACCCGGCGCTCCCGAACCTGCTCCTCGACCCCTACTTCAAGAAGACGGTCGAGGCGCTCGTGCCGGCGTGGCGCAAGGTCGTGGCGCAGGCGGCGCTCGCGGGCGTCCCCGCCCCGGCGATGTCCTCGGCCCTCGCCTACTTCGACGGGTACACCTCCGAGCGCCTCCCGGCGAACCTCCTCCAGGCGCAGCGCGACTACTTCGGCGCGCACACCTACGAGCGGCTCGACGCCCCCCGCGGCCAGTTCTTCCACACGGACTGGACCGGCCTCGGCGGGAAGACCTCGGCAAGCACCTACAACGCCTAACCAGGGGCTTCGCAAGGCGGGCGGGCACGGCATGGCCGCGCCCGCCCGTCCTGCATCCGGGATCCGGGCCCGAGCCGCGTCAGCGGACGACGATGATGGTCGGCATGACGTCGACGACGACGGAGCCGGCGCCGACGACGATACGGGGCAGGTTCGCCGCGGTGTAGACGCCGGAACGCATTGTCTCTCCTCCGATGGTCAGCTCCTTGACGGTCAGCACCTTCCCGTCGGTGTAGACGCACTGCGTGCCGTTGGTGTCCGCGAGCGAAAGCGAGTAGGTGCGGACATCCTTCGTGACGCGCAGCGCGCCGTTTCCGGAGAGCTCCCAGCGCACGCGGGAGAGGATGTCGTTGGCATCCTGCATCGATGGGATGTGCGTGGCGGAGGGGATCGCTTCGCCCGTGGCGACGCGCCACCTCGAGTCGACGCCCGCGATGCGGAAGACATTGTGGACCTTCACGACGGGGTCGGAGCCGGCCGTCTGCAGGCACACGGTGCCAGCCGCCGCCGGGGAGACGTCGTAGATGACGGGCGACTCGAGGCTCTCCATCCAGCCGCCGACGGCCTCGATCGTGCCGGCGAAGCCGGTGAAGCCCGCGTTCGCGCCGGTGAGCGCGACCTTGACGCGACCGCCGCTGCCCGGTCCGTAGAGGCCGTTGTTGCCGCCGTTGGCGTCGATCGAGCCCAGGCCCGACAGCGAGGCGGCGGTGATGTTGATCGAGCCGCCGGAACCCGCGCCGCCGGCGTTGGGCTCGCCGGTGTCCGGATTCGTTCCGTTGAGCGCATAGCCGAAGCCGCGCGAGCGGATGACGCCGTCCACGGTCAGCGCGCCGCCGACGTCGAGCTTCACGATGCCGCCGCCGCCGTAGTTGGAGCTGTCGCCGTGGCCGCCCGAGCCGTAGGAGAGCGGGTTCAGGATCGAGCCGTAGGAGACGAAGCCCGTCGTGTTGGTGATGTGGCCGCCCTCGCCGGCGAACGAACCGCCGGCGGTGCGCAGGAAGCCGGGGCCGTGGTCGGCCGTGTAGCCGCGCGGCGCGCCATCGTTGTCGTTGAAGTTCGCGCCCGTGCCGACGACGATCCGGGCGTTCGCCCCGATCGAGAACGAGCCGCCCGCGACGACGTTCACCAGTTCGACGGGTTCGTCCGCGGGGCCGCCGCACGTCCAGGTCCCGGCGCCGAGGAGAACGTCGCCCGTCACCGTGAGCGGCGCGGCGTTCGTCGTGTGGAAGACGACCTGGTGCGCGGGGTTCGCGAAGTCGGCCGGCTGCACCCAGCCCGCGACGACGCCGGAGCCGGTCTCGGGATACCAGTCGAGGCGCACGTCGTGGAAGCGGTCGAAGACGAACACCGTCTCGCCTGCGGTCGGGACGTGGCGAAGCGACCAGTTCGCGGCCTCGCGCGAATCGGTCGAGACCGCGCCGGTCCAGACGTTCGTCGGCGCGCCGGGCTCCATCAGCGAGTAGAACGTGGCCGGCGAGGGGCTCGCCCAGACCTCCGCCGTCCCGTTCGTCGCGACGAGGCGGTAGTAGTAGAGGAAGCCCGGATCGAGCGCGATCGAGGTCGAGACTTCGCCCGCGGCCGCGCTCCCGAGGTCGACCACGTGGTCCCAGCCGGTCAGCGTGCGGCCGGGATCGGTCTTGCCGTAGACGGCGACGAGGCCGGAGGCGGGATTGCCGGGATGGTCGACCGTCGCGGAGAGCGTCGCCGTCGTGTCGGAGGTCAGCGTCGCGTACACGAAGCCGTCGGCGAAGGCGAACTCGTCCGCCGAGGCGGGCGTGAGGTAGAAGTCCGCGTAGTTCGTGTCGCCGTCGATCGCCGCGCCGTGGTCCTCCACGGTGAAGAGCGAGATGAAGGTGTCCTTGTCGATGACTTCGCCGTTGTAGCGGAACTTCGGGGTCGTCGCGTTGGAGCCGAACGACTTGGCGAAGATGTCGTCGATGGTCTTGAATCCGGACATGATCGTGAACTTCGACGTCGAGCCGGCGGGGACGTTGATGTAGGTGCCGCCGGACTGCCAGAAGCCGTCGAAGGTGCCGGTGCGCAGGATGAGATTCGGGCCGTTGAACGTGACGACGGAATTGGCGGACTGCGGCGAGAAGATGTTGGCGTTGATCGTGCCCGTGCCGGTGAACGTCGTGCCGTTCGCCGGTTGGAATTCGTTGCCGACGTAGAGCGTGCCGCCGGCCATCTCCTGATAGAGCGTGGACGCGTCGCCGCCGACCGTGCCGTCGACCGTGTAGGTGATGCCGGTGCCGATAACGACGCGAGCATTGCCGGATTTCACGAGCTGGTTGCAGAACAGCTGTCCGCCGTTTTGCAGGACGAGCCGGCCCTCCAGGCGGACCTGGTCCGGATTGGCGGCGTTGTTCTTGTAGTCGATCATGCCGCCGTCGATGACGACGTCGCCGTGGAAGAACGGCCACGCGCCGCCGTTCTGCACGAGCGACGCCCCGCCCGAGACGGTGAGCGTGGTGCCCGCCTGCGTGACGAGGTCGCCGCCGGGCACGTAGGTCACGACGACGCCCGCGCCGTCGATCACGACATCGTCGCCGTTGAGGGTGTTGCCGGGGGACGTCGTCGCGGGCGCGCCGTCGTAGTTCCAGTTGGCGATGGAGAACCAGAGGCCGTCGCCGGCCGAGCCGGTCCACGTGTAGGTGCCGGCGAGCGCTTGTGCGCAAAGCAAAACGGCAGCGGAGGCCGCGAGGGCTTTCGTGTTCATGGGGAGGGATTTTTTTCGGGTGTTTTTCGATCGGGGCTCTGCCGTACGGGGGACAGAGTAGCAGAGAAGCGGAATGGTTGCAAGCGAAATCTGGTTTGTCCTTGGTCTACTTCCAGGAGATCCAGTCGAACAGGGCATCGGCGGCGTCCGCCGAGAAGGTCAGCGTGTGGCGGCCGGGGGCGAGGCGGAGCGGGAGGACGTAGTCCTGGAAGCCCCACTTGCCCGGCTCGAAGGGCTTGATCTCGCGCCCCGGCGCGGCGGAGAGGCGTCCGGCCCGGACGTCCGGGTCGTCGACCGCGACGCGGAGCGTCCGCCCGCGCGCGGCGCTCACGACGAGCGTGCCGTCGCCGCCGGGCGCGGCGACGTCGACCTGCAGCGTGAAGGAGCCGGTGCGGCCGGAGTCGGGCTCGCCGATCTGCACGACGACCTGCGCCTCGGGGTCGTAGCGGACGCCCGCGCCGTCGCCGGTCTCGATCGTGGCCGCGCCGGCGGCCTTGACGACGCCGGGCCACGGGTCCCAGCGCTTCGGGTCCGGGTGCGGCATCGCGGCGTAGAGGCGGCCGAGCTTCGTGAGGCCGCCACCGGGCGCGATCAGCGAGTTTCGGTCGGCGTCGAAGTCGGCCTTGAACCAGGCGTAGCGTGCGATGTTCGGCGCGCGCTCGAGCGCGTCCACCGCCTGCACCAGGTAGTCCAGCGCGGCGGCTTCGTCCGGCGCGCCGGACCAGTTGAACTCCGTGACCCACACCGGCGTGGCGGGGTAGCGCTTCGCGAGCTCGCCGAGGATCCAGCGCATCTCCCAGATGTTGCCGTAGATGTGGATGCCCATCGCGGCGGGCTTCTCGGGGCCCGCCTCCCTGAGGTACCACTCGAAGGCGTCGAGATACGGAAAGACGAACGTGTAGACGACCTCCTTCTTCTGGACGGGGTCGAAGCCGCGCCAACTGTCGCCCTCGGGCGTGCCCATCGCCATGTTCGGCGCGACGAGCGGGACGCCGTGGCGCCTGCACTGCGCGGCGAGCTCGCGCCACGACTTCGCGGCGTCCTCGGGCGACTGGAACGCCTGCCCGCGGAGGTTCGGCTCGTTGAGGCCGAGCACGGCGGAGGGCTTCGGGCCGGTCGTGAGGACCGCCTCCAGATGGTCGCGGAAGCCCTGCTGCGGGCCCCACGCCATCGGGAGGAACTCGACGCCCTTCGCCCGCGGGTCCCGAAAGACGTCGGGCGTGCCGACGCCCCAGTTGTAGGCCCACGATACGCCCGGGGAGAGCGCGGCCAGGTCCGCCGGCGCGATCTCGTTGAATCCGATGCCGCGCTTCGGGCTCGGGTCCGCATGCACGCCCGCGGCAAGCGCGAGAGCGAGGAGGATCGATACGTTCGTTTTCATGGCGGGAGGCCCGGGAAAAGGGGAAAGGCAGGAGGAATGGGCTCCATCCTACCAGAACGCGGGGGGCAATGCAAGAAAAATCTGGTATGCAACTGGTATAGTCTTTTCGCTTGCGGGCGGCGCTCCGTTCCGATAGTATTCTCCGCCATGAAACGCCTTCTCCCGCTCCTCGCCGCCTCGGCGCTGTCGCTTCCCCTCCCCTCCCCCGCCTCCGACGTCCGCGTCGACATGGGGCGGCTCTCCGTCCCCGACGTGCCGATCGAGTTCGGTGCCGTCGCCCACCTGCCGGACTGGTCCGGCCGCGGAGGACAGTCCATCTCCCTCGCGGAGGACGGCGAGGGCCGCCATCCGTTCACGATCCGGATCGCCGGCGCGACGTTCGGCGGCCACGCCTCCTACCGCGAGGAGGGGGGCGCGGTCCGCGCCGAGTGGTCGATGGCGCCCGACCGCGACGTGGAGCTCGCCTGCCTCGTCGTCTCGGGGACGATCCCGCAGTCGCGCTTCGCGGGCGGCACGGCGACCTTCGACGGCGCCGAGGTGGCGCTGCGGCGCGAGGACGCCCCCGCCGCCGGCCTCTTCTGGGGGAAGGTGCGCGCTATGTCGGTCCGCGACGCCGAGGGGCGCGAGGCCTTCTCGCTCTCATTCCCCGAGCCGACGCAGGTCCTGCTCCAGGACAACCGCCGCTGGGGGACGCCCGTCTACGAGCTCCGGCTCATCCTCGGCTCCGGGACGTTCGCCGCCGGCGAGCGGCGCACGCTCGCCTTCACGCTCGCCGGGCCGGAGCCGCGCGCGCTGAAGCGCTTCGTCCCGAACCGCATCGAGGCGGGGCCCGACTGGATCCCGGTCGCCGTCGACCCGGACGTCGAGCCCGGCTCCGCGCTCGACTTCACGGACGTCGTCCCGCACGACGCCCCCGCCGGCGCGCACGGCCGCATCGTCGCGCGCGGCCCGCACTTCGAGTTCGAGGGCCGGCCCGACGTCGCGCAGCGCTTCTACGGCGTCAACCTCTGCTTCGACGCGAACTTCCCCGACCACGACGCCGCGCGCCGCGCGGCGGAGCGCCTCGCGCGCACCGGCTACAACGCGGTGCGCTTCCACCACCACGACGGCGGACTCTCGGGATGGGCGCCCGGCTCCACCGCGCTCGACCCGGAGAAGGCGGACCTCTTCGACTTCCTCGCCGCCGAACTGATCTCGCGCGGCATCTACCTCACGACCGACCTCTTCGTGAGCCGGCGCGTCGCGTGGCGCGCCTGCGGGATCGACCGCGACGGCACGATCCCGATGGACACGTTCAAGACGCTCGTGCAGTTCCACGAGGGCGCCTTCTCCAACTACCTCGCCTTCGCGCGGTCGTTCCTCGGGCACGTAAACCCCTACACCGGCCGCCGCTACGCCGACGAGCCCGCGCTCGCGTGGATCTCGCTCGTCAACGAGGGCAACCTCGGCAACCACGGCCCCGGCGTCTTCCGCGACGTCGCCGCGCTCTGCGCGGATTCCATCCCGTCCGACATTCCTGAAAACCTCTGGGACGGCGACGACCCGCGCGTCGCCCCGTTCGTGAAGTTCCTGCGCGAGCGCGAGGAGCGCTTCGTGTCGCGCGTCACCGCGTTCCTGCGCGAGGAGATGGGCTGCCGCGCGCTCCTCACGGACATGAACTCGTGGTTCTACCCCGTGGCCTACCAGCTGCCGCGCGGCCGGTCGCTCGACTACGTCGACGACCACTTCTACGTCGACCACCCGCGCTTCCTCGAGCAGTCCTGGCGCCTGCCCTCGGCCTGCAACGACGCCAACCCGATCGCCGGCGAATCGATGGGCGCGCAGGGCCTCGCCGTGCGCCGCCTCCTCGACCGCCCGTTCACGATCACCGAGTGGAACTACGCCGCGCCGGGCCGCTTCCGCGGCGTCGGCGGCATCGCCACCGGCGCGGCCGCCGCGCTGCAGGACTGGGCCGCCGTGTGGCGCTTCGCGTGGAGCCACGACGACCGCGGGATGTCCGACCCCGCGCACAAGCCGGTCGCCTACTTCGACATGGCCGGCGACCCGCTCTCGCTGGCCGCCGAGCGCGCCTCGCTCTGCCTCTTCCTGCGCCGCGACCTGCCGGAGCTGCCCGCCACCTACGCCTACGCGCTCCCGCCGGACGAGCTCGCCGGGACGAACGGAACGGGCCGCCAGACCTCCGCCCCGTGGGCGTGGGCGAGCTGGTACGCGAAGATCGGCGGCGTCCTCGCGCCGGAGGTCCCGGCCGCGCCCGGCGTCGTCGACGCCGGCTCCTTCCGCGAAGCCCTCGCGCGGCCGTCCGCGGCCGTCCGCGCCGACCTGCTCGGCCCCGACCCGGATCGCGCCCCGCGCCTCGCGCCGGGCGGCGGCGCGCTCGAGATCGACCCGAAGCGCGGCACCTTCCTCCTCAGCACCCCGCGCACCTGCGGCGGCTTCGCCGAGGGCGGACGCATCCGCGCCGGCGCGCTCGAGGCCGAACTCGGCGGTGCCCCCGCCACGCTGTGGGCGAGCGCGCTCGACGGCAAGCCGCTCGGCGAATCCGGGCGTGTGCTCGTCACGCACCTCACCGACGTGCAGAACACGGGCGCCGTCTTCGGCGGCGACGGCCGCAAGGTGCTCTTCGAATGGGGCGGCGTCCCGCACCTGATGGCGCGCGGCCGGGCCGAGGTCTCCCTCGCCCTCGCCGACCGCCCGTGGAAGGTCTTCGCCCTCTCCACCGGCGGCCGCCGCCTCCGCGAAGTCCCCTCCGCCTACGCGGACGGCCGCCTCGCCTTCGTCGCCGACATCGCCGCGGAGCCCGACTCCGCCACGTTCCTCTACGAAGTCGTCAGCGACCGGTAGGGGCGCGCTACGGCACGTATTCGATGTCGTCGAGGAAGAAGGTCTTCACGGAGCCCTGGCCGCCGAAGCTGAAGCCGAAGCCGGTCTTGATGCAGGAGAGGTCGACGCCCTCCAGGTCGATGCGGTAGCGCTTCCACTCGTCGGTGAGCACGAGGTCCTTGCGCTCGGCCTTGCCGCTGTCGGGGTAGGCGCGGTCGGGGCCGATGCCGCCGAGGTGGAAGGAGACCTTCTCGTCGCCGAGGTAGCCGCGCGCCCAGAACTGCAGGAAGCGCGCGCCGGTGACGTTCGCGCCGCCGGGGGCGTCGCCCCAGTCGTTCGCGGGCGACTGCCAGTTGAGCGCGCCCCAGCCGCCGGCGTCGGTCCACTTGACCTTCATGCAGTGCTCGCCGGAGTGCGGGTCGTCGGTGCACTTCGGATCGACGGAGAACTTCGAAAGGTCGCTCCCCATATAGCCGGAGGGGATCCACGGCGAGTCGGCGCCGTCCTTATAGACGGCCTTCGGAAGCGCCGAGGGCGGGAGCTTGACCTTCGGCGGCGCGCCGGCGCCCTTGAGCGGGCGGCACGCGGTGGCGACGGACTTGCGGCGGCCGTCGGGCGACTTGTCGAAGACGTAGCAGAAGAGGCGGTAGACGCCGCCGCCGGGCAGCACGGCCTTCGCGCGCGGCGTGCCCTGGCCGGCGACGATCGCGTCCTCGAAGCCGCGCGGCATCGCGAGGCCCGTGTCCGCGACGGCGTAGGTCGCCGCCTCCTGCAGGAGCACCCAGACGTATTCGAGCGCGTCGCCGTCCGGGTCGCTCGCGCGCACCTCGGCCTCGACTTCCGCGCCCGCGGCGGGCGTCTCGGTCGAGAGCTTCATCACGGGCCACACGCCCGCGAGCTCGGCGATCTTGTCGGCGGGCTGGTTCTCGCGCCTGGCCTGGGCGAGCTTCTCCTCGTAGATCTCGGAGATCGTCTCGAAGACCGGGCCGCGGTTGCGGACCTGGCCGCCCCACACCTCGCGCCCGAGCTCGAGCGCCTGCGCCGTCACGGTGCCGTCCGGCAGCTGCAGGCCGAACCACGTCGGCGTCGCCTCGACCTTGAAGCCCCACGTGAAGGCGTAGAGGCCGAGGCAGCGGCCCTTCTCCTCCGAAAGGAGCGTCTTGGCGGGCTCGACGTACCACTTGGCCTTCTGCGTCGAGGAGAGCTCCTGCGGCGCGCCGAAGTCCGTGACGCCGATCCACCACTTGTTCTGGTCGTTGTGCAGGGGCGGGCCGTATTCCGTGATGATGAACGGCTTCTTGAGCCCCGCCTCGCGCAGGCGCTTGCCGATCCCGCCGCAGCCGGCGTAGGAGTTGATGCCGACGACGTCGAGGTTCGGGCAGAGCTCGTTGACGAGCGCGATCTTCTCGGGCCACACCTCCATGAGCGCGGTCGTCACGGGGTGGTTCGGGTCGATCTCCTTGATCTTGCCCGCGAGGTCGTTCATGTAGGTCCAGAGCGCGCGGTTGTTCGGGTTGGCCGCCTCCATCTCGTTGCCGATCGCCCACATGAGGAGCGCCGGGTGGTCCTTGAGCTCGCGCACGCGGCGTAGGATCGCCTCCGTCTGCTCGGCGTTCTTCGCCTCGTCGGTGTAGCTGAAGTAGCTCGTCGAGTGGAGCCAGTGGCCGACCGTCACGTAGAGGCCGTTCTTCTGCGCCTCGTCGAGCTGCTTCTCCGCGTCGTTCGCGGCCCACGTGCGGAACGAGTTGGCGCCGAGCTGGGCGAGGACCTTCTTCGAGCCGCCGCCGCCGGCGCCCTTGATGACAAACGGCTGGCCGTTCACGGTGAGGGTCTGGGCGCCCGGCGCGCCCTCGACGCGGACGACGGACGGCGCGGCGGCTGCGTTCGCGACGGCGAACGCGAGCGCCGCAAGGACGAGTGACGAGTGACGAGTGACGAGTGACGAGCGACGGGTGACGAGCGACATGGAGGAGGGGGGATAGGAGATGGTCGGGATGGTCCGATGATCGGGGAGCGCGGACAAGGATACAGGAAGGGCGGAACGATTGCAAGAGAAATCTGGTATACAACTGGTATGCTTTAACCTTGCGGATCGAAGCCGGGGAAATGGGTTGACACGAACAGGCGCGGAACGATAGAATCGCGCGCCAACGAACGGCACGAAGCCGCTTCGGCCACCGAAACACCGCGAGGTCCCGCCATGTCCAAATCCAAGGTCGCATTCGTTCTCCTGGGCGTCTTTCTCGGCTCCCTGGGCATCCACAACTTCTACATCGGGCGCACCAAGCAGGGCGTGATCCAGCTGCTGATCACGGTCCTCTCCGCCGGCACGCTCTCGCTCGCCTCCTGGATCTGGGCGATCGTCGACATCTGCACCATCAACGCGGACGCCAGCGGCGTGCCGCTCTCGTAGCGCCGCCGCCGGACGCGCACGGATGAAGCCGCCGCGAACGCCGCGCTCGCACGCCCGCGACTTCCTCTACCGGAAGATCGCGGCGGACCTGCGCGCGAAGCTGCGCTCGGGCGCGATCGCGCCGGGCGCGCGGCTGCCGTCGCTCAACGAGATCGCGGCCGCGTGGGGCGCGAACCGGCTCACCGCGATGAAGGCCGTCGAGGAGCTCCGCGCCGCGGGGCTCGTCGTCTCGGTCCGCGCGCAGGGCACCTTCGCCGCGAAGCGCGAGGAGCCGGGCGCGCCCGCGGAGCGCGCCTTCACGGTCGGTCTGCTCTCGCGCGTGCTCAACCCCGCCGGCTACGGCCTCTACCACCAGGCGATGATCGCGGGGCTCTACGACGGCCTCGGCCCGATCGGCGCCAACCTGCTCGTCCTCGCCGCCGGCGCGGAGAAGCCCTCGGAGCTGCCCGCGATGATGCGGCGCGCCCGCGCCGACGCGATGGTCTACATGGGGGCGTTCGAGCCGGACCTGCTCGCGGCGATGCTGCGCGAGGGGCCGCCCGCCGTCGTGCTCGACTACGACGCGGGCGGCCTGCCCGTGGACGGCATCCGCGTGGACAACGCCGCGGTCGGCCGCCTCGCCGCCGGGCACCTGCTCGCGTGCGGCGTCGCGCCGGCGGAGCTGGCGATCGTCGAGGGCAACCCGCGCGACCTCTCCTCGCGGCGCCGCCTCGAGGGCGCGCTCGACGCCCTCCGCGCGGCGGGCGCGGATCCGGCCCTCGCGCGGCGCGACGTCGGCGGCTACACGCGCTATAGGACGTGTTGGGCGTA
>CAMVRE010000059.1 GCA_947169825.1 uncultured Verrucomicrobiota bacterium | reverse complement strand
ACATCATCGGAACGATGGCCGAAATTGATGCCAACTACGCGGACATCCAAAAGGCGCAGGCGGACGGGTTCAGCCGCAAAGACTGGCTCAACCGGAAGTTCAACGCCCTGCTCCGGAAATCGGGCAATCTTCTCTCCGCGGTCAACCCCGCAAAGTTCATGGGGGAATTGATCGCCCGCATCGGAAACGCACTGACGGGAAAGGAAGATGTCAATCCGGAGGAGGCCGAGTTCGCCGGACGCGAAGCGGGCGAACTGGTCGAATCGCTGGATGACGCCTTGACCGCATCCGCGCTCGCCCAAGCGGCCGGAGCCGAAATCAAAGAACCTTCATCCGAGGAGAACTGACAATGTCCGAAAACGAATTGATTCCGTCCATGTGGAATGACGCCGTCTCCGGCGGTGCCGATTCCCCCGCCTACGACGAAGCCCGGAAGCTCGGAGCCCTTGCTCTCGTCGAGGAGAACCCGGATATGTCCGGCGCGGAGGCCGCGGTCCGTTCGGACCGAAGCTTGTTCCGGAAAGCCCTCGATTTTCTGGTCGGCATCGGCGAACTGGGCGTCAAGGACGGCATCCACAAATGGATCGATCGGGCGCATGCCGCCGCTGTTGCATTCACCGAGCGGAAGCTTCCCGTGGCGGTCAAGGCAGGATGCGTATGGATCGGGCGGGTTGTCGGATCGGTCTTCGGTCCGGCCGGCGCGGTCGCCGGAAGCGCATTCGGAACCTGGCTTGCCGGAATCCTGAACGAAGACGTCGAGAAACTCGCCCGTGCCGGCCTCGAAAAACTCCGCCAGTACGCCCACTCCCTCTGGGAAGGACTCAAGGCGCGCCTGATCGAGAAAAGCCGCGAATTCCGGCAGGGCATCGTCGTGCGCGCGACGTCCGTCCTTTCGTGAAGCGGAAAGAAATTGAACATGGGAAAGAAAGACGATTGGACGGCTTCTCCCGTCGAGCAGCTCCGGGTGTATTCCGTCGCGAAGCGACCGATTCTCTACATCCGCGACTTCGACTTCGCGGCCGTGGACCGGACGCTGCTGGAGTTCGCCGGAGCCGACTACGTGATCGAGGAATACGCGAAGGGGAGCGGCATCGTGGATTTCAAGACGAAATCCGCGAAATCCAAGGATCGGGGAAAGGGACTGGCCGACTTTCTCGCGGAATACAACGACGCCCGGTTCAGTTCCGATCCGAACCGGTATCTGCTCGTTCTCAAGGAAATCCACGACCGACCCGGCGCCGCGCAGGGAAGCGAAGACACGCTGGCGGACCCGCGCGTCTGTGGCATTCTTCAGTCGATCGCGCAGCGCGTGAAGAAGGCGGACGCGGACCAGCGGCACGAAGACCTCTACGATGTCACGGTCGTGATCGTCGACAGCGAACTCGCCATTCCGCCCGAACTGGAGAAATGGACGACGGTCATCGACGTCCCGCTGCCCGACGATGCGAGGATCGACGCCATCGTCGACAAGTTCGCGAAAACCAATTCCGCCGAAGTCAAACCATCCTACAGGGCCCAGCTCCGGATGGACTTGAAGGGTTTGACGGAATTCGAGATCATCCAGCTCCTCAATCTCTCCCTCGCCGTCCACCCCAACGTCATTTCCAAGGAGAGCCGCGACATCATCCTGCGGGAAAAGCATCAGGCCATCAAGAAATCGGGGCTTCTCGAAGCGGTCGAAGTCGACGAAAAGGAATCCGTCGGAGGATTGAAGAAGCTTCAATCCTATTTCGACGGAGTTATCCCCGTTTTTAAGAATCCGGTCCTGGCCGAAAAGCACGGCGTCTCGATGCCCGCCGGTGTGATGATCGTGGGCATGCCGGGGTGCGGAAAAAGCCTTTCCGCGAAATGCGTCGCCCGGAAGCTAGACGTCCCCCTGCTCCGGCTCGACGTCGGACGGCTGATGGGAAAATACGTCGGCGAAAGCGAGGCCAACCTCGCGCGAGCAATCCGGATGGCCGACGCGGCGTCTCCGTGCGTCCTCTGGATCGACGAGATCGAGAAGGCCTTCGCCGGCATCGGCGGTTCCGGCGGCGGAGGCGAAGTGACGACCCGGATGTTCGGCGCGTTCCTCACGTGGATGCAGGAGAAGACGACCAGCGTCTACGTCGTCGCGACGGCGAACGACATTTCCAGCCTTCCGCCGGAGTTCCTGCGGCGCGGCCGATTCGACGAAATCTTCCAGGTCCGGTTCCCGACGAAAGAGGAGCGCGCCGACATTTTCGCCATCCACATTAAAAAACGGAACGGCAATATAATTCCCGAAGGCATCGACCCGAAAGCCCTCGCGGCGATGTTGCCCGATAAGGAAAACTATTCCGGCGCGGACATTGAAAGCATTGTCAAGGAGTCCATGAAGAGGCTCTTTCGCAAAAACATCAAGAATCACGGCGACGAGAACGATTCAACCTGGGACTCTTTGACGCAGGACGTCCTGGAGGAAGTCGTGAAGTCCACGAAATCCAGCTACCACTCCCAGCAGGAAAAACTGAAGCCCATGCTGGAAAAACTGGACAAGCTCGATGTAACGCCCGCTTCGTGATCCCGATTCACCATTCTCGAACCACCAACGAAAGAACACGATCCATGGCACGCTTCTTCCTTGATCTCGGCGGAGCCCGCATCCTCTCGCTCGACGATCTCAAGGCGCATTTCGATCCGCAAGACGCGCTCGACCGCTTCCGTCATGACGCGTTGCAGCGCTGGCTCGCCGAACAGCACCTCGAAAGCGAATTGCACGCGGTCGAGGCGATCGACGCAGAGTCCGACGACGAGACGACGATCCGTGAGCTCGCCGCCGTGTTCGGCGTCGCGGGACAGGCGGAGAAGAGTCTGGAAGAACTGGACAAAATGTTGTGCGGAGCCGCGAGCGACGAGGAGATGAGAAAACTCTTCGAAGGTGCGAACGGAGAACGCAACTGCAACCGCCTTGAATCGTTGGCGGAATCCGGCCATACGGCCGCACAATGTCAACTGGCATACCTGTATCTGAACGGCATTGGCGTTCCGGAAAACAAAAAGAAAGGCTACGAATGGTCTCTTCGCGCTGCCGAAGCGGGCGACGCCTTCGAACAATGGCGCGTCGGATCGTTTCTGAAAACCGGGAACGCGGTCGAGCAAGACCTCGAAAAGGCGTTTGAATGGTTCTTGAAATCGGCCAACCAGGGAAACGCGGACGCCCAAGTTGAAGTCGGGAAGGCGTTTTTCTCTGGCGATGGCGTCCAGAAGAATGACATAAAGGCCAAAGAATGGTTCGCCAAAGCGGCCGAGCAGGACCTTCCCAATGGATTGTTCTGGCACGGCCTCATGCTCAACAATTCTAAAAACGAAAACGATCTCAAGAAAGCCGTTCGAGCATTCGAGCGAGCAGCCGAACTGGGCCACGCCGACGCATGCGATATGTTGGGCAATTGCTATCTGAACGGCGACGGCGTGGAGGAAAACGCCGCGAAGGCCGTGGAATGGTTTCGGAAAGCGTCGGAACGTGGGTCTGTAGAAGGGAAATACGATCTTGGTAAATGCCTGTTTTGCGGTCGTGGCGTGAAGAAGGATGTCGTCGAGGCTATAAAGCATCTCATTCCATCCTCGGAAGGCGGAAACATACCTGCCAAGGCGCTGCTTGCCCATTGCTATTTCTTAGGGAAAGGTGTCAAAATAGACAACGAAAAGGCTTTTTCGTTGGCTTCCGAAGCGGCGGAAAACGGAGATCCGCTAGGCCAACGCATTCTGGGGCAATGTTACTATCAAGGACGTGGAATCGAGGAAAACCTCAATGAGGCTATAAAATGGTGGAAGAAAGCAGAAAAGCAAGGTGAGCCTCATGCGATCGGATTCCTTGGAATTCTTTATCTGACTGGCGAGGGAGTTCCGCAAGATGCGGAAAAGGGCTTCCGCATGCTAAAAAACTCCGCAGAAGGAACCGGAGAAGCTTATTTCCAGCACAAGGTTGGAGCGTGCCTTGAAAACGGTTGGGGCGTTGCGAGAAACAAAAACGAGGCGGCCATGTGGTACAAACTCGCGGCCGATCAAAGAGACGAGGACACCGCAAATACCGAGCCGGCTTCACAAACGAACGGATTCGAGGTCAAAACATCTTGTGATACATTACCGGGCGCATCCGAGCAGGACAGTTACAAGAAAGCGGAAGAGTTGCTGAGAAGAGGCGAAATGTATCGCGACGGGCGCGACAGCCAAAAGGATTTATCAAAGGCCAGAAGATGCTTTGAACAAGCCGCCGAAATGGCGAACGCAAAAGCAATGTCCGCTTTAGGCATCCTCATTCTCGAATCTTCAGAACCAGACACGGCAACAGCGATAAGATGGCTTGAGAAAGCGGCGGAACGAGGCGATGCCACAGGCCAGTGCTATTTCGGAATGGTGTCGGAACTGGGATTCGGGGTTGCGAAAGATCCCGAAAAAGCATTCAGACTCTATCGCAGTGCGGCCATGCAGGATCATCCGCGCGGACAGTATCTTTTGTCTCGATGCTATTCTAGCGGCGTTGGTTGTAGTCCAAACGCGGAATTGGCAATGGAATGGCTCCAGAAAGCAGCCGAAAACGAAAATCCGGAGGCCATGAATTGTCTCGGAGAACTCTACCGTCAGGGACGGGGAATCGCGAAAGACAAACAGAAAGCCATCTACTGGTCAAGAAAAGCATATGAAAAGGGAGTGAAAGAAGCTGGCTATCGTCTTTCACTACTCGGAGAAGGTCCCACGAAGATGTTTTTCAGGAGCTTGTTCGGTTGTCGATAGGTATTCCATTTCCATTCCGCTGTTCAAAAATGCAAAACCAGCACATCATTGATTTCTTCCGAGCGCTCTCCGAGCGGATGTACAAAGAGAACGACCTTTCGGACATTCTCTATGCTTTGTGCGAAAGCAGTAGGGATTTCCGACAGTTCTTTTTGGACTTCTTTTTCCCTAAGAACAATCTTCTGGCCGATGACGTGTCGATTTTCAGAGAGATTCAATACGAAGACGGATCGCGACCCGATTTCACGATTGTTGATTCGAAAAACGGTCTTTTTTTGGTCGAAAACAAAATCGACGACCACAATCATCATTTCGCTCAGTATGAATCAGTCCTAACACGCGAATTGGGGAAGATGTGTGGAAATCTCGGCATAGCAGGGCGGCTTGGGTACATCACAAATTATAAATTGAGTGAAGACGAACAAAGAGATGCGAACAACTGCAAAGCGCTCGAGCAAAACAACATTCATACTTGGAAGGATTTCATTGAGGGCTTGAAACAACAACAACGCAACCAAATTCAATGGACATTGTGTGAATCCATTGAAGGGTTCATCAGTTACTGTTCCAAAGTATGCCCGAATGACGAGGAAGAAGTCGTTGGTCAATTCTGTCTGGACTGCAATGTTTTTTCTTTGGTGAAAAAGGGTTATCAGTGTCTCCGCAAGTTTCTATATGAGAAACAAACCATCAAAGGACATTCTGTCCAGTATTACCAAAAATGCAACCGTGCAGAAGATTGGACAGGGTTCTATTTCTCTGTTGATAACGTCAAGTTGCTTGGCGGACGACCGCAGAAGTTGTATGGATGGATAGGGTGGTATCTTCGAGCCAATTCGACTTCGCCGGGATTGTGCATAGAATTCCTGAACAAGAAAGGTTGGGGAGGGCCAGTGTTTGATGTTGTCAAAACGAAGGATCGCTATCAATTGGACTATTGCTTTAACCTTTCGGATTGCATTGATTGCGGAGAACTGAGAGAAAAGGAATTTGCTGGAGTCGTTAATAAAGCATTTTCCGAAACGTTTGAAGCAATTGAAAGCGGAAAAGGGCCAAATAACAATTGTCAAACTCCGAAAGAGTTTCTTGAGATTCGAAATCTTTGTCTTTTTTTGAAGCAGAATATTATTGCAAAACAAGATAAATCAAACAAGTATATCCTTGAAGTGGCAAGTATTTCCGATTCCCAAGTTACGGACAAATGGTGTGGCGTGTATTTCAACATTCTGGAGAAGTCCCATCCTGTTCGACAAGGTTGGATAGGCGTGTATTACGATGGAAAGGAGCGAGGACATGATAAAAGCGGGGATGGGCGGATGCTTGTTTGCGATTATGCTGGCCAAGTTCGGAAATTGGCTTGTCAGAATGATAACCAACCACTTGAACTGGACGCAAATACAGTGTTGTCTAAGTTGAAAGAGTGTTTGTGAGTTTTGACGGCAGGTGAGTCGAGGAGGCGTTATGAGTCGGAAGCCGCTATGCGTCGGACATCTTTTGGATTGCGCCTCCGCCCGCGAAGCGACGCGAGGCTCGATTTCACGTCGTCTCGTCTTCTCGTCGTCTTCCGGGGAAGCCGCCTCCGGAGGACGGTCGCAGGACGACGGGCTGACGAGACGACAGGACGATCGCAGGACGACGGGTATCGTTTTTTGCGCAACGTGATCCGTTTTTGACCGCTTGGTGGCGGGAATTCGGGAAAATGCCGCTGGCACGGGAGATGCTCACGGTGGCGCAAGGAGACACGCAAAGATGATTTCGCACATCGTCAGGCTGAGTCTGGTTCCGTTCGGGGCGGAGGATTCGGAGGCGGGCGCGCTCAACGCGCGGGTCGAAGAGGCGCTCGCGCGCTACTGCGCGGGTGACGCCGCGGCGGAGGACGCCTGCCGCAAGTGGCTCGCGTTCGAGCGCGGAATCCTCGCGGAGCAGCGCGTCGCGGCGGGATCGCTGCTGGCGCTCGCCGACGCGGTCGCGGAAGCGCGACCGGAGGATTGTTATCTATCCGCTCCCGCGGCCGCGTTCCTGACGTTCCGTCTGCTGGGGCTCTCCTCGCTCCCTCCCGTGCGTGCGGGCGTTCCAGAGGAGGGTCTGCCGCCGCTCCTGGCGCCGCCGGAGGGCTCGCGATGGGGATGCGGTCTTCTGCCGTTTCGACTGAAGGTGCGGTTCCGCTTTCGGGCGGGCGCGCCGTGGGCGCGCGGACTCTTCGAGACGCTCGATCGCAGGACGGGCGACCCGTCGGTCGGCGGCTGGGAGATCGAGTTCGAGGAATCGGAGCGGGCGGCGGGACGCGGCGCGCTCCCGCGCGGTGGAACGCTGGCGGACGACACCGCGGCGGCGCCGGCGCTCTTTGCGCATGCGTTCGCGCTCGTGGAGTCCGACGAGCACGCCCGCGGGGCGATGTTCTACGAGGAGGCCGCGGCGCGGCTGCGGCGCGACCTGCCGGGGCTTCCGCTCCGGGACGCGATGCGCCTCGCGGAGAGGGGGCGCGCGTGGACGCGCGGCAAGGAAGGCCTGGACGAACTCGTGCGGCTCTGGTGCCGGCACCGCGGTGTTTCGTCCGAAGGGCCGATGCCGCCGTTCGGGCCGTTCGGCGAATGGAGCGAGCAGCTGCGCGAACCGATGATGATGGCGTGGCCGCTCTGGCACTGGGTCGCGGAGGCGGAAGGAGGCGGAGCGTGAAGGCGCGAGACTTCTTCCGCCGGCCTGCGGAGGCGGACGGCGTCGGTCTCGTCCTCTCTGGGGGCGGGGCGAAGGGGGCCTACCAGGCGGGAGTCTGGACGGCGCTGGCGGAGCGGGGGCTCTCGGAGCGCGTCAAGGCGATCTCGGGAACGTCAGTCGGGGCGATCAACGCGGCGGTGTTCGCGGCCGTGCGGGATCCTGCGCGGATCGTCGCGTTCTGGCGCTCGCGCGTCGGCGGCGCGGTCGCCGAGCGGCCGGAGGGGCTCCTTTCGGGCGAGGCGCTCGCGGCCTGGGCGGAACGTGCGGCCGCGAGGTTCGCGCGCGGCGCGGGGTTCCCGTTTCCCGGCGCGCTCGACCGTTCGGGCCTTGAACGGGCGCTCCGCGACCTGCTGCCCGAGCGATGGCCGGAGGGTTCGCCCGCGGTCTACGCGACCGCGCTGGAGTGCGTCGGCGGCCCGTGGCCGGCGGGCCGGCTCGAGCGGCGCGTCTTCCGCATCGACGCGGAGCCGGACGCGGAACGCCGGCGGCGGATGGTCCTCGCGTCGTCCGCGATTCCGTTCGGGCTCGATCCGGTGGAGATCGACGGCGCGCATTTCATCGACGGCGGCTGGGAGGCGATGGGCGGCGACAACACGCCGGCGGCGCCGATCCTGGAGAACCATCCGGACATCCGCACGCTCGTCGTCGTCCACCTGAACGCCGAATCCACGGCCGAGGGCCCCTGGCGGCGTCCCACGCGCCGCCCCGCGCTGCTCGGCGGCGTCCGCTACGTGGAGATCCGCCCCTCCCTCCCGTTGCCGGGCCTCTGCGACGGCCTCGCGCAGGCGCTGGAGCTTCTCCCCGACGACGACCTCGCCCGCGAGGCCGCGCCCCTCGCCCGCTTCCTGCGCCGCACCGGCGGCGTCTTCGCCTTCGATCCCGCCTCGGCCGTCCGCTCGCTCGCGCTCGGCCGTGCCGACGCCCTCCGCATCCTCGACGACAACCATGGATCCTTCCGATGATCAAGCACATCGTCACGCTAAAGAGCACATCGCCGTTGGAGGAATGTCGACCGGAGTGACGCCCTTGCCGGGCGCGGCGGGGGTTTGCTAGAATCCGTCCCATGAACGACGCGATTCTTTCCCTTGCCGGAACGTGGCGGCTGCGGACCGCGGACGGATCCGAGCCCCTCCCCTGCCCCATTCCCGGCGACAACTACTCCGCGCTCCAGGACGCGGGGCGCATCCCCGACCCCTACTGGCGCGACAACGAGCGCAAGGTCCAGTGGGTCGCCGACACGGACTGGGTCTTCTCGCGCTCCTTCGACGTCCCCGCGGCGCTGCTGGCGCACGAGGCCGTCTACCTGTCGTTCGACTCGATCGACACGGTCGCCGAGGTCTTCGTGAACGGCCGCCGCGCCGGCTCGGCGAACAACCAGTTCCGCCGCTGGCGCTTCGAGGTCAGGAAGCTCCTGCGCGAAGGCGCGAACGAGGTCGAGGTCCGCATCCGGTCGCCGCGTCGCGCCGCGCTGGCGGCGCACCGCGCGCTCGCTCCGGAGCTCGACCCGAACCAGGTGAACGGCAGCTCGGTCCCCGCGATCCACTCCATCCGCAAGTGCCAGTGCTCGGGCGGCTGGGACTGGGGCGTCTCGCTCCCCGCCTCCGGGCTCTACGGCACGGCGGAGCTCGTCCCCGCCGACGCGGCGCTCCTCGACTCCGCCTGGACCGACCAGACGCACCAAGTCGGCGCGTGCCGCGTCGGCGTCACGGCGCGCTTCGTCCCAGTCCCGGGCGCGCGCCCCGGCGCGCCCGTCGAGGCGACGGTCTCGTTCAACGGCGAGACGCGCACGATGCGCGGGCGCGTCCCCGCCGCGCCGGGG
Source organism: uncultured Verrucomicrobiota bacterium (assembly GCA_947169825.1). GTDB lineage: Bacteria > Verrucomicrobiota > Kiritimatiellia > RFP12 > UBA3636 > UBA3636. The sequence goes on along the minus strand of CAMVRE010000059.1, from coordinate 2,584 downwards.
CCGTTCGAGCTGAAGACCTCTTTCACGATCGCCAAGCCCCGTCTCTGGTGGCCGAACGGCTACGGCGAGCAGCCGCTCTATCCGCTCTCCGTTTCCGCCGGCGCGGTGCGGATCGATCGCCGGATCGGACTGCGCCGGATCGAGGTCGACCGCACGCCGGACAAGGCCGGCGCACGCTTCGCGATCCGCGTGAACGGCGTCCCCGTCTTCGCGAAGGGCGCGGACTGGATCCCGTGCGACGCGAGACCCCGCCACGAGACCGCGGAACGCGCCGGCGACCTGCTCCGCAGCGCCGCGGCGGCGAACATGAACATGGTCCGCGTGTGGGGCGGCGGCCACTTCGAGAGCGACTTCTTCTACGACGAGTGCGACCGTCTCGGCCTCCTGCTCTGGCACGACATGATGTTCGCCTGCATGCCGCACCCGTCGCATCCGGACTTCCTCGCGAACGTCCGCGAAGAGTGCGCCTACCAGGTGCGCCGCCTGCGCGATCACGCCTGCATCGCGCTCTGGTGCGGCGACAACGAATGCCTCTCGTCGGTCGACTGGGGCCACAAGCCGCAGCACCAGCGCGAGGCCGAGACCGCGCACTGGGCGATCCTCAACCAGGCGATCGCCGACGCGGTCCGCGCCGCCGACCCGACGCGCCTCTTCTGGCCGAGCTCGCCCTGCGCCGCGCCCGGCGACTTCCGCCACAACAACCGCAATCTCGGCTCCGGCGACACGCACTACTGGGAGGTGTGGCACGGCGGCTCGGGCTTCGACGCCTTCTACCGGCACCAGCCGCGCTTCTGCTCCGAGTTCGGCTTCCAGTCGCTCCCGTCGCCCGAGCTCGTCCGCTCCTTCGCCTCGGAGAAGGACGGCGACCTCAACCTCTACTCCCCCGCGATGGACTGGCACCAGAAGTGCTGGCGCGGCAATGCGGCCATCTTCGGGATGTTCGGGCGCTACTACCGCATGCCGCGCGGGTTCGACGACGCGCTCTACCTCTCGCAGGTCCAGCAGGCCGAGGCCATCCGCACCGGCGTCGAATACTGGCGCTCGCTCCGCCCCCACTGCATGGGGACGGTCTACTGGCAGCTCAACGACGACTGGCCCGTCGCCTCCTGGGCCTCGCTCGAATGGGGCGGGCGCTGGAAGGCGCTGCACCACGCCGCGCGCCGCTTCTACGCGCCGCTGCTCGCGACCGCGTTCCGCCCCGGCCCGCGCGCGCCGCTCGAGGCGCACCTCGTCTGGGACCTCCCCGTCGCCGTGAAGGCGACCGCGACGTTCGCGTTGCGCCGACTCTCCGACGGCGCCGCCGTCCGCAAGTGGACCTGCCGCGAGACGCTCCCGCGCGCCGCCGCGCGCCGACTCGCGCTCCCCGCCGACGTCGCCGCCGCGCTCCCGGACCTCTCGCCCGCCGACGCCTACGCCGTGCGACCCGCGGCGCCCCGCAGACGCGCCGCCGCCGTCGACCCGGCCGCGCACTTCCTCGCGGTCGAAGCCGAAGCCCGCGCCGCGGACGGACGCGTCTGGCGCAGCGAGAACACGATCCTCCTCGACGTCCCGAAGCGCTGCGAGCTGCCGCGCGCCGGCCTCGCGATCCGCAGGGTCTCGCCCGCGACGGACGAGAAGGGCGCGTTCGACGTCGAGCTCGCGGCGAAGGCGCCCGCGTTCTTCGCGTGGCTCGCCGACCCGCCCGACCCGCGCGGCCGCTTCTCGGACAACCTCGTCACGGTCCTGCCCGGCGCGCCGCGCGTCGTCCGCTACCGCCCCTCCGCGCGCACGACCGCGGCGGAGCTGAAGCGCCGGCTGACGCTGATGGACCTACGCGCGTGCTGCGAGTAGCGCGGCGTAGCACGATTACCGACTGCGGAGCGTAAGGGATCCGGCGGGGCGAAAGACGCCGGCGCGACGGGCGGCGGAGAGCGAATGGGCGTCGAAGACGGCGAGAGGGCCGTGGAAGACAAGCTCCCATCCGTCCGGCGACGAATAGATCGTCCGGACCTGCTTGCCGATGCGGCGGCCGTCGTAGGAGACCTCGTCCTCGGAGCGGCGCTCCTCGGCGCGATCCTGGACGCCGATCGCGCCGAGAACGGCGAGACGGACCTCGTCCTGGGAACGTCCCCGCGTGCCGAAGAAGGCGTCGACGGCCCGGCGGGAAATCCACAGTTCACGCAGCGGTTTCCCCTCCCCCTTTGCACCTGCGATCTCCGCGTCGGCGCAGCGAGCGCGCAGGGCGCCGTCCTTCGGATCGGGCCGGACGATCAGCTCGGCGGGGATGCCCGACGAGGCCAGCTCGGCCTCGACGAGCCGCGCGGCGGTCTCGGCGTCCATCCCGAGACGGACGCCGCGCAGCACCGGCGCGCCGGCGGCGGCAGCCTCGGACTCGGCGCGCGCGGCGACCGCGTCGAACGACGCGCGGGCGATGCGCTGGCGCGCGGCGTGGGCGGAGGCGCGCGCGCGCGGACCTCCGGCCTCCAGCCAGCCGTCCGCGGCAATGTAGTCCGGATCGCCCCAGGCGGGGTCGGCGAAGAGATCCGCGATCGCGGCGGCGCACCGCGCGGGATCGCCGTCCGCCTCCGCCTCGAGCTGGTCGGCG
>CAMVRE010000058.1 GCA_947169825.1 uncultured Verrucomicrobiota bacterium | reverse complement strand
CTGGAGCGGAGAATGCTCGCCTGGTACGGCCCCGGAAAGTTCGCCGCGATCCTCGAGAAGTGGGAGAAGTGGACGAAGAAGGGCCAGGAGATGCGGGTCGCGGACGAGAGGGATCGCATGCGTGCGCGGATGTACGACCTCTCCCAGTTCTGCAAGACGTTCAAGGAGGCCTTCACGCAGGATTACAACAGGCGCCACGAGAACACCGGGACGATCTGGGAGGGTCGCTTCAAGAGCATTCTTCTGGAGGGCTCGTTCCGCGCGCTGATGACCGTGGCGGGCTACATTCACCTCAATCCCGTCCGCGCGGCGATGGTCGACGCGCCGGAGGACGCCCGGAACGCCGGCTATGGTGCGGCGTGCCACGGCGACTTCGCGGCGCAGGGCGGCCTCCGCGCGCTCGTCACGCGCGCCTATCGCGCGGAGGATTCGTCATGGGAGCAGGCTCGCGAGGCGTGCGCTAGTGCGATCGGGGGGAAGGTGCCGTCCTCCGTGGGAGCATCCTCGTCCGCACAGGACGGCGAGAAGGAATCCGAGTCTTCTCAGGAGGAGAATGTCTTTGACGAGGTCGTCGAGCGGGACGAGAAGGGGCGGATGCTGCCGCCGAAGACGTTCCGCGGGCTGCTGAGGCGTCGCGTGGCGGGGTTCTTGCATGGTGGCGCGCTCGGCGGCGAACGATTCCTCCACCGCGTGGCGGGGTATCTGCCGCCGCGCATGCGCCGACGGGCGGAAGGACTCTTCGACGAGTGTCCGTTCCTCGGCCTGAATTCCGCGACCGGCGTTCGCGGGGCGTCCTAAGACCTCCGATTCCGAAATCGTTTCGAGCACATGGACACTCTAACGCCCGAGCATCGCAGCTGGCTGATGTCGCGCATCCGGAGCGTCGACACGAAGCCGGAGATGTTCGTGCGCGCCGTTCTTCATCGCGCAGGATACCGCTACGGGCTTCATTGCGGCGACCTCCCGGGACGGCCGGACGTCGTCCTGCGCGCCCGCGGCCTCGCAATCGAGGTGCGTGGCTGCTTCTGGCACCACCATCCGGGCTGTCCCGCCGCGACGATCCCACACTCGCGCCACGCGTGGTGGGTCGCCAAGCTGCGTCGCAACGCGTCGCGCGACGCTCGTCATGTTCGCGAACTGCTGGATGCCGGTTGGAAGCTCCTCGTGGTGTGGGAATGCTTCCTCGGCGGCTCGTCCCCGGCCGCGCGAGAGGCGCAGGCGCGCGTCCTGCTCGGGCGCGTCGCCGCGCTCGATGCGGCGGCGAGGCGTCGCGTCGACGTTCTCTCCGCCGCGGACGCCGCGGCGCCCGGGCGCGCTTCGCGCCGCCCCCTCCTGTCGGAGCGGGCGGCGCTCGACGCGCTTCTGGACCCGGGATTCGGGATGCGCTAGAACGGGAGGACATCCGCGTCGCCGAGGCCCTCCGAACGGGCGCGGAGGTGTTCGACCATGTCTGCGAGATCGGGAGCGGTGGGATCCTCATCCACGCGCCAGCCGTCGGAGGTCCAGACGTGCCAGAGGCGCGTTTCGTCGTCGAACGCGTATATGTGCCCGCATCCGGCGGCTGCGGCGAGGACGGCGTCCGTCCGGTAGGGGACGGCGCGGCTCGTCCCCGGCGAGCCGTCCGGCGACTCCCTCGTCTCGCAGAAGTCGAGGCAGAAGTCGATCGAGACCATGTCGCCGGCGCGAACCAGCGCGAGCGCCTCGTCGCGAGTCCGATAGCAGGCGCGGAGCAGCTTCAGCATGAAAGCCGGGAACCCGTCGTGATCGCATTCGATCATCCGCATCGCACGCACGTCTTCCCGAACCAGGATCGCGAATGGGGAACGAATGGGTTCCGTGGCGACCGAGGATCGGATCTGGCGTTCGGCAGTGACGGACGTTTTCAGAATGTCCGAGCCATCCTTCTTTGGCCGAATGGAAGCCCTGCGGCCATGCCGAGACCGTTCCGCCTCCAGAATTGCATCGACTTGTCCATGTTCTTGTTTCATCGTTGACTCCTTGTTTGAGGGTTGTTTTCCGAGCCGAAGGACCCATTCCCGCGGCCTGGGAACGCAGACTGCCACAACGCCCCGCCGAAAATGTCGCCTGCCAGGCGACATTTTAAGGCATTATTAAGGGGTCTGTCCCCTTAGTAAATGCCTTAGAAATGGTTCCTGAATGAGGATACGTGGCCCGAGTGGGCGCGTGGGCCTAGGCGTCGCAGGGGAAGCGGATGCCCCAGGCGGCTCGAAGGGCGTCCATCGCGCGGAGCGCCGCGAGGGTGGCGGAATGCGGCGCCTCGGGGCATTCGGAGAGGCCGTCGGCGATAGCGCGCGCGGCGGCGCGCAGCTCGTATTCGTAGCCGTTGCATTCGAACGGAAGGGAGAAGTCCTCCGGTTCGCCGCCGCTGAACGGCGAGATGCGGAAGCCATCGCAGCGCACGAGCTGCGGGACATCGATCGCGCCCTCGGTGCCGACGATCCGCCCCGCCGCGCCGCCGGCCGCGGTCGCCGAGCAGGCGAGCGCGGCGATGCGGCCGTCGGCCCATCCGAGCGAGAAGGCGGACTGGTCGTCGACGCCGGTCGGCAGGAGTGTCGCGCGCCCGGTGGCGTCCGCGTAGTCTTCGCCGAAGTGCAGCAGCGCGAAGGCGATCGGGTAGACGCCGAGGTCGAGCAGCGCGCCGCCGCCGAGCGCGGGCTCTCGGATACGCTCCTTCTCCGATATCGGGACCTCGAAGACGGCCTCGATCATCCGTGGCTCTCCGATGCGCCCCGCGCGCAGCGCCTCGCCGATCGCGGCGGAGGCGGGCAGGAACCGCAGCCACATCGCCTCGCCGCAGAAGAGTCCGCGCGACCGGGCGAGGGCGAGGACCTCCTTCGCTTCGCGCGCGTTGGCGGTGAAGGGCTTCTCGCACAGGACGTGCTTCCCGCCCTCGAGGCAGAGCCGCGAATGCGGCGCGTGCAGCGTGTTCGGCGTGGCGACGTAGATGAGGTCCGTCTCCGGGTCGGCTACAAGCTCCTCATAGGAGCCGAACGAGGTTTCGAAGCCGAACCGCGCGGCGAACGCGGCGGCGCGGGCGGGGTCGCGCGCGGCGACGGCGCGCAGGCGGATTTCGCCGCGTGCGGCGAGGTGGGCGGCCGCGGCGGCGGTCTTGCCGGCGATGTGTCCGGCGCCGAGGATGGAGAGGCGGACGGGGTTCATTGGCGGCGTGACGGTTCGAAGCCGAATTCCTCCTGCAGGAGGATCGAGAGCGGGATGCAGGCGTAGTGGCGGTTCACGGGTCGGGCATTCTAGCATCGGACCGCCCGCGTGTCACGCGGCGCGTCCGGATTCCCGTTCAGCGAAGCAAGGGATGCAGCGCCACGGGGCCGAGGAGCCCGGACGGAAGCGGCGCGTCCGTGGCGCTCCAGGCCTCCGGCCAGTTCGTCCAGGTGAAGGGCTCCTCGCCGCGCGAGCGCCGGAGGGCGTCGCCGATGAGACGGTTCGGCCAGGTGTTGACGACGCGGACCTCGAGCCGCCGCCCGGCCGGGACCTCGATCCGGTACGGCCGGTAGGCGAGCGTGCCGGCGAGGACGCCGTCGACGCGGACCTCCGCGACGTCGCGGACTTCGCCGAGGTCGAGCACGCCGGCGGGGAACGCGCCCTCCCGGACGTAGTCCGCGGCGCCGGAGAAGTAGCGCAGGCGCTCGTCGGGGGACGCGGTCCAGTCGAAGAGCGGGTCGGCCGCCGCCGGCGCCGCCGGCGCGGCGAGGCCGTCGAACGCCGCGATGCGCCAGCCGCGGGAGAGGTCGAGCGTCCCGCCGGAGAGGACGGGCCGCCGTTCCGGGCGGAGGCCGCGGGCGAAGACGAAGAAGCGCGCCTCGCCCGGCGCGAGCGAAACGGCGACGCCGTCGCCGTCGCGCTCGACCTCGAGCACGCGCCCGGTCGCGGCGTCGAACTCGGCGGCGGGCAGGCCGGTCGCGCCGTCGAGCGGCAGCGTCCCGGCGAAGGGCTCCGCGGACTTGTTGCGGACGAACCAGACGCGCTCCCCGGCGTCGCCCTCGCGCACGAGCGCGTCGACGGCGCCCGGCGCGATCTCGTGGCGGTCGCGCGCGATGCGGCCGAACCGGAGCAGGAACTGGCCGCGGCGGACGTAGTCCGACCAGACGCGCATCTGCGGCCACCAGGTGGTGTTCGCGTTGAGCTGCGTCCCGTGGCGCCCGAGGGAGCAGCCCGGGGCGCGGTCCGGGAACGGCTGGTGCACGTAGGAGTGGTAGACGAGCCGGTTCACGCCCGCCATCCACGCCTCGTCGCCGGCGCGCCGCAGCTGCGCCGGCGTGGCCTGCCAGCGCCCCTCCGCGGCCTCGGTCGTGAACGCCTCGGCGGCGACGACGTTCTTCCCGTGGCGCCGCGCGATCTCGACCGCCCGGGCGACGGAGTGCCCCGGGGCGCTGCCCAGCCAGAACTCGCCCGCCGGCACGTCCGCCGCGCGGCCGCAGCGGACCGGGTCGAACGGCCCGCCGTAGGGCTCGACGAGCGCCTCGACGCCGGCCGCGTGGCAGAGCTCGGCGAAGTGGTCGTAGTAGTTCTCGGCGACGAGCTCCGCGACGACGGCGTCGAACGCGCCGCGGCGGCGGTCCGTCTCCGCGTCGTCGCCGACGCGGTAGCCCAGCACGGCCGGGAGCGCGTCCCAGACCTCAAACCCCGCGAGGCGGCGGAACGCCTCCGGCATCGGCTCGGTCCAGTTCTGGGGCCCGACCTCCCACGAGTCGATCACGACGGTGCGGACGACCTCCCGCGCGCCGGGCAGCGCGAGGATCCGCGCGGGCATCGCCCGCCAGTGGGCGTCGAGGCCGCGCCGGTCGAGCTTGTCGCATTCGAGCCCGCCGATCGTGGACGGCGCCGGCCCGCCGCCGGTCGTGGTGTAGCCGACGCGCAGGAGCCGCCACCTCGGGGCCGCGCCGGGCGGCAGCCGGTCGAGCAGGTCCGACGCCCGGATCGCCCCGTCCCGCACGGCGTTGCCCAGGTCGAGCAGCGCGTCCGGCGCGATGGCGGCGCGCGAGCCGGCGAGCGGCGCGTTCCCGAGCGCGAACGAGCGCACCGGGATGTCGCGGCGCGGGATCCACGGCGGGTTCTCCGTCGCGAGGAAGCGGACCCGCCAGCGGCGCGCCGGCGCGCCCTCCGCGAGCGCGAAGGTCCGGGGCTCGTCCAGCGCCCGGTGCAGTTGGAAGTCGCGCCCTCCGCGCCTCTCCCACGCGCCGCCGGTCTCGGCGAAGACCTCCGCCCGCAGGCAGAACGACTCCGCGTCGGCGTCCAGCGCCGCGACCGACGGCGCGAAGGGCTCCGCGTATTCGATCGTCCATTCGACCGCGTCCGTCCGCGCGAGCGGGATCGTCTCCGGAAGCGGCGCCGAGACGACGCGCGGCGGCGCCTCGACCGGGAACGCGTAGACGCGCAGGTCGCGGTAGAAGCCGAGCCGCGAGGGCGGCTGCGGGAGGGCGATGGCGCCGTCGCGCGCGAGCGACGCCGGCTCCACGTCGAGCGCCGACGCCGAGAGGCACTTCATCGAATCCTCCGGCGCGATCCACGGGCCGCCGGACGCCGACCAGCCGGGGCCGTTGTGGAACCCCAGCGCGACGCCGACGCGCTTCGCCTCCGAAATCGCGAAGGCGAAGAGCTCCAGCCATTCGGGCGACATCGTCGCGGCCGTGGCGGGGAGGTTCGACATCCGCGGCGCGAAGACGCAGGCCTCCGCGATGCCGGCCGCGGCCATCGCCTCGAGGTCGCGCGTGATGCCCTCGCGCGTCACGCAGTCGTCCAGCCAGTGCCACCAGCACTGCAGGGCGCACGAGGCCGGCGGGTCGCGGAAGCCCTCCTGCACGGCGCATCCGGCCGCGCCGTCCGGCTCCGCCGCGGCGGCGAGCGCCGCCGCGGCCAGAAGCGGAAGAAAGGCGGAACGGTTTCCCATGCTCTTCCTCGCTACGGGCGGATCGAGGCGAACCGCCGGTGCAGGTCCTTGTCGCCGTAGGGGTCGGCCGGGTCGGCGAGGTCGGCCTCGGAGTAGCCGGAGCGGACGCGCAGGAGCGTCAGGGTCCGCGCGGCGGGATCGGCGGCGAAGTCGACGCGGAACATCCGCAGCGAGAGCGTGCCGCCCTCCGGCGTCCGCGCGACGCGCTTGCGGGTGCCGTCGAACGGGTCGAGCGCGAGCTGCAGGCGCGCGGTTGCGGCGAGGTCCGGACCCCGCCACGCGAGGATCGCGGCGGCCTGTTCGCGGAACGGCGCGGACTCCGCCACGGTCCAGCGCTCGGCCGCCTGGCGCTCGACCCAGCCCGCGCGGGCGTCCGGGAAGGCGTCGGCCGCGGGGACGTAGGGCTTGAGGTCGAGGACGGGCGTGCCGTCCAGCAGGTCCGCCTCCGCGACGCGGACGCGCAGCCCCTCGACGCCGAGGAGGCGCACGCACGTAAGGCCGATCGGGTTCGGGCGGTAGGGCGAGCGCGTGGCGAAGACCCCGACGCGCTCCGGGCCCTCGGCCGGCGCGACGGGCGGGCGCGCGGTGGGGCGCCACGCGCCGGCGTTGCGGTCGAAGACGAAGACCAGCCACGCGCGCTCGAAGCCCGCGAGGTCGCGCAGCGCGGTCTCGAAGTTGCGGCCGGGCGCGAACTCGATGACGCCCTCCGCGCCGCCCTCGAACGCCCCCTGCCGCGGCGCGTCGTACTTGCGCGCGCCGCCGCCGCGGAAGACCGCGACCGGGCGGAAGCGCCATTCGTCGGCGCCCTCGCCGTCCCAGACGGTGCAGCCGGTTCCGCGGTCCATGCTGCAAGGACGGGTGGCGAATGGATTCATGTCGCGAATCCTACCATGCTTCGCCGGCGCGGCGCAAGACCGTCGGACATGGCCGCTACGGCGCGGAGAGGAGCTTCTTGGAGACGATCCAGAGAACCATCCCGAGGAGGAACGCGAGGGCGGCGGCGGCGTGGAGGAGGGCGAGGCCCAGCTGCAGCGCGCGTTCGCGGCGGGGAAGCTGCAGGCGGCGGAGGACGGCGGCGACCGCGGCGCCGTCCGCGAGGCGGCGGGCGGGGTCGGGCTCGAGCAGTCCGGCGAGCAGCGCGTCCCAGCGGCGCGAGATGTGGCGCGGGTCGTAGGCGGAGGGACGCTCCCCCGCGCGCGGACGCTCGCCGGCGAGCGCCTCGAAGAGGACCGCGCCGAGCGAGTACCAGTCCATCGCGGGGGCGGGCGGCCCGCCGTGGCGCTGCTCGGGCGCGGCGTAGTCCGGCGTCCCGACGAAGCCCGCGCGCGTGGCGGCGGCGTCGGCCGGACGCGACGCGATGCCGAAGTCCGCAAGGACCGCGCGGCCGTTGCGCTCGAAGAGGACGTTGGCGGGCTTGACGTCGCGGTGCACGACGGGCGGCGAGAGCGAATGCGCGCAGGAGAGCGCGCCGGCGAGGTCCTCGCCGATCCGTGCAACGACGCGCGGCGGCAACGCCTTGCCGCCCGCGAGCAGGTCGGCGAGCGTGAGCGCGCGGGGCGCCTCCTCCCAGCGCGCGAAGCCGCGCGGCAGGGCGCAGCCGAAGACGGCCGTGCAGAGCCGGCGCACGTCCGCCGCCGTGAGAGGGCACGCCTTCATCGCGTAGAACGCGAGCCCCGTGGCGGGGTCCTCGCCGCGCCGCCACACGGGCAGGATCGAGGGATGGTCCGCCGCGGCGAGGATGCGCGCCTCGCGCTCGAAGCCGTCCCGCAGCCGCTCGCGCGCGGCGGGGTCGTCCGGCGCGCGCAGGAGCTTGAGCGCCACGTCGCGCCCGAGCGAACGGTCGCGCGCGAGCCACACGCTGCCCATCCCGCCTTCGCCGAGCGGGCGCACCAGCTCGAACTCGCCGCCGACAACGAGTCCGGGCGTCGGCGTCGCGAGCCCCGCCGCAGGCGGCGGCGGGGCGGAAACGCGGGCGTCCGGCGGGAGGGGGTCCATGGGGGGCGATTCCAGCAGCAGGCCGTCACGGCCGGAACAGGTCGTCCAGCGTCAGTTCGGACTGGAGAAAGTGCCGTTCGGGGGTTTCGGCCACGCCCTCGGGGGTGATCATCGTGAGGTGGACGGACTTGCGAGTCCGCGTGGCGGCCTTGAAGACGTCGCGCCGCTTGAGCAGCTTCGCGCATTCCTCCTTCGAGAGGACGTACGGCCCGCGGCAATACTTGATCTCGCAGAGGTTCGTCACGCCGTCCGCGCGGTCGATCACGAGGTCGACCTGCGCGCCGCCGTTTCCGTTTTCGTCCGGCGCGCGGACCCAGGAGCAGACGTTCGTCCGCACGCCCGCGATCCCCAGCGCCGCCTTGATCTGCCGGACGTGCTGGAGGCACAGGCGCTCGAAGGCCAGGCCCTTCCACGTGGACTGCAGGGGCGACTCGACGGTGGACGTCCAGAAGTCCGGCCCCGTCCCGGAACCGGCGGCGAGGAACTTCATGTGGAAGAGCGTGAAGTTGTCGATCAGCTGGTAGAGCTTGTCCTTCTTCGCCTTGCCGAGGGCGTCGAAGGAGCGGACGAACCCGCAGGCCTCGAGCGCCTCGAGGCATTCCGAGAATTTCCCGCCGTCGGAGAACGGGACGTCCTCGAGGATTTCCGAGCGGGTCTTTCCCGCCTTCCTCCGCGCGAGCGATTCCAGCGTTTCCACGTGCATCCGCGAGTCCTTGAACAGGGACCGGAACAGGCGCCCGAACTCCCCCCGCAGCTTGCCGTCCTCCGCGAAGAGGAGCTCGTCGAGGTTCTGCGCCAGTCCCGCGCCCTTGCGCAGGAAGCTCCAGTAGTAGGGGACGCCGCCGAAAACCATGTAGGTCTCGGCGACCTCGGTCCGCGACATGCCGAGGCCGAGCCGTTCCGCATACGCCTCGCATTCGGCAAGATCGAAGGGCTTCACGGCGATCTGGTCGGTGATTCGGTCGTGGAGTCCGCCGTATCCGTCGATGACGTTGCGGATCATCCACGACGCCGCCGAGCCGCAGACCACGAGCACGACGTCGTCCCTCGCGGACGCCCATTTGTTCCAGAACTTGTCCAGCTGGGCGACGAACCGGGAGTTGCGCGTCTCCATCCAGGGCAGCTCGTCGAGGAAGACAATCTTCTTTCCGTCCGGCTTGGACTCGAGCAGGCGCCGGAGCTGCGCGAAGGCCCCGCGCCAGTCCTTCAGGTCCGGGCAATCGGAGAGGCCGCATTCGCGGAGGGAATCCCGGAACTCCAGAAGCTGTTCGCGGAACGGGCCGTCGAACACGCCCGTGTGGTAGAAGGCGAACTTGTTCCCGAATGTCTTGCGGACGAGATACGTCTTGCCGACGCGGCGGCGGCCGTAGACGGCGACGAACTGCGATTCCGGATGGCGGAGGGCGCGGAGCAGTCCGTCGCGCTCGGCCGTCCTTCCAATCATGTCTGGCAAGGTTGGTGTGTTCATTGGTGCGGAATCATACACGAAATTCGGAGATTCCGCAAGCATGAAATATTCAATCGTGCGGAAACTTGTTTCCGATGACGGATTTCGCACCGATGGACGGGGTGTCCCATGCATGGAGACGTTGCGGAATTCAATGCCCCGCCGGACTTGCGCGCAGCAGCGCCTCGTGCAGGTCGGCGAGGGGGAGGCGGCCCTGGCCGAAGGCGGCCAGTTCGCGGCGGACGGCGCGCAGGACGCGGTCCTTGACCTGGTAGACGGCGTTGGGGCGCATCCGGAACTCGTCGGCGACGTCGGCGGCCGGGCGGTCGTCGAGCACGTGCGCGCGGAAGACGGCCTTCGCGTTGGGCGTGAAGGCGTGTTCGCGCAGGACGCGCGCGAGGGCGAGCGTCCAGCATTCGAGCATCAGCTCGCGTTCGGCGTCGGTCGTCGCGGGCGCGGCCTCGCGCTCGCCCGTCTCCGCGACGGCGACCTCCGGCCGCGCCGCCTCCTCGCGGCGGCGGCGCAGGACGAGGTTGCGCACGACGGTGGCGAGGTATCCGCGGAAGCGGCCGCGCGCCGGATCGTAGCGGAAGCCGGGCAGTGCGCGAGCGACGGCGAGGAACGTCTCCTGCACGAGGTCGTCGCGGTCGGCCGAGCCGAGCGGGCGGCCCGCCGCGCCGGTGCGGGCCAGGCAGCGCCGGACCACCGGGCCGTAGAGGCGCGCGAAGTCGTTCCAGCGCGGGCTCTCCGGGTCGGCGGCGATCGCGCGCAGCAGCGTCGGCGAGGTCGCGGGGAAGGTGTCGTCCATCGCCGGCAACCCTACCAGAACGACCGCCGTTCCTGCAAGGGAAATCGGCGAGGCGGCGCTCTAGCGGCTCCCGATCGCCGGCGGCGGCTCGGAGAAGAGGATCCACCACATCGGGACGAGGCCGTCGTAGGCGACGAGCTGGTGCGAGCCGAAGAGGACGTGGTCGAGCAGATGCGGGATGCCGCCCCGGCCGAGGAGCAGGTGCGCGCGGTCGGCGCGCGAGGCCGCGGCGCTCAGGCGCGGTCGGTCCTCCGGCGCGGCGGCGCGGAGCACGCGCCACCACGCCTTGCGGTTCTCGACGATGCGGCGCTGCGCCTCGCGGTCGTCGCCGAAGAGGAACGCGAGGACGCGGCTGTCGAGGATCTGCTGCGTCCCGCGCCCGATCGTCGCCGGGCCGTAGCCGCACGCGAAGAGGACGTCCGGCGGGAGCTCCTCCTCCGGGATCGCGGCCTCCGCGGCGGCGAGCCGGTCCGCGGGCGGCGGCTCGACGGCGAGCGGGCGCCACGGCGTCGTCGCGAGGTAGACCGCCCAGACGGCCGCGAAGACGCGCACGGCGGCCGCGTAGATCCGCGTGTATTCGATCCGCACCCACCGGTCGCCGTTCCGGCGCAGGTAGAACGTCCGCGCCCAGTGGTGGAGCAGCCGCCACCCCGCCACGGGGACGACCGCGTAGAAGCCCCACCAGAAGAGGTAGCCGAGCAGCATCGCCGCGCACCCGGCGAGGAACCACAGGAACGCGAGGAACAGCTCGCACAGCGACGTGTAGCCGTCCGGCCGTCCGCCGGGCGGCGAGACGTCGCGGAACCAGCCGTCGAGGGCGAAAAGATGGGCAAGTCTGGACGGGAGCGCGCGGCGCGCGTTGCGCGCCTCGCGCCCGGCCGGGCGTTGGGTCGCCGCGCACGGCGCGGCGGGGGAGGATTCGGGCGTGGGAGTCACGGGTTGAAAGGGTTGAAGGGGTTGAAAAGGTTGAAGGGGGACTTCACCCTGCAATAGACGCGGCGGGACGATTTTTTACGGCGGGGCGCGATACGACGCGGAAGAGCGCGTAGCCGAGCGCGGCGCCGAGGGTGTTGAGGAGGATGTCTTCGACCTGGGGGACACCCGTGCCGAAGGTCCACTGCAGGGCTTCGATCAGCAGGGAGCCGAGGAGGCAGAGCGGGACGACCGAGCGGCGCAGGGGCGTCAGCGCGGGAAGGCCGAAGCCGAACGGCACGAAGCACGCGACGTTCCCGACGAAGAGGAAGACGAACGACACGATTCCCGCGCGCCAGAGGTCCGCGGTCCCCGTGAACGGAACGAGCTCCCACCGTCCCGAAAACGGCGCCGCCGGCGTTGCCCACGGCCGCCACACGGCGATGCCGAGCAGGAACGCCGCGTAAAGCGCGAGGGCGAGGATGGCGGAGCGTTTCATTGCGTGTTTTCTGCGGACGGGGCGGACGTTGGAGAGGGATGCCGGGTCAGGATTTGCGGACGCCGAGGACGGCGACGCGGCCGTCGGGAAAGACCTGGAACCGGAAAGGCTCGGTGAAGAGAATGCGGGGCCAACGGGGCATGTAGTAGAACCAGAGCTCCCCGTCGTGGCCGTTGACCTTTACGTCCGGTTCGCCGAAGAGCCGGACGAGGTCGTCCGTCGTTTGCGGCCGTTCGAGCCGGCAGGTTTCCTCGATTCTGTGAACGCCCCGGACGTTGGCGTCGACGGAGACGGTGATGAGAATGAAAAACGCGACGCAGAGCGCGAGGATCGCGGCGGCCGGGGCGAGGAACCATTCGGCCTTGCGCCGGTTGTGGCGGCGTCGGGCGAGATGGACGGCCTGGACGGACAGGAAGACCGCGCCCGCGAGAACGGCCGCACCCGCGAGGCTGAAGGCGGCGAACAGGCCGAACACGGCGAGGCCCCGTGCGACGGTTTCCGCGAAGCCAAGGCGAAGAGTCGGAAGCGACGGTCCGGGGCGCGTCGCCAGGAACACGGCCACGTCTACGGCGAGAACGGCGAGCGATCCGGCGCAGAACCGGAGGAGGTTGCGGACGGGTCTTCTCATGGC
>CAMVRE010000057.1 GCA_947169825.1 uncultured Verrucomicrobiota bacterium | reverse complement strand
ACTGCAGCGCGAGCAGGATCGCCTGGAACTTGCCGCGGTTGCCGAGGCGGCGGTCCGCGACGGACGCCTTCATCACGAAGGCGAGGCGGTCCGCGATCGCCCGGCGCATCTCGTCCGGGAGGATCGTCGGGTCCTCGGCGAAGGCCTTGGCGGCGGCGGCCTTGACGGCCTTGGCGACGGCGGCCTTGACGGCGATGGCCTCGACGGCCTTGGCGGCGGCGGCCTCGGCGGCGACGTCGTCCGCCCCCTCCGCGCGGGCCTTGTCCCGGGCGGCGGCCGCCGCCTTCGACTCGATCTCGGCGGCGATCCCGTCGCGGACGGCGGCGGAGGCCCTCTCCTCGGCCTCGCGGAGGATCGCGCCGACCTGGTCGAGGACCTCCTTCGGGTCGCGGCACTCGGCGAGGCGGGCGGCCGCGCCGGCGTCCTTGGAGCCGGTGTCCCTGGCGCCCTCGCGCAGGAGCTCGACGGGGGCGTTCTTCTTCGAGGCGGGCGGAACGACCACCTTGGGGTCCTTCGCGAGCTGCGAGCGGGCGGACACCCAGAACTTCTTCCACTCGGTTCCCTTCGGCAGCGCGAACGCCTCGAGCGTCGCCTGGAGCTTCGCGACCGGCATGTCGCCGTAGCTCTCGAGCGCGAGGCGGACGATCTCGCCGGGCTTCTCCGCGCAGCGCTGCGCGAAGGCGGCCTCGTCGGCGTGGCGGACGGCCAGCAGGTGCGTCTCCGGGACGATCGAGAGCGAGTCGGCCGCGAAGCCGAAGCCGATCGTGCGCGGCGCGCCGTCGCGGTCGAAGACGACCTCGGCGTTGCGGTAGAAGTCGTCCTCGCGCCTCACGGTGCCGTAGCCCCAGCGGCGGTCGACGACCGCGGTGCCGGGCTGGAGCGCGAGGAGGAAGGCGAGGCGGTCGAGCGACTCGAGCGGGCGGCGCTTGCCGAAGTCGGCGCTCGCGATCTTCGCGAGGACGAGGCGGTCCTTGGTGGCGGAGGAGAGGACGGTGGCGCACTCGGTGCCGTAGAGCGGGCGGTTGCCGGTCCAGCGGGCCTTGATCCCGAGGAGCTTCATGAGCGAGGGGACGTCGTGCAGGTCGACGAACTTCTGCTCGACGACGAGGAACGTCTGGTCGCGCAGCTGCTGCTCGGCCTCGCTGCGGCCCGCGCCGACGAGGGCGGCGACGTCCTGCACCCAGCCGAGGAGCTTGGCGGCGTCGGGCTTTTCGTTCTCGGCCTCGGCGACGATGCGCGCGGAGAGGTCGGTGAGGGAGAGGGTTTCGTTCTTCTTGGCTTCGCTCATGGGAGGAATCGGGTTGTGTGGGCGGGCGGAAACCGCGCGGGACAAAACGAGCCCCGCGGGCGCGCGACCCGCGAACGGCCGCGCAGTCTACCACAGCGCCCCCGGAAAGGGAACCGGAAAATCGCGCCGGGCGCGGGAGGCCGCCGGACGGGTCAGAAGTTCGCGCGGTTGACGAAGTAGACGGCGCCGACGAGGCAGAAGAACGCCCAGAGGTAGTCGAGCCGGAGCTTTTCGCCGAGGACGAAGTAGGCGAAGGGGACGAACACGAGGAGCGTGATCACCTCCTGCGCGACCTTGAGCTGCGCCACGGAGAGCCCCGCCGCCGCGCCCAGGCGGTTGGCCGGCACCATGATGAGGTATTCCAGGAGCGCGATGCCCCAGCTCATCAGGACGATGAGCAGCAGCGGCTTGCCGTCCGCGGCGCCGCGGCGCAGGTGCCAGTACCACGCGGTCGTCATGAAGACGTTGCCGAGGACCATCATGGAGAGGGGGAGGAGGGCTTTCATGGAGCGAAGAGTGAAGAGTGAAGAACGAAGAGTGAAAAGCGAAGAGTGAAGAACGAGGCGGGCGGCGCGGAGCCCGGCCGTCAGGACCTGGGCGGCTTCCAGAAGCGGAAGATTTCGGAGAGGAGGGTGTCGTAGTCGGACATCGTGAAGGTGTCGTCTCCGCGCAGGAGGATGGTCATCGCGACGGGGCCGAAGGTCTTGCCGACGCCGGTCTCGCGGAAGCCGTTGCGGCGGTAGAAGGCCGCGCGGCGGCGGCGCTGCTCCGGGTTGGGCGCGCCGGGCTGCGCGGGGTCCTCCATGTCGAGGACGGCGGACCGCCCCTCGTAGCGCGCGAGGAGCGCGGAGAGGATGCGCTGCCCGATGCCGCGCCCGCGCCTCTGCTCCGGTACGGCGAAGTACCAGAACCACGAGAGCCGCGGCCGCGGATACACGATGGTGAGCCCCAGCAGCTCCTCCCCGTCGCGGTATTCCGCGAACTCCAGCGGCATCTCCCGGACGAGCCGCAGCAGGTCGTCCCACGGAATCCGCTCCTCGTCCGGAAACGCGCTTTCGTAGAGCGCGCGGAGGTCCGAACGTTGTGCGATGTCTTCGGGGGCGAGGATGCGGGAGGTCATACTTCAAGCGTCGCGGGCAGGAACGCCGGGGCGTACTGCTCGTCGAGGTAGGAGACGTTGCGGCAGAGGGTGGAGCCGAGGCGGACGGGGGTGTGGTCGCCGGTGTGGATGTGGCCGCAGAAGAGGTGGCGGGGCCTGGCGCGGAGGACGGCCTCGGCGAGCTCGGCCGAGCCGCAGTGGTCACGACGGCCCTCCACCATGTCGATCCGGCTGCGCGGGATGCGCGGCGGGGAATGGGTAAGCAGCACGTCGATGCCCTCCGGGATCTTCGCGTATTTCTCGCGCAGGCCCTCGGGCGGGAGCATGAACGCCCAGTCGAAGAAGATCGGCGACCACGGCGTCCCCCAGAAGCGGACGCCGTCCAGTTCGCAGCCGGAGTCGATCAGCACGCGCACGTGCGGCTTGAAGCCCCAGTTGGTGGGCGCGCCGGCGGGGTCGTAGAGGAACCAGTCGTGGTTGCCGGGCACGAGGACGACGGGCTTCTTCAGGGAATTGATCCACGCGAAGGTGTGCATCGCGCGGCTCTGGATGTCGCCGCAGATGCAGACGGCGTCGGCCTTGTCCACGATCGCCTGCGCGACGGGAGAGGGAACGTGGCCGTGGAGGTCGGAGAGGAGGGAGAGGAGCATGGAGAGTTTAAAGTTTAAAGTGAAGAGTGAAGAGTGAAGGGTGAAGAGTGACGAGTGAAAAGAGGGAGCGGGGTTAGGGTTTGAAGGTGACGAGGGCGATGCCGGCGAGGCAGAGGGCGACGCCGAGGACCTGGCGCCAGCCGACGTGCTCGCCGAGGAAGAGCGCGCCGATCGCGAGCAGCGCGACGGCGAGGCCGGTGTAGGAGAGGATCGGGCCGACGCTGACGCTCCAGCCGGCGCGGTAGAGGTAGAGGAACCCGCCCTCGAGCCCGATGATCGCCAGGCCGAGCAGGAGGTTCGCCCCGTTGAGCTCCTTCGCCTGCGCGACGAGGGAGCCGAGGCCCGCGCGCTCCGTCGCGAAATACAGCGCGAGCGCGCCGGCCGCGCCCACGAGGTAGGCGGCGACGAGCGCGGCGAACGGGTTCGCCGTCCGCGACGCGAACCGCGACGAGAGGTGGTAGCAGACGTTCGATCCGATGATCAGGAAGAGAGGCCAGTAGGAGGTGCCCATGGGAGTGACGAGTGACGAGTGACGAGTGACGAGTGACGAGTGCTGGCGGAAGCTCCGCCGCGCTTGCACGAAGGGGCTAGAGGGAGTGGGATTTCGGTTGCTTGGAGTAGTGGGCTCTGACCGCGCGCTGGACTTCTTCGTTCGTCATCAGACCCTCGATGTTCTTCCGGGCGAGTCCCACGAGAAACGGAGAAACCGAAAGACCGTCGACGCGCTGCAGACCAATCGCGAAGCGCCAGTTCTCGGCTCTCTGCCGTTTGTCGGGGTCGGACGAGGTCAGGTATTCGGAGAAAGGCAACGGCGCTACCGCGGGCGGCGCGGATGCGCCTGCGGAGGAAGGGCGATGGAGGGAGGAGCGGGGTTTCACGAGTGACGAGAGCGCGCGGGCGGAGGGAAAGGGATAGAGCGGGGATAGAAGGCGAAACTGTTCGGGGTGACAATCACGAAAAGTAACTCACGTCGGGATTGAGGAATCCGTAGTCGTAGACGCGGGGAAGAAGTTTTTCGCCGAGCTTGTCGTGGGCGGTCTTGAGCGCGGCCAGTTCCGTTTCCGCAAGGCCCGCGGCCTTGAGTGCGCCGCGAATCTGGTAGAAGCCCGCGTCCCACGTTTCGATCTTCCAGTCCATCCACGGCGTTTCGCGCAATTTTGCATAGAATGCGCGGTAGACATTCGAAGCGGCGAGCGTCACGGCTCGGGCTTCGGGAGAAAGAGCGCGGCCTTTCAGCCACTTCGCAAGGAAGCGGTCTTCGTTTGCCGCCGCGAGCTGCGTGGCAAGCGTCGGTAACGCGCACGGCCACGTCCGCACTATTTCCACAGAGAACGGATACAGGTTGTTCGGTATTTGCCAGAGTTTGCCTTGGTAGGAAACATCCTTCAGCGAGACCGTGTAGTTCGAATCCGCAAACGAAGTCCAGACAACGCAATCCGAAATGAACTCATCCGTCAACTCGGCAGTGGGCGAATAGAAGGAATCGCGATCATTCGTCCAAGTTGCCTTTGGAACTTTCTTGACGGCGTGAAGAACCATCGCCTTCTCGAAGTTGTCCGGCGTAACGGAGAACGCACCCGCGTTGGCGTAGGGGGCGGAAAGAAGGAAAACGCTGTTCTGGTGTTGGAAGTCGTCGCCGTTGCTGGAAAGCGAACAAAGGAATCCAGGCGCGATGTGGTTGCGTTTGTCCTTGTTTTCGTCCATCACCTTGAGTCCGCTGGAAAAGGTCGGCATGACGGACTGGCCGTCCCATTTCGGGCGGGGACACCACTTGTTGAGCATCGCGGTGCGTTCGACGGAGGGGATGCGCTTCGTGCCGACCTTTTCAACATCGACGTTGAAAACGTCGAGGACGATTTCCTGTTCAGAAAGGTGCTTCCGTTTGGCTAGATTCCAAATCAAGAACCCGACGGGAAAACTTCCCTTGGCGCCGTGGAACGCCTTGCTTGGGAAACAGAACCCGCGGCAGAAAACATATTGGAAGAAGCCGTCGCGAATCATCTGGTCGTTGTTGGAATTGAGATACTTGAGTTTGGAAAAGAGGCAGAGCCGGGCTTCGCGGCTGGCGAACTCCTTGGAGATGCGGAAGAGGAACTGCGTGAAGAGTTCGCGGCTCGCTTCGCCGTAGTTCTCGGTGTTCATCCATTCGCGGATGGTCGTTTTCGAAACGGAATTCTTGGAAGTTTTTCCGGTCTCGCCGCCGGTCGTATTCGCCGTTGCGAACGGTGGATTGATGAAGACGATCCACTTGATCTTAGGGTTGGCGAGATCCGCGGCGAGGTTGGCGGGCATTTTGCGCACAGCGCCGTAGGTCATCTGTCCGGCAAGGATGGGGACGTCATCGGCGAGATAGTCGTATTGGAAGCAGGTGGCCGCTGGGAAGATCTTGGCGCAGTATTTGGCGTCGTCCGCTTCGAGGGTGGATATGTAGCAGTAGGGCAACGCGGAGGACGGGAGGTTGAATTCGAGGTTGCCGGTGCCGCCGGCCATGTCCCAGAAGCGCCACTCGCCGGACTTCCACCACTCGCGGCCGAGTTCGCGCTCGAGGTATTCGAGACCCTTGGTCGCGAACGGGACGGGGGTGTAGAATTCTCCGGTGAAACGGCGGCGGAAGTCCTCGGTGAGGCGGTCGGCCTTCTGGCGGAGGAGTGGCATCCGGTCGGGGGCGACGCGCTCCCAGCGCTCCCAGAAGTGCTCGTAGGGCTTGGGCGGGAGGGTCTTGCGGACGAAGACGCCATCGCCCGCAACGTCGAAGAGCACATCTCCGGCAGTCGTGCCGACGGCCTTGCCGGTTTCGATGTCGGCGAGAAAGTATTCGGAGGGCTTGCGGCCGTTCTTGACATATTTTCCGAAGAGGCCGTCCCAGTAGGAGAACACGTCGAGGAAGTTGTCCTCGGTGATGGCCTTCCGGTCGAGCTCGGGGAAGAGGGACGGCTGGAAGAGGCGTCTCTGCTGCACGGCCTCGATGAACTGCGTCTCCTCCTCGGGATTCGTGAGGTCGTAGACGTAGACGGCCTTTGTGGCGGGGTGCGCGGCTACGTCGGCGACGAGGACAGGGCACGGCGTGGAAGCGGCGCGATCCCAGTCGTATTTGGCGCTCGTCGTAGCGTAGAAGCGCGCGAATGCCTTCGTTTCGAGGAAGAACGCCTCGTTCTTGTCGACGACGCAGATGAACGGGGGAAGCGGGTATTGCGCGAGGTCGAACTTGAGAAGCCGCGCGTAATACATCGTTTGCGCGACGACGGCGGCGACAGTGCCGGCCGCCTTGAAGTTGCGGTCGTATTTGAACTCGAAGAGAATCGACTCGGTGTAGTGGTCGATCGTCCGCAGAGCGTTGATCTTCATGCCGAAGAAACGGCAGAACTCGGCCTTGACCTCCTCCTCCTTGCGGCAGGGGGCGAGGGCGGCGCAAAGACCCGATGTTTTTACTTTGGGGGATTTGCTCATGGTCGTTGGTTCGCTGAAACTCTTTTCGGTGTTTCTCGTGAGACGAAAACTCAGACAGCACCAAACAAGCTATTTCATAAACTGCGTAAGAAAACTTGGAATGGCACCAATCATGGATTTGACTTGATCGGGCTTGATAGCCTCCGTTCGTCCATGAGCCGCCGCGTTTCGAATGTCGGCCCAAGCCTTCAATTGCTTCGACCAGATTTCATCGAGGACTTCTGCTTTCTTCAAATCGTCGATAAGAGCATTCATCGCCTTGGGTTGTCCGTTCGGTTTGACGGTTTTAATCGGCGGATCATTTCGTTCGCATAGTGAACGAAGGCTCTTCTCGACAATGGCGCCGGCGAGGACGGCTGCCGGAATGTAAGAGTAGTGATGATTGTCTTTTTCTTTCAACAACTGTTCCGCTTGTTCAAGGAAATTGACGGACATCTCCGCTTCAATCCGTTTTTGCAAGCTTTCAAACAGCCCCGATTCGAAATCGGCTTGGACCCCACGAAGCGCTCCGAACAACTCGTCGACTTTTTCGTTCAAGTTGGATTGGAAATTCAGACTTGCGACCGATTTCAAAATGGGGTTATTTTTGGGTAAAACAACGTTGAGTAAGTTTATTACGCGGGTTCTCCATTCCGATAGTGGGACAAGGTTTTCATCGTCCAACGGGTTCGTTGGGATGGAGCCTCGGACTGTTGGTTCCATCGCAATTAATTCCTTAAACTGTTTGGAGAGTTTTTCCTTGGTGCTCATTGGGTGACCCGTTGAATGAAAAAGTGTTTTGGACGGAAGCGGAGTAGAGAGAAGTCTTGTTGGTTGTTGAAATCGTGGTTTGCTTTTCTTGCCCTGCGGCCGGAGCTGAGCGAAGGCCGCAGAGGCTTTCGGGTTTCGGAGCCCGGCCATCAGGACTGGGGGGCGGGGACGAAGGGGCGAAGGTAGGAGCAAGACTCCTAGGAGAGCGGAGGACGGAGCGCGGGAATGCGGGGTGGGGGATGGTTGCTTGGTTTCTTTCTTGTTCTGCGGGCGAGGGGAGCGGGAGAAGAGGTGGAAAGTGGGCGGTGAGAGGGGCGGAGCACGGGCATCAGGACTTGCGCTTGCGCTTGGGTTTGGGGGCGGGAGACACGGCGGGAAGGGAGGATTCGATTTCGGCGATGGAGGGAAGGTCGGAGGCGATTTCGGACGGAAGGCTGTCGCTGATCCGGTATTCGGACACGCCGACGGGCTGCCGGGTGGATTCGAGCGCCCACTTGACCATCGTGTTGTCCTTGGTCTTGCAGATCAGAAGTCCGATGGTCGGTTCGTGGGACGGCTTCTTCAGAAGATGGTTCACGGCGGAGACGTAGAGCCCGAGCTGGCCGAGATGTTCGGACTCGAACTCCGTCGTTTTCACTTCCACGACGACGTAGCGGTTGAGGTTCATGTGGAAGAACAGCAGGTCGGCGAATTTCTCCTTCGCGCCGATCTGAAGCCGGTATTCACGTCCGACGAGCATAAAGCCCTGCCCGAGTTCGAGAAGGAATCTTTCGACGTTCGCCAAGAGCGCGTCCTTGAGCTCCTTTTCGTGGTAGCGGGGCGTCAGGGCGATGAAGTCGAAGGAGTAGGGGTCCTTCGTGACTTCCTGCGCCAGGTCGCTTTCGCTTTCCGGAAGACGGGACGCGAAATTCGTGAGCGCCTTGCCCTGCCGCTCGTGCAATTTCGTGTCGAGGAAGTTCAGAAGAACCGAACGGCTCCAGCCGTTTGCCACGGTTTGCCGGACATAGAAAAGCGCGGCTTCTGGATTCGTCCGGAACTTGTCGATGATGAACCGGTGGTGCCCCCACGGGACTAGGAAGATATCGCGAGCGAGATTCGAGTCGTCGGAGCGCGAGCCATCAACGGCGACCAGCTGCGGCGTTGGCTTTTCCGGAATTTTCCCCACAGGTTGTGGGGCAATTCGGACAGACGATTTCCCCACAACCTGTGGGGTCGGTAGAAACGGCGAATACAATTCGAAAAAGCACCTCATGTAGATGAGGTTGTTCTCCGAGAAGCAATTCGCGTCGGGCATCGCCTTGCGGAGGTCGGAACTGAGCCGTTTGAGGAAGCCGCTGCCCCAGGGCTGGTCCTTCTCCATTCGAACGATGTCTGCGCCGAGGGAGAAGTAGAACCGCAGCATTTCGGAGTTGACGGCGATGGCGGCCTTGATCTGGCTTTGCCGGTAGCGGCGGGAAAGCGCTTGAAGCCAATCGACGTAGCCGGAGGCCGGGATGGCCGAAACGGCGGGTTGCTTGGACTTGCGTTTCATCTCTCGGTCGGATTGTTGCGGCGCGCGCACCGCGCCAGGCGGGCCCGCGAGGCCACGAGGGCCTCGCGGCGGGACGGGGCTACGCGTCGATGTTGGCCATGAGCGCGTTGGACTCGATCCAGTTGCGGCGGGGGGCGACCTCGTCGCCCATGAGGAGGGAGAAGGTCTTGTCCGCGTCGACGGCAGAGTCGAGGGAGACGCGCAGCATCTTGCGCTTGGCCGGGTCCATCGTGGTGTCGTAGAGCTGGTCCCAGTCCATTTCGCCGAGGCCCTTGTAGCGCTGGATCGTGAGGCCCTTGCGGCCGCGCGCGCGCACCTGCTCCAGGAGGTCCATCAGGGATTCGACCGGGGTCGCGTTGCCCTTGGTGTCCGTGATGGTGCCGATGGTCGCGCCCTCCGCGCCCCAGAAGGCCGAGGCCGGGAGATGATAGAGTTCGGCGAGGGTGTCCATGTTGCGGCGGAGCGTGCCGGCCTGCAGGATCTCGGTGCAGGTGAAGTTGGGGTTCTCGGGCTCGTCGAGCGAGGCGAGGGCGGCGGCGTAACCCGAGGCTGAAGCCTCGGGCACAGAACCGGCTTCGCCGCTTTCGGCGGTTTGCGGCTCGCCTTGGGAGAGGGCTTGGAGTTCCTCTTCCGAAGGCGGCTCCGCAAGGCCGGCTAGGGTCGCAGCGGTCTGCCGCTTGATCGCGTCGACCTCGGACTGCTTGAAGACGTAGGATTCGACGGGGTTGCCGTCGGTGTCCGAGAGGACGCGGAAGCGGGGGAATTCGCCGGAGGGGGTGCGGGCGGCGAAGTAGCGGCGGATGTCGACGTTCTGCTTGACGAGGCGGTTGCAGAGGTCCTCGGAGGCGGCGAGGGCGCGCAGGAGGTCCGGCATGTCGCGGCTCTCCACCCTGGACGCGCCGTCGGCGGAGGCGAAGGAGAACTCCTCGGCGCCGAGGGCGATGAGGCGGGCGGTGAGCTTGACGTCGCTCTCGATGTATTCGATGTTCTTGTTCTTCTTGATGCCGTAGAGCGGGGGCTGCGCGATGTAGACGTGGCCGTGCTCGATGAGCGGGCGCATCTGGTTGTAGAAGAAGGTCAGCAGCAGCGTGCGGATGTGCGCGCCGTCCACGTCCGCATCGGTCATGATGACGACCTTGTCGTAGCGGATCTTGGAGACGTCGAACTCGTTGTTGCCGAAGCCGCCGCCGATGGCGGAGATGAGGGAGTGGATCTCCTGGTTGGCGAGGATGCGGTCGATGCGGGCCTTCTGGACGTTGAGGACCTTGCCGCGGAGGGGGAGGATCGCCTGGGTGCGGGTGTCGCGGCCCTTCATCGCGGAGCCGCCGGCGGAGTCGCCCTCGACGAGGAAGAGCTCGCATTCGTCGCGGTTGCGGGAGGAGCAGTCCTTGAGCTTGCCGAGGAACTTGCCGAGCTTCTTGTTGTCGTTGCGGGCCATCTCGCGGGCCTTGCGGGCGGCGAAGCGGGCGCGCTGGGAGCCGACGGCCTTGGTGACGATGGCCTGGGCGACCTTGGGGTTCTGGTCGAAGTAGTCCTTGAGCTTGGAGCCGACGAGGCGCTGGACGATGCCGGCGACGTTGCTGTTGCCGAGCTTGGTCTTGGTCTGGCCCTCGAACTGGGGGTTGGGGACCTTGACGGAGATGACGCAGACGATGCCCTCGCGGATGTCCTCGCCGGCGAGGTTCTCCTCGCTCTCCTTGAGGAGCTTGTTGGCGCGGGCGTAGTTGTTCACCATGCCGGTGAGGGCGGAGCAGAAGCCGGAGAGGTGGGTGCCGCCCTCGATGGTGTTGATGTTGTTGGCGAAGGTGAAGATCGACTCGTCGTACTTCTCGTCGACGTACTGCAGGGCGATCTCGGCGGAGACGCCGTCCTCGACGCCCTTCACGGAGATCACCTCGGCGCGGTCGCAGGGCAGCTTCGCGTCGCGCACGGCGGGGTCGGGCTCGATGGAGGCGCGGCCCCGGGTGACGGAGCGGATGAAGCCGACGATGCCGTCCTTGTGGTAGTAGGTCTCCTTCTTGCCGGTGTTCTCGTCGGCGAAGTTGATCGTGACGCCGGGGTTGAGGAAGGAGAGCTCCTTGAAGCGCTTGGCGAGGATGTCCCACTTGAAGTCGTAGGTGTTGCCCTGGTCGTCGTGGAAGATCTCCTTGTCGAGGTGGAAGGTGACGGTGGTGCCGGTCTCCTCGGCGGGGCAGGCGCCGACGACCTCGAGGGGCTTGGTGACGTGGCCGCGGGAGAAGCGCATGCGGTGGACCTTGCCGTCGCGGCGGACCTCGACCTCGAGCCAGTCGGAGAGGGCGTTCACGCAGGAGACGCCGACGCCGTGGAGGCCGCCGGAGACCTTGTAGCCGCCGTTGCCGAACTTGCCGCCGGCGTGCAGGACCGTGAGGACGACCTCGACGGCGGGGCGGTGCTCGGTGGGGTGCATGTCGACGGGGATGCCGCGGCCGTCGTCGCGCACGGTGCAGGAGCCGTCGGCGTTGAGCGTGACGTCCACGTGCGTGCAGAAGCCGGCCATGGCCTCATCGATCGAGTTGTCGACGACCTCGTAGACGCAGTGGTGGTAGCCGCGCTCGAAGGTGTCGCCGATGTACATGGCGGGGCGCTTGCGGACGGCCTCCATGCCCTCGAGGACCTGGATCTGGCCGGCGCCGTAGTCCTGGTCCTCGGAGACGTGGGAGGCGGCGGCGAAGTCGGCCTCTTCGGCGGCGGCGGAAAGGGTGGAGGGATCGGGGGCGGTGTCGGCGGGATCGGACATGGCGGGGTGGGGGAGGGTGGGTTAGGGACGGGGGGCATTCTAGCAGGTTTCGCACGCGCGCGCAAGCGCGAAGGCGCGCTCGCGCGAGCGCGCGAAGGGGCGGAAAGGATGTGACTTTCGGAGGGGTTTCCGGTATACTCCCGCCTCGTCGCGCGGCACGAGCGCGGCGAATACACAGGAAAACCGATGAAAATCCGCAAAGACGCCCGCTACGCCGTCGCCTGCCTCTCGAGCATGGGGCTGCGCATCACCCCCGAGGACCGCATGGCGGTCCACAACTCCAACCGCTTCTACCTCCAGGCGACGAGCGCCGAGACGAACGTCCTCAACGTCACGAGCAGCCTCGGCCCCGAGTGCCTCGTGATGACGCGCTTCGTGGCGGGGAGCCCGCTCGCGGCGTTCATCAAGGCGCAGCTGCGCGCGCGCAACATCGCGTTCGTCGGCCCCGAGGTCCCGCAGGGCGGGCCGTGGGGCTACCGGCACCAGTTCAACGTCGCCGACTCCGGCTTCGGCCTGCGCGCGCCGCGCGTCTGGAACGACCGCGCCGGCGAGGTCGGGCGCACGCTCGACGCGAAGGACTACGACACGGCGGAGATCTTCGGGAGGAAGGGCGTCGCGATCCTCCACCTCTCCGGCCTCATCGCCGCGATGAGCCCCGAGACGACGAAGGCCTGCCTCGCGCTCGCGAAGGCCGCAAAGAAGCACGGCACGCTCGTCTCGTTCGACCTGAACTACCGCGCCACGTTCTGGAAGGGCCGCGAGGCGGAGCTCAAGAGGGCGTTCCACCAGATCGCCTCGGTCGCGGACATCCTCGTCGGCAACGAGGAGGACTTCCAGCTCTGCCTCGGCATGAAGGGCCCGGAGGCGGGCGGCAAGGACCTCGCCGCGAAGATCGAGAGCTTCAAGGGCATGATCGAGACCGTGGCCAAGAAGTACAGGAACGCGAAGATGTTCGCGACGACGCTGCGGCAGGTCGTCTCCGCGGGGCGCCACCTCTGGGGCGCGATCCTGCGGGCCGACGGCAAGTGGTTCGTCGAGGAGCCGCGCGAGATCGACGTGCTGGACCGCATCGGCGGCGGCGACGGCTTCACGGGCGGCCTGCTCTACGGCGTCCTCAAGGGCTGGGACGGCGAGAAGTGCCTGCAGTTCGGCTGGG
>CAMVRE010000056.1 GCA_947169825.1 uncultured Verrucomicrobiota bacterium | reverse complement strand
GCGCGTGATACGCTGAGGAAGGACTTCGAGAAGAGCCGGGCTAAGGTAAGATCACCCTCATGCCCAAACGCTCGCCCGCCGCGCTCGCGGCGGCCAGGGCGAAGGCCGCCGGAACCGCCGGCGCATCCTCCGCCGCCCCGGCCGGCGCGAAGAAGGCGAAGAAGATTCCGTTCTGGCTTTCGATCCTGCCCCCGATCGGCGTCGCCGCCGTCTTCCTCGTCGTCGCCAACGCCCGCGTGGACTCGCTCGAGCGCAAGGCGCCGGGACTCTCCCCGGAGCAGGCCGCCGCGCTCGCGCCCGCGGCCGGCGAGGCCGGCGTTCCCGGCGCGCCCGCCGCCGACGACGAATACGAGGAGGGCAACCCCTTCGCGCCCGGCGGAGGCGTCCCGTCCGTCGCCGCGGACGACGACGACGACTTCGCCGGCTCCGAGCCCGCCGCCGCGCCCGCGGCCGGCGACTACGAGGAGGGCAACCCCTTCGCCGGCGGCGGCGAGCTCGTCGAGTCGCCGTCCGAGGAGTCCGACCCGGGACTCGACGAGCTGCTCGCCTCCGACACCGCGCCCGCGCCCGAGCCCGAGCCGGCGGCGCCCGCGGAGCCCGAGCCCTACCGCGCGCTCGACCCCTACCACGACCTCGTGCTCGAGGCCTACGAGTCGATCAAGGGCATGCCGTTCGAAGAGGCGACGAAGCACATGCAGACCGCGCTCGCGCAGGCGGCGCAGCAGCACCCCGACGACGCCAAGCGCTTCAACCTTCTCCGCCAGCCGTTCCACACCGCCGCGCCGTGGAGCGACCTGGTGGGCCTCGCGCTCGTCGACAACCCCAAGGAGCGCGTCATCCGCATCGGGACGAGCAACTTCCGAGTCAAGCCGACCGGCTACGCCAACGGGAGTCTCAAGTGCGACATCATCAAGGACGGCAACCCCATCCGCGGCCGCACGCTCAACCTCGGGCGCATGGACCCCTCGGAGATGTATCGGATCATGAAGACCGTCCCCGTCGACCAGTCCTACTCCGCGCTCTATTCGCGCGCGCTCCTTACGCTTCGCGAGGGCTCGCCCGACGAGTTCCGGATCTTCTTCAACCGGTTCCGCGACAAGCTCCGCGCCCTCGAGCCCTTCCTCGAGGCGCACACGCTCAAGCGCTAGCCCCGCGCCCCGCCGATGGCCGATCCGCCCCTTTCGACAGAATTGCAGGATTCGCAGGATTCACAGGATTCCCCCCTCCCTCCTGTCAATCCTGAAAATCCTGGAATCCTGTCGAACAAGCGAGCCCGCCGGCCATGGTCGTGGCTCGCGCTCCTCGCGTTCGCCGCCGCGGCCGCGCTCGCCGCCGTCAACGTCTGGTTCGGGCCGCTCAACCAGGACGAGGGGTGGTATCTCCTCGCCGCGCAGAACGTCTACCGCGGGATGATGCCCTACCGCGACTTCCTCTACTCGCAGGGGCCCGTCCTGCCCTACGTCTACGGTCTCGTCTCCGGCGCCTGGTCCGACGCCGGCGTCCTCGGCGGCCGCCTCGTCACCGCCGTCTTCGGTTTTCTCGCCACGGTCTTCTTCGCCTTGGTCGCCGGCGAGCTGGCGCGGCGCCGCGATCCGGACGCGTTCGGCCCCGCGTTCTTCCTCTCCTTCGTCCTGCTCGGGCTTTCGCCCGACTGGGCCTACTTCACGGCGATCCCGAAGACCTACGCGCTCGGATCGTTCTTCCTCTCGCTCGGCTTCGGGCTGTCGTTCGGCGCGCCGGACCGCCCCAACCGGCGCGGCTCCGCGATCGCCGGCGCGTGCTTCGCCCTCGCCGCCGCCACGCGCGCCACGCTCTGCCTCGCCGCCGTCCCCGTCTGGATCGCGCTGATCGTCCTCGCCCGCCGCGACCGCGCGCGCCGCCTCGACTGGCTCTGGTTCGCCGTCGGCTGCGCCGTCGCGATCGCCGCCTGCTACGCGCCGTTCCTCGCGGTCTGTCCGGAGAACCTCGTCTTCTCGCAGGCCCTCCACACGGCGCGCGACCCCGCGCCGTTCGGCCGGTGGTTCGTCCTGCGGGCCGGCTTCCTCTGCCTCCTCGCGCAGGGCTATCCCGCCCTGATCGCGGCTGCCGCGATCCTCGCGGCCGCCCCGGTCTTCCGGACGCGCGAGGCCGGCGGTCCCGCCGGCCACGCCGACGCTTCGCGCGTCCTGTATCTCGCCGTCGTCGCCGCCTTCGCCCTCCTCACGCTCGCGCACTTCCTCGTCCCGTTCCCCTACGCGGACTACAACGTGCCCGCGATGCCGCTTGCGGCGGTCGCGCTCGCGGTCCCGCTCGGGCGGCTCGTCGCGCGCTCCGGCCTGCGCCCCTGGCGCGTCGGCCTCGCCGCGCTCGCGGCGTCGCTCGCCTTCGTAGCCGCGTCGCCGTGGCCGATGAAGTGGGTCGACGGCGAGCAGCGCCTCTTCTGGTTCCGCTCCGACCTCGACAGCGCCCTCGCGCGCCTGCGCCGCGCGGGCCGCGCCGTCCGCGAGGCGAATCCCGCCGGCAAGCCGCTCCTCACGCAGGAGGCCTACCTCGCCGTCGAGGCCGGCGCCGGGGTCGTGCCCGGCCTGGAGATCGGGCCTTTCTCGCTTTTCCCGGCGCTTTCGGACGACGAGGCGCGCGCGCACCGCGTCCACAACGTCGCCACGCTCGAGGAGGCGATCCGGACCTGCGACGCGGACGTCGCCGCGCTCTCGGGCTACTCCTTCCTCATCGCGCTTCCCACCACCGAGCCGCTCCCGGAGGCCGACCGCGAGCGGCTCCTCGCCGCCGTCCGCCAGCGCTTCCCCGACGTCGTCCGCGCCGAACCGCGCTTCGGCCAGCAGAACACCCCGCTCGAAGTCCGGACGCGCCCGGCCTCCCCCGATCCTCCCCCCGAACCATGCCCGCACTGAACCAGGAACAGTACCGCCCGCAGATGCACGCGGCGCTCGCGGAGATCTCCGCGCTCGTCTTCGACGCCCCCGGCTTCCGCGAGGCCTCCTTCCGCTTCCGCGACCCGATCGGCCCCGACGCCAACGCGGAGCTTTCCATCCGCCCCGTCACGGTCGGCGGCGATCCGCTCTGGCAGCTTACGCGCGCCGGCCTCTCCGAGAACAAGGGCCACGGCCGCGCGAAGAAGTTCCTCTGGGACCTCGCCAACTCCGCCAACATCCTCCTCGAGGCCCACGCCTCCTCCGAGGACGGCGCCGCGCTCCACCTGCGCACCACGAAGAAGGGGCACGTCCTGCTCCAGAAGGTCCGCGGCGGCGGGGCCGCCGCGGACGCCGGCCGCTCGCCGGCCGCGGGCGGCGCGCCCGGCCACGACCGCGAGAAGGACTATCCCCTCGCTCGGTTCGACTCGGCGAAGCTGCTGCTCGCGCTCGGCTTCACGACCGCCGACGGCGCGATGAAGCCCTCGATGCACGCCAAGTACCGGCAGGTGAACCAGTTCCTCTCGATCCTCGACGCGACGCTCGACGAGCTCCCGCCGCGCAAGGACCCGAAGGCGCCGCTCGTCCTCGTCGACTGCGGCTGCGGCAAGGCCTACCTCTCCTTCGGCGCCAAGGCCTACCTCGAGGCGACGCGCGGCGTGCCGGTCCGCCTCGAGGGCGTCGACCGCAACGAGAAGGTCGTCGCGTTCTGCCGCCGCACCGCCGAGGCGCTCGGCTGCGCGGAGACCGCGACGTTCGCCGCGTGCGACATCGCGAAGTTCAGGCCGTCGGCCGCGCCGGACGTCGTCCTCTCGCTCTACGCGTGCGACACCGCCACGGACGAGGCACTCGCCTTCGGCGTCGAGCGCGGCGCCCGCGCGATCGTCTCCGCGCCGTGCTGCCAGCACGAGCTGCAGAAGACGCTCGACGCCAACCTCCGCCCGCACCGCGCGGTCCTGCGCAACGGCATCCTGCGCGAGCGCCTCGCCGACATCCTCACCGACGCCTTCCGCGCGCAGATCCTGCGCGTCATGGGCTACCGCGCCTCCGTCGTCGAGTTCGTCGACCCCGAGGCCACCGCGCGCAACGTCCTCATCCGCGCCGTCCGCGTCTCGCGCCCCGGAACGGGCACCGCCCTCGCCGACTACGAGGACCTCCGCTCCGCCTGGGGCGTCACGCCCTGGCTCGCCACCCGCCTTTCCGCGCTCCGTCCGGAGCTCAACGCCCCACAAAAGGACTCCCCATGAACGACATCGCCTCCTTCATTTCCGCCGGCAAGGCCTCGCTCGGCATCGAATTCGGCTCCACCCGCATCAAGGCGGTCCTCGTCGGGCCCGACCTCGCCCCGATCGCGCAGGGCGCGTTCGACTGGGAGAACCGCCTCGAGGACGGCGTCTGGACCTACCACGACGACGAGATCTGGGCCGGCCTTCGCGCCGCCTACGCCGCGCTCGCGTCCGACGTGGAGCGGAAATACGGCGTGTGGCCGGAGCGCCTCGCCGCGATCGGCTTCTCCGCGATGATGCACGGCTACCTCGCCTTCGATGCGGAGGGAAAGCTGCTCGTCCCGTTCCGCACGTGGCGCAACACCATCACCGGCGCCGCCGCGGACGAGCTCTCGAGGCTCCTCTCGTTCAACATCCCGCAGCGCTGGACGATCGCGCACCTGCACCAGGCGGTCCTCAACGGCGAGAGGCACGTCCCGGACGTCCGCTTCGTCACCACGCTCGCGGGCTACGTCCACTGGCGCCTCACGGGCCGCAAGGTCCTCGGCGTGGGCGACGCCTCCGGCGTCTTCCCGATCGACAGCGCCACGCTCGACTACGACGCGCGCATGGTCGCGGCCTACGACGGGCTCCTCGCGCCGCGCGGCCTGCCGTGGAAGCTGCGCGACCTCCTGCCCGAGGTGCTGCCCGCCGGCGCCGACGCCGGCACGCTCACCGAGGAGGGCGCGCGCCTCCTCGACCCGACCGGCGCGCTGCAGGCGGGCGTCCCGCTCGCGCCGCCGGAGGGGGACGCCGGCACCGGCATGGTCGCCACGAACAGCGTCGCCGCGCGCACGGGCAACGTCTCCGCCGGCACGTCCGTCTTCGCGATGGCCGTCCTCGAGCGCCCGCTGAAGGGCTGGTATCCCGAGGTCGACATGGTCACGACCCCGACCGGCAAGGCCGTCGCGATGGTCCACTGCAACACCTGCACCTCGGACCTGAACGCGTGGATCGAGCTGCTGGGCGAGGCCGCCGCCGCGCTCGGCGCGTCGTTCGACAAGCCCAAGCTCTACGACACGCTCTTCGCCAAGGCGCTCGAGGGCGCGCCCGACGCCGCCGGGCTCGTCGCGTGCAACTACCTCTCGGGCGAGCCGGTCACGGGCTTCGCCGAGGGCCGCCCGATGTTCGCGCGCCCGCCGGACGCGAAGCTGCGCCTCGGCGACTTCATGCGCGCCCACGTCTACTCCGCCGTCGCGACGCTGCGCCTCGGCATGGACATCCTCTTCCGGAAGGAGAACGTCGCGCTCGACTCGCTCCTCGGCCACGGCGGCCTCTTCAAGGCGCCGGTCGTCGGGCAGCAGCTCCTCGCCGACGCGCTCGGCGTCCCGATCACCTGCCTCTCCACCGCCGGCGAGGGCGGCCCGTGGGGCATGGCGCTGCTGGCCGCCTACCGCGCGGAGAAGACGGACGGCGAGACGCTCGAGGCGTTCCTCGCGCGCCGCGCGTTCGCGTCCGCCAAGGGCTCGACCCTCGCGCCGACCGCCACCGGCAAGACGGGCTTCGACGCCTGGCTCGCGCGCTACCGCGGCCTGCTCGAGGCCGAGAAGGCCGCCGTGGCGTCGCTGTAGGGATCCGACGCCATGAAGGAACTCCAGATCCCCGAGATCGTCGACCTCGCCAGCGCCTTCTACGGCTCGGCCGTCCTCTTCGCCGCGCTCGACGCCGGCGTCTTCGCCGCGATCGAGAAGGCCGGCGGCGCCTCCGCCGACCTCCCCGCGCTCGCCGCCGCGACCGGCGCGAGCGAGCGCGGCCTGCGCATGCTGCTCGACGCCTGCGTCGCCGTCGGCATCCTCGCCAAGGACACCGCCACGGGCGCCTGGCGCAACACGCAGGCCGGCCGCCTCGCGCTCGTCCCGGGCGCGCCCGCCGACCTCTCCCGCGCCATCGCCTACAACCGCGACGTCTACCCCGCCTGGGGCCGACTCGGCGCGCTCGTGCGCACCGGCGCGCCCGTCGAGCGCCCCGAGCTGCACCTCGGCGACGACGCCGCGCGCACCCGCGTCTTCGCCGCGTCGATGCGCGGCCGCGCGATGGCGATCGGCCGCGGCGTCGTCCCGATGCTCGACCTCGCCGGCCGCACGCGCCTGCTGGACCTCGCCGGCGGCCCCGGCGCCTACGCGGAACTGCTCGTCCGCGCCAACCCCGGCCTCTCCGCCGTCACGGTCGACCTCCCCGCGATCTCCGACGCCGCCGCGGAGTTCGTCGCGCAGGACGGCCTCGCGGACCGCATCGAATGCCGACACGGCGACTACCACGCCGACGAATACGAGCCCGGCGCCTACGACGCCTGCACGATCTTCGGCGCGCTGCACCAGGAGTCGCCCGCGGACATCGTCGCGATCCTCGGCCGCGCCTTCCGCGCGCTGAAGCCCGGCGGGGCGCTCTTCGTCCTCGACATGATGACGGACGCCACCCGCGCGAATCCGCCCTTCTCCGCGCTCTTCGGCCTCAACATGGCGCTCACGACGAAGAACGGCTGGGTCTTCTCCGACGACGAGCTCAAGGGCTGGATGCGCGAGGCCGGCTTCGAGCCGGGCGAGACGCGCCCCGCCCCGCCCCCGATGCCGCACTGGCTCGTCTCCGCCGTCCGGCCCTGAGCCGCGTTTGAACTTCGTCGTCGCCTGTGGTAGCATCCAGGACATGCGAAAGACCACGCCAGAGGAAGTCGCCGCCGCCCGGGCGGACTTCGCCGAGCTCGCGGCCGCCGTCGCCCGCCTTGGCGGCGCCGCGGAGGCGGAGCGCTTCCTGGAGGAGCTCTTCACGCCCTCGGAATGCGTGGAGCTCTCGAAGCGCTGGGCGCTCATGCGCGAGCTGCTCGCCGGCAAGTCGCAGCGCGCGATCGCGCGCGAGCTCGGCCTGAGCCTCTGCAAGATCACGCGCGGCGCGAAATACGCCCGCGACGAGGATTCGCTCTTCCGGCGGGCGGTGCTCGGCTCGCGGCGCGGGTAGCCCCGTCGAGGCGGCGAAACGCAGGCGTTCCATGGCCGACGTCCTCCAGATCCGCGGGCTGTGCAAGTCCTTCGGCCCCGTCCGCGTGCTGCGCGACGTGTCGCTCTCGCTCGGCGCCGGGCGCGTGCTCGGGCTCTGCGGCGAGAACGGAGCCGGCAAGTCCACGCTGATGCGCTGCGCGACCGGCGCGCTTCGGCCCGACGCCGGCGAGATCCGGATCGACGCGGGAGGGGAGGGGAGGATCCCCGCGTATCTCGTCCCGCAGGAGTTCGCCCTCGTGCCGTCGATGACCGTCGCGGAGAACATCCTGCTCGGGCGCGAGATCGTCCGGCGCGGCCTGGTCGACCGCCGCGCGCAGCGCGCGGTGGCGGCGGGCCTCCTCGCGGGGATCGGCGCGGAGCTCGACCCGGACGCGATCGTGGGCGACCTCGGCGTGGCCGACCGGCAGAAGGTCGAGATCGCGCGGGCGTTCCTCCGCAGGTCGCGCGTGATCTTCTTCGACGAGCCCACGACGGTGCTCGGGCCGGAGGACTCGGAGGCGCTCTTCGAGACGATCCGCGCCTTCGCCGCGGGCGGCGGCGCGGCGGTCTACGTCTCGCACAAGCTGCCCGAGGTGCTGCGTGTCTGCGACGAGGTCGCCGTCCTGCGCGACGGCGAGCTCGTCGACCGGCGCCCGGCCTCGGCCTTCACGCCCGCCTCGCTCGCCGAGGCGATGGTCGGGCGCCCGCTCTCGCGCCTCTATCCGCCGAAGGCGCCGTGGCGGGGCGACGAGGCCGCGCCGCCGGCGCTCGAGGCGGAGGGGCTCTCCGACGGCGGGCGCGTGAGGCGCGCGTCGTTCCGGCTGCGCGCGGGCGAGATCCTCGGACTCGCGGGCCTCGCGGGCGCGGGGCGGACGGAGCTCGTGGAGCTGCTCTGCGGAATCTCGCGCCGCAAGGCGGGGACGCTGCGCCTCTTCGGGCGGCCGGTGCGCTTCCGCTCGCCGGCGGAGGCGCTCGCGGCGGGCGTCGCGGTCGTGCCGGAGGACCGGCAGGGCGCGGGCGTGCTGCCGGACTTCGCGGTCGCGGACAACGTCGCGCTCTCCTCGCTCCGCGCGCTGCGGCGCGGGCCGTTCGTCTCGCGGCGGCGGCGCGACGCGCTCTTCGCGCGCCTCGGCGCCGAGCTGCGGCTCAAGGCCGAGGGGCCGGACGCCCCCGCGCGCTCGCTCTCCGGCGGGAACCAGCAGAAGGCGGTCGTCGCGAAGGGGCTCGCCGTTCGGCCGCGGGTCTTCCTTTTCGACGAGCCGACGCGCGGCGTCGACGTCGGCGCGCGCGCCGACCTCTACGAGATCCTGCACCGCCTCGCGGCGGAGGGGATGGCGGTGCTGCTCGTCTCCTCGGACCTCGAGGAGGTCATCGGCAACTGCGACCGCGTCGTCGTGATGCGCGACGGGGAGACGGTCGGCGAGGTCTCGGGCGCGGACGTGGCCGAGAAGCCGATCGTCCGCCTCGCCCACGGCGTGTAGCGGCGCTATGCGAAGCGTAGGCGGAGCAGGCCGGAGGGCGGGACGGCGGCGCGCTGCAGGCCGCGGACCGGTGCGGCGACGGCGACGGGGCCCCCGAAGACGTCGAACGCCTCGGCGGAGACCGGCGCGACGGCGAGGTCGAGGAGCAGGGCGGGGGAGTCCGTCGCGTTGACGATCCACGCCTCGCGGTCGGCGGGGACGGCGGCGCAGAGCCCGGGCTCGTAGACGGCGATCACGCGCTCCGCGGGGGAGGCGCCCTCGAGCATCGGGTAGCCGAGCTCGGGCGAGCGGGGCCGGAAGTCGCCGCGCAGGAGCGCGTCGCGGTGCTCCGTCGTCCACGCGATCCAGTGCCGCATCATGCGCCTGTGGTCCGCGGGGAGGCGGTCGAGGCGCATCGAGTACTGGATGACGGAGAAGAGCACGGAGAGGATCTGCTGCGCGGCCTGCTCCGGCGTCTCGCGCGGGTTCCACTCGAGCATGTCGGAGTGGACGGCGGTCATGCCGGACGTGAGGCGCAGGCGCGCGATGCGGGCGCGATTGCGGAGCGGGTCGCCGGGGACGTCGCCCGCGCGGATCATGTTTCCGAAGGATCGGATCGCGGGCCCCATGTAGCCCTGGCGGAACTCGATGAGAATTTCCGGGCGGAGCGCGACGAGGCGGCGGCGGACCTCGGTCATGAGCGCGAGGACGGCCTCCGGGACGGACCGGATGTCGCGGCCGGCCCAGCCCTCGGCGGCGGCGGGGTCGGGATCGGGGGCGTAGAAGCTGTCGATGAAGTCGAGCTTCAGGCCGTCGAGGTTCCATTCGCGAACGGCCCGCTCGTAGGTCGAGGCGAGGAACTCGCGCACCTCGGGGAAGCGCGGGTCGAGCACCCACGCGCCCATGTTCTCGCGCTTGTAGAGGAACTTGCCGGCGAAGCGCTCCGCGGCCCTGCTCCGGAACCCGACGAACGGGACGGAATACCAGATCATGTATTTCATCCCGAGCGCGTGGACGCGTTCGACGTGGGCGCGGAAGTCGGGGAAGCGCGAGGGTGCCGGCTCCCAGTCGCCGCAGAAGGCGTAGCCGCGGCCGGTGTCCTCGGTCTGCCAGCCGTCGTCGACGATGAGCGTCTTCATCCCGAGCGCGGCGGCCGCGGCGAACTCGCGCTCGAGGTCCCTGTCGTGGACGTCCTGGTGGTAGCCGTACCAGGTCGAGTAGAGCGGATCGAGAGCGGCGTCGGGGACGGGCATCGGCGCGTATTCGGGGCGCGCGCAGACCCAGTCGGACGCGGCGCGGACGGCGTCCGCCCAGTCGCTCGGCGCGGCGTCGAGGCGGATCTCGGCCTCGTAGGCGGAGAGCGGCGCCTCGGGCTCCTGGAAGAAGCCGAGGCGGACGTGCACGAGGCCGTCCTCCTCGTAGAGGCCGAAGCGCCAGTCCACGAGGCGCGTCGCCTCGGAGCAGGCGACCGAGAGGCGCGCGCGGCCGTCGGTGCCGGCGAGGACGAGGACCGGCGACTGGGTCGCGATCTGGGTGCGCATCTTCCCGCCCCATTCGGGCGGGAGCGTCGGGACGTCCGCTGCACTCGTCCAGATCCAGCGCACGCCGGGCTGCGCCGCGACGAGCCGGACGTCGAAGCGCGGCGGCGGCGCGGGCTCGGGGGCGGAGAGGCGGACGCGGAGGAGCTCCGCGCCGTCGGGGGCGGTCGCACGCGACGTTTCGAAGCGCCATGCGCCGGGCTCGTCGCAGAGGAGGGAAAGGGCCTCGGCGGAGGCGAAGCCCGAGATGCCGGTCTCCATGGGCGCGCCTAGAACACGAGCCCGACGTCGACGAAGAAGAGCGCGCCGGAGAGGTCGACCTCGCCGATCGGGCGGCCGAGATACTCCACGTCGGGCTTCTGGAGATCGAACTGGTAGCCGCCGCCGACCGCGAGGAAGGCGGGGTCGAGGTCGAACTCGAGCTGCAGCGAGACGACGGCGAGCGAGGTGTCGTCCACGTCGAGATACTTGTCGGGATGGTAGTAGCGGTCCCGGTCGCCGTAGTAGCGGCGGTGGTGGTGATGGTAGTCGTCGTCGTCCCAGTCGTCGATGTCCATCGCGACGTAGCGCGCGCCGACCTCGCTGCGCAGGGAGACGATGTCGCCGAGCGGAATCCGCGCGAGGAGCGACGCGCCGACGGGGACGGCGACGATGTCGCTCTCGACCTCGCCCCAGTCGTCCTCCCAGACGTAGGAGGCGCTCTGCACGCCGACGCCGGCCCAGAGGCCGAAGACGTCGGAGGGCTCCCAGACCTGGAGACCGAAGTCGACGGCGCCGCCGACGGAGTCGTCCCAGCAGTCCTTGTCGAAGGCGACGCCGCCGAGGCGGATGTCGAAGCCGAAGACCGGACGGCCGGAGTCGGCGTCCTGGGCGCGGCCGGGGAGGGCGCACGCGGCAAGGAGGGAGAAGGCGAGCAGGAGGGGCGTTCGTTTCACGGGGTGATCCTTTCCGCGCCGCGGGATTGCGCGGCGACGAGAGGCATTCTAGCAGAAGGATCGTCGCCGTGCAACGCGGTTTTCGGCTCTTGCTCGCGCGCGTGCGAGACTTGCGCGGGCGCGCGAAATGTGGTAGATTCACGCGCGCCGCGCACGAAGCTGCGGCTGTTTCCCAGACAAGGCTTTCCCCATGAGCAACGCCACGACTCCGCCCCCGGTTCCCGCCGGCGAACTCGGCGATTCCGTCCGCCGCGACGGCGCCCTCCGCCGCTTCTTCCTCACGGGCGACACGTTCACCCTCCGGTCGCTCTTCTTCTCCGCGCTCGGCATCTTCTTCATCTCCGGCCTCGCCAGCTTCCACGACTGGGTGCTGAAGGGCTCGCCGATGATCGGCAACCAGCTCCCCGTCGGCGTGTTCAGCTACCTGATGTTCGTCGGGCTCTTCTGGAACGGGATCTGGCGGCTCGTCGACCGCGCCTGGCGCGCCCTGGCCCCCGGCGCGAAGACCGGTCCGGCGGACGTCCTCTGCCTCACCGGCCGCGAGATGGCGGTGGTGCTCGTCGCGACGCTGCTCGCGTGCTTCCCGCCGACCTCCGGCTTCTTCCGCTACTTCCAGCGGCAGCTGATGCTGCCGTGGCACTTCCTGGCGAACAACCCGGTCTGGGTGAAGTTCGGACTGCTCACGTCGGGCGACGCCTGGACGGGCCAGCTCTACGACTTCCACCTCCGGCCCGAGCTCTTCCCGGACCCGTGGCCGGGCGTCGGCGGCGACGTGCTCGCCTCGGCCGGCTACGAGCGCGTCTACACGGCGTTCTTCTCGGGGATGGTGACGGCGGAGGGGCCGGTCCCGTTCTCCGCGATCCCGTGGGACGCCTGGGCGCGGCCGCTGCTGCACTGGACGCCGCTCGTGGTGCTCTTCGCGCTCTCGATCCTCGCGATGCAGTTCCTCGTCCACCGCCAGTGGGCGCACCACGAGCAGCTCTCCTACCCGATCGCGCAGGTCGCGGGCGCGTTCTGCGCCGTGCGCGGCGGCCGCCGCGGCGTCCCGGACCTCTTCCGCAACCGGCTCTTCTGGTGGGGGTTCCTCCCGCTCTTCCTGCTGCTCGGGCTCGACTACCTCGCGCGCTGGTATCCGGACGACGTCCCCGCGCTCACGACGATGATGCCGAACCTGCGCTCGTGGTGGGTGCCGCTCACGACCAACGTGCCGATCCTCAAGAAGTCGCTCGCCGGGTGGTCCCTCTGCGGACAGACGCTCTACTTCTCCTTCCTCGGCATCGCCTACTTCGTCTCGTCCGAGATCTCGCTCTCGGTCGGCGTCGCGCCGTTCCTCCTCGTGATCTTCAGCCTGCTGTTCTATTCGGCGACGGGGACGACCTTCGAGAGCGGCACGCTCGACGCCGCGCGCTCGGGCGCCTATCTCGGCTACACGCTCATCCTGCTCTACACGGGCCGCACCTACTTCAAGGCCGTCTTCGCCCGCGCGCTGCTGCCGCGCGGCGGGTTCGGCGAGCCGGGCCCGCTCCGGCTCGTGGTCGCGGCGGTCTCGCTGGCCGCCTTCGCCGCGGGCTGGTGCCGCTTCGCCTTCCACCCGATGCTGGCCGGGCACC
>CAMVRE010000055.1 GCA_947169825.1 uncultured Verrucomicrobiota bacterium | reverse complement strand
CGGCTTTCGCATCGTCTTTTTCGACTCCCAACCCCTTGAAGTAGCACATTCCGAGGTAGCATTGCGCCTCGGCGTATCCTTGTTCGGCGGCTTTGCGACACCATTCGACGGCTTTCGCATCGTCTTTTTCGACTCCCAACCCCTTGAAGTAGTGCAGTGAGAGGTAGTATTGCGCCCCGGCATGTCCTTGTTCGGCGGCTTTGCTGTACCATTCGACAGCCTTCGCAGCGTCTTTTCTAATGCCGATTCCATTTATGTAGAATCTTCCGAGGCTAAATTGCGCCTCGGCGTATCCTTGTTCGGCGGCTTTGCGATACCATTCGACGGCTTTCGCATCGTCTTTTTCGACACCCCGCCCCTCGAAGTAGTGCCGTGAGAGGTAGTATTGCGCCCCGGCATGTCCTTGTTCGGCGGCTTTGCTGTACCATTCGACAGCCTTCGCAGCGTCTTTTCTAATGCCGATTCCATTTATGTAGAATCTTCCGAGGCTAAATTGCGCCTCGGCGTATCCTTGTTCGGCGGCTTTGCGATACCATTCGACGGCTTTCGCATCGTCTTTTTCGACACCCCGCCCCTCGAAGTAGCATATTCCGAGACGGCATTGCGCCTCGGCATGTCCTTGTTCGGCGGCCTTTCGCGTCCATTCAAGCGCAGACTCCAGATTGGAAGTGACCCCTTTGCCCGTCCAATAACAAAAACTCAGTGCATTCTGTGCGCCAGCATGCCCCTGCTCCGCAGCTTTGAGATACCATTCAGCGGCTTTCTCTTCGTCTTTTGCCACCCCGTATCCGTGGTGAAGACACTCGGCAAGTTTGAACTGCATGTTCGGTACGCCCGCTTGCGCTCGCCTGCGGTAGCGTTCGACATCAACCGCAGCGATGGTTTCGGTTGCGGCGGGCAAAGGGCTTTCATCTGCGATTCGTTGAGCTTCGCTCATCTTTTTCATCCACAGGGAAAGAGCCGTCTTGTCGTTTTTAGCGAGATACTTTTCAAGATCCGTCCGTAACGAGGAGAAGAACTCGGGTTCCAAAACGGCAATCTCCGCGAGCTCCGCGAACGAAAAATCAATCAACGCGATTTCGGAATAGGCGACAATGTTCCGATCCAATATCGGAGAAAGAGGCAGCCTGACTTCCGTTCGCGTCTCACCATTCTTCTCACGAGTCAGCCGAAGAGCGATCATACGATACTCTTCCGATCCGGTCTCCTCAAGCAGCGGGGTGTCGATGATCTGTCGGAGGCTTCCGTCCTTTGAAAAGGAAAAGACCGTCGAGGGCAACGAATCCATCTGCTTGCTGGCCGCTCCGCCGACAGCCTGCAAGGCCTCGCGCAACGTGACGGGAGTCCCGAGAGAACCACTCTCCGCCGTGTGTCGACCGCTGATTCGCCACGGAGACAATTCCTGCAATTCATCAAATTCGACGGCGATACGTGGTCCAGGCCGCCTCCGTTCCTTCTTTGCCTGCTCGGAAAGGATGTTTTCTCCCGTTTTTTCTGAAATGGCGGGAAAGGTCGCTCCGGACACCATCAAACGGAGTCGCGTCAACTCCCCATTGTTCTGCAGCCTCAGAAGACTGCGCAACTGTCTTTCGTCTGAAATTTCCTCATCAAAATCGAAAACCGTCGATTCCGCCCCGAGCCGGACTTCGCCTTTTCCGTGGTAGGAAACGGTCAGAACACCCGGCAAATCGGGATCTGTGAGCATTACTTTAACTTTGGAGAGATCGATACAGACTGTGTCGGTGGTGTCGGTGTTTTTGAGCAAGACAGAGAAGTGGAGACGATAACCACCACGTTTTGTTTCATCAGTTTCCGTTTGTCCGATTGCCATGGAGTCCGACCGGGTGGTTTCCGACGAACGCGATGCCGTATCGGCATTGCCTGTCTTTCTGGTCGTTCCCTGTTCGTGATTACGGCGGAAGTCGGAAGAGGCGACGTGGGAGGCGTCCCCTTTCAGCGCCACCTCAGCCTCGGGAATAATACCCCATTTCAGGCCGAGGCCGCCCTTGGCCGAGAGTTGACTCGTATTTTGATTCCGCCGTTCGGATTGGACACCAGAAGTTCCAAACAGCGAAATATCCGTCGTATGTTCGAATGTGTGTGAAGCTGTCGTGCGATCCACGGAGGTCGAGTCGGTTCGGCGAGTCGCCGAACTGGCGGAACTCACGTCGATGGAGCGTGTAAGGTAGATTCCCTGCAACTTGCAGGTGAATGTCAGCGGCGTGGCGAGACTTGCGAGATCGGGATGTCGCTCGCCTTCTAGCCTTGGTTCGGCCGGAGCGGGAGTTGCTGCGGCAACTGACACGGTCGCCACAGCAAGTGAAATGATCGATTTGAAATGGGAGATCGTCACGTCGGGAGATTCCTCTGGTGTTTGACTCCGGTATCCTTGGAGGAGGTCAAGGCGGCGGATTGAGGTGAAGTATAGCAGAGGACGGAACGGCGTTCAAGGAGGAAAATGCGGTCGGCGGGGCGGAACCGCGGCCGCGGTTCCGCCCCGCCGACCGCGATTGGAAGCGCGCGGCGCCCCGCGCCGCGCCGAAGATGTCGGCTGCGGACGGAGGAACGCGGAAGGATTGCGCCGTGGAGTCGTTCATGGTCTGGAGAGGATCGGTCCTCTGCAGAACCTACGAATCGTCGCCCGAAAATCTGACAAGGACAACGAGACAGGGGCGGCCCGCGAACCGCTCGCCGGTCAGGCGAAGAGGTCCGCCGAGCTACTCGTCTCCGAAGACGAGGTCGACGTCGCTGCGGTTCTCGCGCTTCCAGCGTTCGCGCGCGCGGGCTTCGGCGGCGTCTCGAGATAGGCCTGCCCGGCGCGGCGGGGTCCTCGGCCGGAGCGCGCCTCCGCCCGTGAGGACGATGCCGTTGCCGACGAGATCCGCCGCGATCTCCGGCGGCGCCATTCCGAGCAGGCGCGCGGCGGAGTCGACGACCTCGGCCTCGAACGCCTCCGGGTCGCGCTCCGCCACGTCGGCGCCGATTCGGACGTCGCGGGCGCAGACGATTCCGGCGAGCGAGATCACCGCCGCGTTCGCCGTCGCGGCGCCGATATCGACGACCGCGCAACCCGTCGGCTCCGTCACGCGAAGCCCCGCGCCGATGGCGGCGGCCATCGGCGCCTCGATGAGGAACACCTCCCGCGCGCCGGCCTTGACCGCGGCCTCCTTCATCGCCACCTTCCGGTCCTGGTCCAGATCGCCGGGGAC
Source organism: uncultured Verrucomicrobiota bacterium (assembly GCA_947169825.1). GTDB lineage: Bacteria > Verrucomicrobiota > Kiritimatiellia > RFP12 > UBA3636 > UBA3636. Next base: position 9,712 of record CAMVRE010000055.1, on the reverse strand, counting down.
CGCGAGGACCGCGCGCGGTGCCAGAAGCGACCACGGCACCTTCCGAAAACAGTGTTTCAGGAAAGCACGCGCGAGCGCCTCGTCCCGGACGCATCCGGCCTCCACCGGATGGACGAGGACCGCGCCTCCGGACTTCCCTCCGACGAGATCCTCCGCCTTCTTTCCGAACGCGAGGGGCTTTCGGCTCCTGGCGTCGACCGCCACGGACGACGGCTCGTCCATTACGAGCCCCGTTCCTCTGGCCCAGACCCGCGCGTTCGCGGTCCCGAGATCGATCCCGACGTCGTTTTCGAACAGTCGTGCAAAAAGGATCATCTAGGGATTCTCCTTTCTTCTTTACGCTTCTCTTGATCAATGATCGGAGCCAGATCCAGTGAGTTCCCCGCTATTTCGGATTCATTCGGGGACGAACGGCGTGCGCGCCCGCGTCTTCCGCCGCTGCCGCCGCGTCGGCGGGAACGCGGATGCGGTCGCCGGGCGAAAGCTCCGCAAGGTCCTTCCCGGGATTGAGCCGGCGGAGGACCAGCGGCGTGACATCGTGTTCCATCGCGATCGAATAGACGTCGTCGCCCTCCTTCACGACGTATTCCTTCGTGGGGTCTAAGGATTCCGCAATACTAAACAAGCAAAGAAATGCGTTCGCTTCCGAATCGTCCATGCTCTTCTGCGGCTTTGCTTCGAACTCTTCGTTTTTCCTCAAATAGTTCTTCGCCGTTCCGTCGGCCGGCTCAAGGAGAAGTCCGTCGTAGATCAACAGCCGACACGCGACGCGGGACCCTTCTCGAGTCCTGCAGGCGACATCCCACGAGAGTTGGTTTGAGGTGAAGGCTGCATCGTCGATTTCGAACCGTTCCCGTACGTCGTTCAGGAGTTCAGGCGTCATCTCCCAGCCGCAAAAGGCGCCGACGGATTTCAGTCCCGTCGTCAGCATCAGTCGCCATTCGTCTGTTCCGTCCTGGGCTCGCCATCGGAAGAACAGCGACCGTCTTTTCCGTTGATGTCCGGAGGGGTCGTGGTCGACTGCCTCGTTGAAGGACGCGTCATCGGCCGTTTCGCCCGAATAGAGGGCGGCCGCGCCAGATTGGTCGAGAAGGACCGCATTGGCCGGCGGGGATTCGCATAGCGTTCCGAACGCGTCGAACCGGGAGGAGCGGACGTTGGCATTCAGGAGGATGTCGTTCCAACTGGCGGTCTCGGCGGGCCGAGAGACCGAGAACTTCGCGTCATCCCAGTTTTCCTTTTCGTGCAGAACGAACGTCGGCGTCATATCGGTACCGATGTCCATATACGAAACGGCGTTGCGCCAATCGTATCCCAGCCAGATGCCGGACCCGTTCCAGGCCCGGAAGACCAGACTCGGTTTCGCTCCCGATCGAACGGGAGTGTCGAAAAGGGCGATTCGAACGAAGTCCCGGTTCTCGTCGAGGGCGTCGATTCGCCCGGCCGTCTTGCCGTCCTCCGTGACGAAATAGGCCACGGGATTGCAAACGTCTGCGATTGACTCGTGAAGCGTTTTCCGTTCGGTTTCGATCGCGGCCTCCCAAAGAGCCATTTCCGCCGCGGACCGGTAGTTCACTCCGTAGATGAGGCCGCCGTCCTTGATCGTCCCGCCGACCCACAGGCTGCCGTTGTCGAACATCGTGCCGCGCCAGCCGACTTCCGCCCAGTCGTTGGTGAACGAGCCGTTCCGCATTCGTTCGCGGAACGTCTCGTCAAAGAGAATCGGGAACCGCTTGACGAATTCCTCCTCGTTCGGGATGGACGGCAGCGGCGCGGTGCGTTCCAGGGGATAAGAGACGTGCTTCGCGACGAACGTCGCATCGCCGTCCTCGATTGCCTTCGCAAGACGGGCCAAAGGGCTGGAGTCCAGATCCGCCTGCGTGACGGAACTGCGAGAAGTTTCTGCCGACGGCTCGGCCCCATTTGTATCGACATCGGTCGCCGCGCCCGCGGCGGCCGCTGCGACCGCCGCGCAGACGAGAATCGTCTTCGTCGTGTTCATTGTGGATTCTCCGGGTCGGGAGCGGGCGGGGCGGATTTCGGATCGAGCGGATCGGTCTTGTGGATCCTCGCCTCGGCGCCGTCGGAGAATCCATCGCCGTCCGTATCCCAGTTGTACGGGTCGGTGCCGAGGAGGAGTTCGTCATCGTCATTGAGCCCGTCTCCATCGGAGTCAACGGGCATCATCGGCGGAACGCCGCCGGTGGTCCCATAGTACGAGCCGCCCGAGAGGCCGCATCCCGTCGTCGCCGCGGCGGCGAGGGCGAGGAGGGCGAGTCGGAGCTTCTCCGCGGCGGCGGACGAGTAGGTGCGTGGAGGGGTTGGCATAGCGATTAGCGGTTGAAGGTTGGAGATTGGAGGTTAGCGTCGGTCCAGTCCTAGCAGAGCGTCAGGATCGGAAACAGGAGCAGGATGAAGAGGAACGCGGCCCTTTCCATGTCGACGGTTCGTCTGCCGAAAAAGCGACCAACCCTCATGGCAGTCTTCTCGTTCGCCTGATTGCTAGCGTGTTCTCATTCCGTCCCGTAGCAGATACGAATCGCTTGTTCAATGTTCTTCTCGAAAACCGCCTTGCATTTGGCCTTCGAAACGATTCTTCCTCTTCCGTCGCACTTCGTGCACGTGGTCTTTCTCATTCCGTCCGTGCAGGACTGGCAACGTCCCGTGCCGTTGCAGCGGGAGCACTTCGCGGACGCCGCCGCGCCCGCCATTCCCTGAAGCGGCTTTCCCCCGCCCAGTCTTCCGCTTCCGTGGCAGGAGGAGCAAGTCCCGCTGCCGCCGCAGGCGAAGCACTTCGTCTCCGAATGGCCGGAACCTTGGCAGAACCGACACTCGTCGGTCACCGCGTTCCAAAGCGAATTGGCGTCGATCCTGCTCTTCCTCTTTGCGACGGCGCCGTTGTTTCCTTGCGCGAAAAACGAGGCGCAGCTCGCGTTGAGGACGTTCGTCTGCAACAACGAACGAAAGTGTCCGGGAAGCCTCTCCCAGTTCTTTTCCACCGCCACCATGTTTTCGAACGTCGGGGATACGCGCACGACGGTCAGCGCCTTTAGGACATTCTCGAATTCCGGTATGGGGTCGGCGGATGTCGTTTCGTCGTTTTCGCCCTCTTCCGGTATTGTCGGAGAATCGGTCGGGCTCGAATGCGAAGCGGGCGTCGGCGTCGGAATGGTGTTCCGCCCTGGATCGATGGACTGCCATTCGGCCTTGGATAGAGGCGTCCTTGAAATCCGGTCTTCGCGCGATGAGTATGAATCTCGATCCGAGCGAGGAATGCAGCGGATGATGCAACCGTTGATCTTCTCTACCGCAGATTCGGGGACGGGAATTGTGGCGTGAAACAGGTTTTGAACCGTCCAAGAGTCGCGATGTCCAGCCTCTACGAGCAAGGAATCGCGAAAAATGAGGCACTCTTGATCCAGACTGTTCCAGATGTCGAAGGAAGACATCCGTGAACTCTGGAAAAACCAAACCTCGCCCGAAGTGGAAAAACTGACGATGTCGTTTCCTCCCGGACTCGTGAATGTAAACCGGAAGTCAATCTCGGAATCGAGGAGAGCGACCAGTTTCCTGTGGATTTGAGACGGAACGATATACAACGAATAGGAGATCGGAGATTGCCATTCGAGGCCGCCGTCCAGAAACAGGACGCCGCGATACCCGTTCGGGTTGTCGCCACCGGCTCCGTTCTTCTCGAAGAATCCGGAATCCTCGTAGAAGTCCTCGAAGGCACTGCGGTCCTTGGATCGTCCGGTCGTCTTGGCGATAGCGATCCGGTCGAGCAGCTGCGTCAGCTTCTCCCGCCAGACGCGATAGGCGTCCCATCGGAACGTCACGATGAACGGAACGGACACCATGATTTTGTCGCCGGACAGATCGTCGCCGGGGGCGATCGACATCGTTCCGTACTTCTCGACGCGGTAGAGGTTCTCCCGGTAGTCGAGGAAGAGGAGATCGAGCGATTTGACGGCGGACTCGATGGCCTTTCGCTTGGCAAGGAGGTTGGCGAGCTCACCGCCCTCGACCTTCTCGGACGCCTCGCGGTGGATGTATTTCATCATCTCGTTGCGGACGATCTCCGCTTCGATCAGGAGAGAGACGAACCCTTCGCCGTCCTCGCGTCCGACGACCTTGTAGCTTTTCACCACGGCGTCCGAGTTGAGGTAGATCTTCTCGTCGAGCGTCTCGCCGTCCGTTGTCGAATGCGTGACGACATAGGTTCCGAGCGCCTTACGGATCGCGTTCTGGAAGGCATCGGCCAAGGCCGCCTGATGATCCTTTCCGCGACCTTCGATCTCCTTCACGAAAATGGCGTCGCCTCCGTCCGCGACCGAAAAGGTCGCGAAGGCAACGGCGGAAAGGAAAGCGATGCGGGCAAAGAGCTTTCTCATGTTCGGTGTTTCCGGAGATTATGGCTTCTCGAGGATTCTTCCCTTCGCGAGGAAGAACTTTCGACGGTCGGCGGAGAGCCAGGTCCCGACGGTCTCCCCCGGCTTGTGGAAGTCCATCGAGAACAGGGTCGTTTTTGAGGTCCTTTTCGTTTCCGCATTCTCGGTGGTCGCGCCGTCGCGGGTCGAGCGCTCGTAGGAGCGCGTGAGCTCGTCTTCCGTGACGACCTCCTCGCCGCGAAGCCTGGAAAGGGCGGCGGCGGCCTGCATTTCCGCGATCTTCTCCCGGCTGCCGTTTTCGGCAAGGGCGGAGCCGACGGCGAGAACGACGATGCTTCCGTCCTTCCTCTCGACGATGCGGGCCCCTCCGGTTCGCAGGAGGATCGGGTCCGCGCGGAGCAGAGCGCCGAAGGGCTCGACGAACGTCGCGTCCGCGATGGGCGCCGCCGGCCCGTCCGCCGGGGGGGAATCGATCGTTCCGCCGCCTTCGATCTCGTCGTAGAGCGACGCTCGGACTCGCCCGACGCGATCGAGCATGTCCTTTTTCTCGGCCCGGAAAAGGCCGTCGTCGGTCCGGATCTTCTCCTCGAGGGCCGACAACGCGTTCGCGATCCGGTCCTTCAGCGCCTTTCTTTCGTTCGCGGTCGAACAATGCGCCGCCTCGTCCGAGAAGACGGCCTCCGCGATGCGAAGGTCCTTGAAACAGGAGGACCGGAAGTCGATCATTCGCGTCTTGGCGTCGGTCTTCTCCCGGGAGGCCGGTCGCCCGGCGAGCTCCTCCCGCTTCTCGACGGCTTCGACCGGCGCATCGGAGATCGCGGGCGAGGCAATGGCGAAGTTCCATTGGACGCGTCCGTCCTCCGCCTCCTTCCGCGATGATTTCGCTCGGACGAACGAAATGGCCTTCGGCTGCTTCAGAAAGCCCGAAAGGGCCTCCTCCGCATAGAAGTGCGCCATGACTTCCGTCATTTCCTCGTTGGAAGCATCGTCCAGCGTCGTGACCGGACGGAACAGGACCGCGATCCGATATCCTTCCGGCGAGTCGACGGCCCGAACGCTCGCCGACGCGGTTGCGTCGGCGAGCGGAACGGGCTCGGCCGGGACGGAGGTCGCCAGCAGGACGAGAGCCGTCGCAATGGCAGAGGGCCAATCAGTCTTCATCGCGGAAGGAAAACTCGCGCTCCTCGACCGTCCAATCCGTCTTGCGGTCCTTCTTGACGCTATTCGGATCCTTGTCTTGCGTCAACTGTTCCACCATGTGGGCCAGTTCCTGCTCCTGGACGCTCCAGCGCCAGATGGAGATGTAGCGTCCATCCTTGAGCGCATCCGCGAAGACGGACATTCCCCGCCACGAAGCTTCGGCGGTCTGGGTGAAGACACGCTTGTTCTTCGTCTCGGTCTCGCTATGTTCCTCGCCATCGGTTCGAACCACGAGCGTTTTCTTCTCGCGGACGTTCTCGACGGAGACGAATTCGTGCATCCAGAGCGCAAACGCCTCCTTCGCGTTTGACTCGGCCTCGAAATGGGCCTCTTCCTCCGCCTCCACGGCAATCATGGTCGTCGAGACGGGGGCGACTCCGATGACGAACACCGCGGTCGGGACGCCGTCCTTGTCGACGTAGCAAGTCACGTTGCCGCGACTGCCGCGCTTGGAGCGCTTGATCCAGTCGATCTGCTTCGGATCCTTTTTCTCCGCAATATCGAACGAGATGCCGTCGATATTTCTCGGGGAGGCAGCGGAGTCCTTCTTCCCCTCGTCCTTCTTGTCATCCGGTTTCTTCTCTTCGTAGAACGTCAATCCGGAGTTGACGGATTCCTTCCCGGCAGACTCTTTCGCCGGCGGGGATTTCCCCGATCCGGAATCGTTCTTCTTTCCGTCTTCCTTCGCGAAAGCGGAGGTGGCAAGAATCGCGGCGCCCGCGATGGCGATCATGTGTGTCGTGTTCATTTGTTTTCTCCCGCCCTTCGGTTGGTGTGAAGGGGATAGGCCGTGCGGGCGGAAGCGGCGGTCCCCTTGACGTGTCTCTGCCTGGGCTCGTAGGAGGGCCGTTCCGGAAACACGAGAAGGAGGCACGCCGAGGGGCGCGCACCCTTGCTTCGTATCGTCCGGGTTGAATGTTCCTACGATTCAGGCAGACGATTGCGTTGCAAGCAATGCAAAGGGTTTGTTTGTCCCTCCGCCTCCCCGGTGGCCCCGAAGGGTCGTCAAGGTGGCGGATTGGGGCGAAGTATACCAGAGGACCGGACGGCGTTCAAGGAGGAAAATGCGGTCGGCGGGGCGGAACCGCGATCGCGGTTCCGCCCCGCCGACCGCGATTGGAAGCGCGCGGCGCCCCGCGCCGCGCCGAAGATGTCGGCTGCGGACGGAGGAACGCGGAAGGATTGCGCCGTGGAGTCGTTCATGGTCTGGAGAGGATCGGTCCTCTGCAGAACCTACGAATCGTCGCCCGAAAATCTGACAAGGACAACGAGACAGGGGCGGCCCGCGAACCGCTCGCCGGTCAGGCGAAGAGGTCCGCGAGGGTGACGACGGCCTGGACCGCGGACGCGTATCTGCCGTGCTCGACGCCTTCCGGGGAGACAAGGACGGTCTGGACGGACTTCCTTGTGCCGGTCTCCTCGAGGAAGACGGCGCGGCGGCGGCGCAGGTCGGCGTCCTCGGCCTTGTCGATTGCGTGGGGCTTCTCGCTCCATTTCATTTCGCACAGGTCGATCACCCCGTCTGCCCGGTCCAGCACGAGGTCCACCTGAGCGCCGTGCTTCGCCGCCGCGGGGGCCCGCCACGAGCATACCGAGGACAGGACGCCCTCGATGCCGAGCGCGCGCCGGATCTGCCGGACGTGCAGCAGGCAGACCAGCTCGAAGGCCAGCCCCTCCCAGGCTCGCCGGTCTCCGCTCTCCTGCGTGGCGGACCAGTAGTTCTCCGCGTCCGATCCCTTCGCGCCGGAGGCGACGAACCGCCGGTGGAACAGCGAGAAGCAGTCGACAAGCTGGTGGACGGAGCCCTTCTTCTTTGCGCCGAACGGACGGTAGGCGCGGACGAACCCGCACTCCTGCAGCTCCTCGAGAAGCCGCGTGAGCGCCCCGTTGTCCGCCAGGCCCGCGGCCTGCGCGATCTCCGCGCGAGAGAGGCCGGACCGCCGCGATGCGAGCGCCTCCACGATCCGGACGTGCGGGGAGCCCGCGCGGAAGAGCGAGTCGAACAGCGATCGGAACTCCCCCGCGAGGATCGCGTTCTCGGAGAAGAACAGGCGGTCCACCTCCTGCGCGGCGGAGCGTCCCGGCCGCAGCAGGCTCCAGTACCAGGGGACGCCGCCGAGAACCATGTAGAGCCGGACGATCTCGTGGCGCGAGAGCGCCAGCCCCTGCGCGTCCGCGAACCGCTCGCAATCCCCGAGCGTGAACGGCTTGAGCGGAATCTGGCGCGTCACGCGGTTGTGCAGCCCGCCCTTGTCGCGGATGATCTTCCCGACGATCCACGACGTGGCGGAGCCGCACACGACAAGGAGGACGTCCTTGCGGCGCGCGGCCCAGCCGTTCCAGAAGTTCTCCAGCGCGGACACGAAGTTCGAGCGCGGCGTGTCGAGCCAGGGCATCTCGTCGATGAACACGATCTTCCTGCCGGCGGGACGTCCATCCAGCAGGCGCTGGAGCTCCTCGAACGCGGAATACCAGTCCCCGAGCGCCGGACAGTCCCGAAGCCCGAACGCGCGGAGCGACGACCGGAACTTCCGGAGCTGGACCGCGAGCGGAGCCTTCGCCAGGCCGGTGTGCTCGAACGCGAACGACCCCGCGAAAGTCTCCTCCACAAGAAACGTCTTTCCGATGCGCCTCCGTCCGTAGACGGCCACGAATTCCGACTTGGACGACTGCACGGCGTCCAACAGTTCCGCCTGTTCTTCCTTCCGAGCCAGCATGGGAGTCTCCTTTTGGGTAGAAATTGCTTGAACGAGGTCGGAATCTATCAGATTTGAAATGATTTCGCAAGATAAAACGTGAAATCACATCCAAACGAGTCTAAATCGACGATCCATTGTGCGGGAAGGCGCCGAGCTACTCGTCTCCGAAGACGAGGTCGACGTCGCTGCGGTTCTCGCGCTTCCAGCGCTCGCGCGCGCGAGCTTCGGCGGCGGACCGGAGCTTCGCGGCGGGGTCCTCGGCCGGAGCGTCCTCCGTGTCGCCGTCGTCCTTGCGGCCGCCATGGCCGGGCAGTTCCTCGTCGGTCAGGACCCGGTCGCGCGGGACGAGGTGTTCCCGCGGATCGACGAAGCGGTCGTTCGGCATGCGCTGCGGACGGACCGGCTTTTGCGCTTCGAGCCGCTTCTCCATGTAGGCGGTATGCTCCCATTCGCCGTTCTTCCGCTCCGTGTTCCAGTAGCCCCAATACTCGCCGAGGAGGTAGGATCCCGAAAACGAGAACTCCCACGGAAGCTGCCGGAGACGGCGGCTGATGCCGTGGAGCGCGGCGGCGACGAGCTCCGCGGCGCGCTCGTCCCGCTGCGCGTCGGCGAACGCGGTCGTCGACGGCTTCTCCGCCTCCGCGCGCGCCCCGGCGGCGAAGTCGGCGAAGATCTCGGCCCAGAGCCTGAGGTTCCCGCGGTGCCGACTGTCGGGTCGGGACTGCGCGACGATGTCCGCCCATGTGACCCATCCTCGGAAAACCGAGCCCGAGATTCTCCAGACGCCGCCGGTCCGCACCATCCCGACGGACAGATCGTCGCCATCCCGGGATCCTTCGTTGCGGTGGGTCGCAAACAGCGAATCCTCGCCGGTCCAGTGCAGGCGGAAGTCGCGCCAGAGGTCGTCGTCGGAGCCGGACCACGCGGGCTCCCCGGCTCCCGCGCGCGCAAGCGGAGGCGCGGCGAGGAGCGCCTCGACGTCGCCCGCGGCGAGCGCGTTCGTGGTGGCGGCGTTGAGCGCGCCGGCCACCTTCGCGGCCCAGCCGCCCGCGCTGCCGGATCCGAAGATTCCCGCGTCCGCGCGCGCGGCGACGGCGGCGAGGAGATCGCGGTAGCCGCGCCGGAAGGCGTCGAGCGTCTCCGGCTCGAAGAACGCCGGCAGCCGGCGCAGGAACGCCTCGATCTCGGCTCGGTCCGCGGGCGCCATCCGGCGGAACGCGGCGAGCGGCCAGTCCTCGCCCGGGAGGCGCTCCAGGGCGAGCAGGCCCTCGACCTGCTCGGCGTCGGATTCCGGCAGGCGCAGCTCCGCTACGGCGTCCGCGCGCGCGTGCGGGGCGTCCTCCTCGGCGCCCGTGCTCGCGACGGGCGCGGGCGCCGGCGTGGCGGGTCGCAGCAGCGTGGCCGTCGCGAATCCGGCGGCGAAGA
>CAMVRE010000054.1 GCA_947169825.1 uncultured Verrucomicrobiota bacterium | reverse complement strand
TTGCCGGGACCGATGGCCGCACCATCGCCGACGCCGGTGAGCGACATGGTTCCCCCGGAGATGGCGGTCATGCCGCCCGGGCCTTGGTATCCGCCGCCGATGGCCGCGCCGCCGTTCGTGGTTTTCAATTTGCCGCCGACGAAGGCGTAGGAGCCGGCGGACTTCACATTCAGCCGGCCGCCGGAGATCGTCACCGCACCGCCCGCGCCGTTGCGCCCGCCGCCGATGCCGGCGGCGTTCGCGCCGCCTTCGACCGTTAGCAGGCCGCCCAGAATCGTCACCGATCCGCAGGACTCGCCGTCGCCGCCGCCGATGCCCGCGCCCTGATTGCCGCCGGTCGCGCCCAGCGTGTGGAGGGTGTCCGTCGCGTCCGCGTCGATCGTGAGCGAGGCGACGCCGGTCGCGTTGGAGACGACCGTGATCGCGGCGGCGCCGCTGCCCGCCCTCAGCACGGTATTGCCCTCGAGCGTGAGCGCGACGGAGACGCCGGGCGCGACCGTGAACGGCGAAAGCCCGGCGTGGTTCCCGGCGAAGACTTCGAGATTCGTGAACGTGACGGCGCAGTCGGCCTGGGCGACGACGGCGACGTTCGAGGTGAAGTTCGCGCCACCCGTGGAGAGGACGAACGGCCCCGCGTTCGTGAGCGAGACGGTCGCGCCGGCATACGCCCACCCCGCCCCGCCCTGGGTGTATGGCGTGCCGTTGACGGTGAGCGTGGCGCCCCGCGTGGCGGTGGGGGCGGCCGCTGAGATTGCCGCGACGAGGAGGGAGAACAGCGCCATTTTCATGGTCGGTCCTTTCGGCCGTGGGGCCGGCTTGGCCCCGTATGGCGCGAATTCTACCACATCCCCTCCCCCGCGCGTAAAGCGAAAAATGAGGCACCGACGCGGAAAAGGAACTCCGATGAGCGGAATCCCTTCGCTAACGCTCCGGGGCTCGAAGTGTTTCCAATGTTGCTAATGTTGCCAGTGCCAGTTGCCAATGGCCAATGGACCGAAATCCCCACTGGAAATTGGCAATTGGAAATTGGCAACAATATCACATTGGCAACAATTCACCCGGAATGGGTCCTGTCAATCCTGATCATCCTGGAATCCTGTCGAATAGATGCCGGGGCGGAGGCAGGGAATACCAAAAAGGGCGGAGCGTTAGCGGAGCCATCGGACTCATCGGAGTTTCAAGGCCGGCGAGGAAAAGGAACTCCGATGAGTCGAATTCCGCGCTAACGCTCCGGGGCTTGGGGTTGCCCTGCTCCGGGGCGCGGCCTTTGCGTTCTTTCTCCACCCGGCGCGGGGCGCGGAGGCGGCTACTCGACGACAACCTTGAAGAAGGCGGGCGGGGCCGAGGCGGGGAGCTCGTATTCGATGCCGACATTGTTGCCGGTCTCGAAGTTCGAGTCGAAGACGTCGGGCTGAAGGGGCTCGAAGGAGCCGGTCTCCAGATCGGCGCGGCCGAGAAGCGTCAGGGTTCCGTTGATTTTGCGCGTGCCGACGGGAACGTTGTCCTCCGTGCGCGTCAGCCGGACGCCGAGGTAGACGATGCCGTCCTCGATGCGGATCGAGGCGATCCTCAGCTCGGCCTCGCAGTCCTTGGTAGGGTCGAGGTCGAGCAGGAACAGCTCGCCGAACCTGGCTTTCGTGCCGAGGGCGTCGATGTCCTCCTGCGTCGCGCCGTAGTGCTCGATCCAGTCGAGGACATCGGGGTTCGTTATCGCGTTGCCTTCGGGATCCGTTAAACTCGGCGCGTTGGTGACCGCGCCGGCGATGAAGTTGTCGTCGCTGAAGGAGTAGTAGATCTTGCCTTCCACCTCGTCGTAGAGACCGGCGCGACCGCCCTTGGCGCAGGGAAGGTAGTGGCGGACGAGGTCGAGTTCGCCGGACTCAAGGTTCTTCTTCCATATCTTCATCTCGTAGAGCCGGCCCTGGCTGTGCCACTTCGCAGATCCACTTAAGTTACAGGCGAAGACGTAAAGCTTGAGATTGAGATTGACGAAACCGTTCGTCTTGAACGTCTCCAAGTCTTCTTCGCTGAACGTCTTCACCCCGTCCTGGTAAAGCTCGAGCGAATCGGGGTCGGTCATGTCGGTGATGATTTCGCAGCGCTGCCCGCCGACGAACGGGACCGAAAAAGCTGGGTTCCTGCGCTGCTTGACGCCGTAGCCGAAGTACGGCTTCGCTTTGTACAGGTGGCACATGAGGAAGCGAGTGCGCTTGTCCGAGACGGTGTTGTCGATCGTGGCGTCGAGGAGCGACCAGTCGTTGGTGCTGATGGTCCCGCTCGCCCACGCGAAGTCGATCTGCGCCTTGAGGCCGGTCTCGGCGTTGATGCCGGTGTCGATGTACTGCGAGCCCGTCGCCTCGATGTAGTCGAGGAGGGCGTCCGGCTCGGCGAGGTCGGTTTCGCCGGCGGCGAAGTCCGCGATCGCGAGCATCGAGGCGGCGATGGACAGGCGGAGGATCGGGCGTTTCATGGGGGGCTCTTTCGCGGCGGGATTCTACCACACCCGCCCGCGGCGCCGCAATCGCGTGCCGGCCATTTTGACAGGATTGCAGGATTGGCAGGATTGACAGGATTGGTTTCGGGTTGCCCTGCTCCGGGGTGGCGCGCCGCGGCTCGCCGGGACGGCTCGCCCCACCCGGCGCGGCGACCGCCTTACTTTTCTGCTTTACTTTTCAGTAAGGATCTGCTAGCTTGGCCTTCGTCGAAAGGAGCGGAAGAACATGGTCGCAACGATTTCCTCGAAAGGACAGCTCACGATTCCCCTCGCCATCCGGAATTCGCTCCGGCTTCGGACGGGGGACAAGGTCGATTTCCTCCTCCTGGACACGGGCCGGCTCGAACTGGTTCCCCATCGGGCCTCCGTCACGGCCCTGCGCGGCATGGTCCGGCATTCCGGACCGGCGCTGTCGCTCGCCGACATGGATCGCGCCGTCGGGAAGGGAGGCGCGTCGTGATCGGGCTCGACACGAACGTGATCGTCCGGTATCTGGTCCAGGACGATCCCGTCCAGTCGGCCGCCGCGTCCCGCGTGTTCGAGGACCGGCTGTCGGCCGAGAACCGCGGCTTCGTCGCGGCGGTCACGCTGTGCGAGGTCGTCTGGGTGCTGAAGCGGGGCTACAAGGTTCGGAAGCCGGGCCTCTGCCGCGTCGTCCGCGGACTGCTGGCGGCGGAGGAGCTGGAGCTCGAACACCGCGACCTGGTGGCAAGGGCCGTGGCCCGCTTCGAGACGGGCAAGGCCGACTTCTCCGACTATCTGGTCGGCGAACGGGCGCTGGCGGCCGGAGCCCGGACGACGCTTTCGTTCGATGAGGACTCCTGTTCCTGCGACCTCTTCGAGTCCGTTGAATGAGCGGAATCCCTCCGCGAACGCTCCGGGGCTTGGGACCCTGCTCCGGGGCGGCGCGGGTGTTTGAACGCGAAGGTCGCAAAGGGTGGCCCGGATGCGGGTGCCTACGCTCCCCGCGCGGCTGGCGCCGCGCGGGGCCGGCACACCGCATCCGGGCCGGGGGCGCCCGATCAATAGTCCCGACGCAGGAGCCACGCCTTGAAGAACATGCTGGAGAAGCGGTATTCGCCCCGGAACAAATAGACGTAGCGCAGCTCGCACAACCGAATTGCGGCCTTCCGTGCGGAGGCCGCGTTTCCGATCCCGGCCGCGTCGAGGAACGCGCGCGACTGGATTTCGCGTCCGCCGATCCGCGCGATGCCCAGCAGCAGCTTGAACTGCACGGGGGAAAGACGTTCACAGAAACTTTCGAACTTGTCCCCCTCCCGCATGAACACGACCTGGAGGGCGGCCTCGATGTCCTTCGCGCCCACGTCGCCAGACGTCACGCCCCAGATGGCCTCGCAGAGCTGCTGGACGTCGCCCGGAACGTCCGCGACCGTATCCATGATCGTTCCGACCGTTTCGTCCGAGACGCGCCGGTGTCCGTTTTCGAAACGGCGCCGGAGGAACTTCGCGAAGGAATCCCGGTCGATCTCGCCGACGCACAGGGTGAGCGCGGACTTGTAGAAGGCGCTGTCGGGATTGTCGAAGAGCTCCACCATCCGCTTCCTGACGCTGCCGGTGAACACGTAGGGAATGTCTCCCTGGAACTGGATGCGCCCGCGCATGAGGGCCAGGACGGTCTGCGCGTCGGGAAGGTTGCAGATGTCCTGGAACTCGTCGAGCACGATGACCGTGCGGCCGCCGGCCGCGACCCCGGCCAGCATGTCGATGACTTCCTCCACGGCATAGGGGTCCTCGGCGGCGCGAGCGTCGAGACCGAAGCCGAACTCCCCGGTCGCGGGGTCGATCTTCATCACGGGCCGGAGCCGTGGCAGAAGCTTTAGCGCCTTTTCGAAGACGGACGCCTTCCGCTCCAGGTTTCGCACGGCCGAGACGATCCGGCGGCAGACGTCGCCGACCGTCTGGACGTGCAGAAGGTCCACGTAGAGCATCCGCCATCCGCGCATGCCGCGCACGACCGCGTTGACCAGCGATGTCTTGCCCATCCGCCGTTCGCCGTGGATGACGACGTTCTGCCCGGAGCGGATGAATCCGGCGAGCTGTCGTTCGAGCGCCGGACGCGGGCAGTAGAAGCTGTCCTCGACCACGCACCCGTAGCGGAACGGGTTGCTGTCCAGTGGTTTGTCTTTCATAGTGCCGAATTGTATCATACCGATTGGTTTCATGCAAGTGGTTTTCGGCGCGCGGTGGCCGGGCTCGGGGCGAAGGCCGGAAATCCAAAATGGCGGAGCGTTAGCGGAGCCATGGGACTCATCGGAGTTTCATGGCCGGCGCGACAAGGAACTCCGATGAGTTGAATCCCTCCGCTAACGCTCCGGGGTTTCGAAGTGTTGCCAATGGTGCCAGTGTTGCCAGTTCCAGTTGCCAATGGCCAATGACCGGAACCCGCAATGGAAACTGGAAATTGGGAATTGGCAACAATATCACATTGGCAACAATTCCCCCGATTCGCCCCGGCGCGGGGTCACGGTCCGGCGGCGGCGGACGTTGCGTTCGTCGCGCCGACGGACACGCGGAAGAAGCGGGCGCCGGTGGCGGAGGGGGCGGCGGGATCGACGGCGCGCCAGCCGTCGGAGGGCGCGAGCGAGTCGCGCCCCCAGAGCGTGTAGGCGCGGGCGTCGCCGAGGTCGGGCGTCCAGCCGATGCGCGGCTCGCCGCCCTCGAGGTCGATCGAGACGACGAGGTCGCGGCTCGCCGGGTCGTCCGGGTCGAGCCCCGCGAGCCAGCTGGCCCAGAGGGAGCGGCCGTTCGCGCCGACGAGCCCCGCCGAGGCGCCGAAGGTTCCGGCGGTGTCCGCGAAAAGCGTCGCGTTCGTCGCGGCGAGGTCGGCGAGATAGGCCGTCCCGTCGTCCGTCTCGCCGGGCGCGTCCCCGGCGCGCGCGGGGACGACGCAGCGCGTGTAGGCCTTGATTGTGGCGGCCCAGCTCAGGTCGGTCGGATCGACATGGTCCGGGTCCTGCGCGACGATCGTCTTCCCGTCGAACCACGCCGAGCCCTCGACGCCCTCCGTCTCGTCGTAGCGTCCGAAATACGAATTGCCTGTCCGGTGGTCGGGGTGGCAGCGGCCCGGGTTGTCGCTGTTGACGTAGTTGGAGAGGTTCGTCCCGACCTGCCGGTAGACGACGGAGAACGCGGTTCCGGGAACGAGCGGGACGGGCGTTTCGAGGGGGACCGTGGTGAATCCCGCGCGCACCAGCTCGATCGACTGCCGGCAGGCGGGCGCGCCGCCCTCGACCGGCGTTGCGGCGCCGCGCGTCACGTTCGTGTAGACCAGGATCTCGCCGAAGTGCGGGAAGAGGCGGGACCAGACGCCGACGGCGTCGAGCCGCTCGCCGCTTCCGGCGGTGAAGACGGAGGCCTGGAGGTCGTGGTCGCTGTGGATCGCGGAGTTGGGCCCCGAAGCGTCGAAGACCGGGCCCTCCCGGTCGTGGCCGCGCACGGCGTCGTAGTCTTCGCCCTCGCCGGCGGGGAGGTAGATCGCGCCGGATTCCGCGGTCGCGAAGACGGCGTCGTGGTAGGACACGCGGAGGAAGCCGTCATCCGTCCCCCAGTCCGGCCCCCAGCTGTTCTTCACGATCCACGCGCCCGGACCGGGCGGGGGCGTCTTGAAGGCGTTGGTCGGGAAGTCGTCGTCCCAGCCGACGAGCGTGACGGCGTGGTTGGCCGAATTCGCGACGGGGCAGTAGCAGGCGGGCGCCTCGGCGTATCCATTGACGAACTGCGTGCCGTAGTACATCGACACCGCGACCGCGCCGTACTCCATCGTCGCCGCCTTGAGCGCGGCGACCTTCTCCGGCGTGCCGTCGAGCGGCTCGGTCCACACGATGTCCCGGACGCGGACGACCGGCGCGAGCTGCGGGCTGTCGTGCGTCCAGTCCGACGTCTTCGCGACGACGCCGAAGAGATCGTTCGACTCGGCGACGGGTCCGGCCCAGCGCAGCAGATACGCCTCCGCCATCGAGTGGAGTCCGCCGGTTTCGCCGTTCAGCCCGGTCCATCCGTTCAGGTTGACCAGGTTGCGCTCGGAGAGGTCGTAGAGGCCGCGGCCGGTCCGGAGGAGCTGCGTCTCGATCGTCGCGAGGGCGGCGAACGCCCAGCACGAGCCCGTCTGCTGCTGGTTCTTGGCGGGCGAGACCCAGCCCTGGTCGCGGGCGTCCCACTTCGCGGGCAGGGCGGTCCGCGCCGGTGCGCGCCGGAGGCCCGCCGCGCGCGGGTCGGCGACGCGCTGCGCCGGGGCGGCCCGCGGGTCGTCGAGCAGTCCCAGGCCGCGCGAGGCGAGGTCCGGCGGATCCGCGAACGCGCCCGCGCCGCACGCGAGCGCGGCGACGAAGGACAGACGGAGGACAAGGCGTTTCATGGGGTGCCCCTTTCGCCGCGGGATTCTACCACACCCGCGCACGGGATTTCCACCGCAATCGTGCGCCGGCATGGCGCTCTGCGCCGCTTTTGTGTAGAATGGAGGCCTTGCAAGGACGGAACAGGCAACGCATGGACGGAAACGCGGGAGAATCGGGGACGTGAAGATCGGGAAGGACGGAACGGAGGCGCTGGAGCGGCTGAAGGGGGCGGGGGAGCTGGAGCGTGCGGTCGGCGCCGGGGGACGGATGTCGGTCGCGATCGCGGGGGACGCGGGCTACACGAACCCCGACGGCAATCCGGTCGAGGCGCCGGCGGGGACGGTGTTCGCGGAGCTGGAGCTGGAGCCCGCGCCGGGGTCGTGCGTGCGCGTCGAGGTGGCGCTGCCGCGGCCGGAGCGCTGGGACGGCCGGCTCGTCGGCATCGGCAATGGCGGCGGCGGCGGGTGGCTGCCCTCGAAGGAGTTCGGCGCGCATCTGCGCCGCGGCCGCGCGGTGGCGACGACCGACCTCGGGACGAAGCGCGACGCCGCGCGCGCCGGCGCCGGCAATCCGGAGGTCTGGAAGGACTTCGGCCATCGCGCGACGCACCTCGCGATGGCCGCGGGCCGCGCGCTCGCGGCGGCGGCCTACGGGCGCGCGCCGCGATTCGTCTACTTCCTCGGCGGCTCCACCGGCGGGCAGCAGGGGATGATGCTCGCGCAGCGCCACCCGGAGGACTGCGACGCGATCCTCGCCGCCGTCCCTGCGCACGCGCGAACCGCGCTGCACGCCTACTTCCTCTGGAACTGGCGGGCGCTGCACCGTCCCGACGGCTCGCTTCTCTTCTCTCAGACGCAGGAGAAGGCATGGCACGAGGCCGCGCTCGCGGCGTTCGCGCCGGACGAGCGGCTGGAGCGGGCGCGCGGACGGTTCGCCTCCGACCCGCGATGGACGCCGGCGCGCCTCGAGGAGGCGCTGCGCGGCGCCTCGCAGCGCGACCCGTCGCTCGGCCCCGAGCATCTCGACGCGCTGCGGCGCCTCGTCGGGGGACCCCGCCACGCCGTCACGGGCCGGCGCATCCACGGCGGACTCCCGCCGGGCGGGCCGTTCGCGCCCGCGACGGGCAACCTCTGGATCTTCGACTGGGTCTTCGGCGCGGGCTTCGACCCGGCGCGGTTCGACTTCGGCGCGGACTTCGACCGCTACGCGGCCGCGCTCGCGCCGGACCTCGACGCGGAGAGCGTCGATCTCGACGCCTTCCGCGCGCGCGGCGGGAAGCTCCTCGTCTATTCCGGAACGTCGGACTCGTGCGTGCCGTGGCATGCGACGGCCGCCTGGTACGAACGGCTCGCCGCGCGCTACGGGCTCGACGCGGCGCGCGGCTTCTGCCGCTACTACCTGCTGCCGGGACGCGAGCACATGGGCGGGCCGGGCGTGCAGACGATCCGCGACGAGTTCGGCCTGCTCGCGCGCTGGCGCGAGAAGGGCGTCGCGCCGGCGCCCGTCGGGCACGGCATGACGCCGCCGGCGTTCGACCTGCCGCTCGAGCCCTGGCCGATGCGCTAGCCGACGACCTCGGACCAGAGGCGGTCGAGGCGCTGGCGCGAGGCCGGGACGGCGGTGCCGAGGGACTGCGCGAAGACGGCGACGCGGTATTCCTCGACGAGCCAGCGGTAGCGCTCGGCGGCGGCCTCGTCGAAGGGCGGATTGCCCTCGCGGTCGCCCACGAGCGCGGCGTAGCGCTCCCACGCCTCGCGCACGGGGCCCATCTTCCGCCGGTCGGCGGCCGGGTCGAAGGACGCCGCGTCGAGCCGCTTCCGGATCGCCTCGAGGTAGCGCGGATACTCGGCGAGGCGCGCGGACGGGACGAGCGCGGCGAAGCCCGGCGGGCACAGCCATCCGATCTGCTCGGCGACGTCGCGGACGGTGTCGGGATGCAGCGCCGGGACGGCGTCGAGCGTCTCGAGGCATTCCTCCGCGAGCCCGTCGACCGCCTCGGCGAGCGTGCGCAGGTTGCGCGCCAGCTCGCGGCAGCGCGGCGCGCGCTCCTTCGCCCACGCCTCGAGCGCCGCGCCGGAGCGGGGCGGATCGTCGCCGAAGACCTCGAGGAGGGCGCGACGCTCGGCCGAATGCTGAATGATGAATTCCGAATGCGGAATGACTCCCTCACCCGGCTTCGCCGGGAGCCCCCTCAGGGAGGGGGCCGGCGCTGCGCGCCGCGGGTCCGCACCCCGCGCGGACCTGGCTCCCCCGCTGGGGGAGCTGTCGAGCGAAGCGAGACTGTGGGGGTCGAGCGGCTGGTATCGGGAATGGCGTCGGGGGAGGGCGGAGGCGAAGAGCGAGAGCGAGAGGTCGGCGAGGGCGGCGGCGCCTTCGGCGTGGGCGGCCGCAGCGGAGGCCGCGGCGGGGAAGAGGCGGACCGCTACGCGGAGTGACGAGTGACGAGTGACGAGTGACGAGTGATCCGCGGGCGGGGCGCCTGCGCCGTTTGCCTTTGCGGGGGCGGCGGCGACGGCGGAGCCGGCGCCGCCGCCCCCGCTTTGCTCCCTATTGAGCGCGGGAAAGGCGCACACCGCGCGGCCGCCGATGCGGGCGAGGAGAATGCGGTCGGGCAGGGGAGGGCAGTCGGAGAAGCGGCGGAGGGAGGGGAGCTCGCGGAAGCCGTTCTCGAAGACGAAGTCCTCGCGCGCGGGGAGGGCGCCGGGGGCGAGGCGGTCGTATTCGTCGCGGAAGGCGAGGATCTCGGAGAGGTCGCGCGAGGCGAAGCGTTCGCGGCCGCGGGCGTCGACGACGCGCCAGCGGATGCGGAACTGGGGCGGGATGTCCTCCTCGGCCCAGGTGTCGCGCGAGAGGCGGACGCCGAAGTCGCGGGCGAGCGTCTCGACGAGCGCCGCGGGGAGCGGGCCCTCGGGCGGGAGGGCGTCGGCGACGAGGCGCGCGAGGGCATCGATGTCCGGCGTGCGCGGCGAGTGGCCGCAGCGCGCGGCGAGGAGCGAGAGCGGGGCGTGGGGGAGCGACCGCAGGAGCCACGCGACGAACCCCGGAAGCGCGCCCGGGACGAGGCGGGAGGGCTCGAGCAGCGGCAGCAGCGGAATCGCCTCGGGCGTGACGGTGCAGGTGATGCCGTCGTCCTCCGCGCGGGGGTCGTGCCGGTAGGAGAGGGGGAGACGCAGGGATGCGGGCGGCCGGCGGCCGCCCGCATCCCTGCGGAGTGACGAGTGACGAGTGACGGGTGACGAGTGACTGGCGACGGGCGACGAGCGGTCCGCGATCGAGACGAGCAGCTCGACGTAGTCGGGGAAGTCGTCGGGGGAGAGGCGGGCGGAGGCGGAGGACTCGGGGCGGGGGATGAGGAGGCGCTCGGCCTCGGAGCGGGGGACGCGGGAGAGCCAGTCGCGGAGGGCGGCGGCGCTGGTGCATTCGGCGGGGAGGCGCTCGTCGAGGAAGGCGCAGAAGGCGTCGGTCTCCAGGTCGACGGAGAGGGCGCGGGTCTTGCGCGCCTCCTCGGTGCGGGCGGCGATGGTCTCGAGGTTGCGGCGGACGATCTCCGGGACGGGCTTCGGGAAGGCGCCGCCGACGAGCCCCTCGCGGATGAGCAGCTCGCGGGCGAGGGCGGGGTTGGCGCGGGAGATGTCGCACCGGACGCCGTCCTGCACGACGAGCCCGTAGAGCACGGCGCGGCGCGTGGCGCGGGCGGTCCCGGTCCGCGGATCCCAGGACTCGCCGGCGTAGTGGTAGCGGCAGACGTGCCGCGCGAGGGGCTCGATCCAGTCCGGGTCGATCGCGGCGGCGCGGCGCGCGTAGAGGCGCGCGGTGTCGACGAGCTCCGCGGCCACCACCCACTGCGGCGGGGCCTTCGCCTTCGCGAGGCCGGAGCCGGGGAAGAGGACGAAGCGGCTCCCGCCCGCGCCCTTGTAGTTCCTCTCCTCGGGGTCCCAGACGCCGATGTTGGAGAGCAGGCCCGAGAGCAGCGCGCGGTGCAGGCCCGGGTCGCCGCCGCCGGAGGAGTCGACGCGGAGGCCGTCGCGGCGCAGCGTCTCCTCGAGGCGGTCGCGGACGTCCTCCCACTCGCACATCCGGCGGTAGGAGACGAAGCTCTTCTCGCAGTCGCGGCGAATCGCGGAGCGCGAGAGCGGATGCGCGGGGTCGTGGTAGCGGCGCCAGAGCAGGAGGATGCCGTCGAAGTCCGAGGTCTTGTCGCGGAACGCCGCGTGCGCCTGCCGCGCCTCCTCCTGCCTCTCGGCGGGGCGCAGGAGCGGGTCCTCGCACGCGAGCGCGGAGACGACCGTGAGCGCGTCGCGCAGCGCGCCCTGCGCGTCGGCCTCGTAGAGCATGCGCGAGAGCGAGGGCTCGAGCGGGAGCTTGGCCAGCTTCCTTCCGAGTTTCGTGATCCGGAAGAGGGAATGCTGAATGCTGAATGCTGAATGCTGAATGGGTGCGGGCGTTCCGCCCGCGGAGGGACGGCCGCGCGATTCACGGGGTCGGCATTCAGCATTCAGCATTGTGCATTCAGCATTCTCTTCGATTGCTCCGAGCGCGAGGAGTTCCCGGTGCCCTTCCCGGACCGCGGCGGAGGCGGGGGGCTGGAGGAAGGGGAAGTCGGCGATGTCGCCGAGCCGCCAGTCGAGCATCGAGAGGATCGTGCCGGCGAGGGAGGCGCGGCGGATCTCGGGGTCGGTCTGCGCGGGGCGGCGCGCGAAGTCCTCCTCGGCGTAGAGCCGGATGCAGACGCCGGGGCCGACGCGCCCGCAGCGCCCCTTGCGCTGCTCGGCGCTCGCCTGGGAGATGGGTTCCACGCGGAGGCGCTTCACGCGGGCGCGGGGGTTGTAGCGCGAGAGGCGGGCGAGGCCGGTGTCGACGACGTAGCGCACGCCGGGGATCGTGACGGAGGTCTCGGCGACGTTCGTCGCGAGGACGACGCGCGTCCGCCCGGGCGCGAGCTCGAAGGCGCGGCGCTGCTCGGCGGGCGGGAGGCTCGCGAGGAGCGGGATCGCCTCGACGCCGGGCAGGCGCCGCCCGCGCAGCGCCTCGGCCGCGGCGCGGATGTCGCGCTCGCCGGAGAGGAAGACGAGGACGTCGCCCTCGTAGGGTCCGGCGAGGCACTCCTCCACGGCGTCCGCGACGGCGGCGGCGAGGTCGGACTCCTCGCCCTCCGGCGGGCGCCAGCGCACCTCGACCGGATAGGCGCGGCCGGGGATCGCGAGGACGGGCGCGCCGCCGAAGAAGTCGGAGAAGGCCTTCGTCTCGAGCGTCGCGGAGGAGACGATCACGCGCAGGTCGGGGCGGCGCGGGAGGATGCGCCTCAGGCACCCGAGGACGAAGTCCACGTTGAGCGTGCGCTCGTGGGCCTCGTCCACCATGACCGTGTCGTAGGCGCGCAGGAGCGGGTCCGAGCGCAGCTCCGCGAGCAGGATGCCGTCGGTCATGAACTTCACGCGGTTGTCGCGCGAGAGCTTCTTCCCGAAGCGGTGCTGCCAGCCGACGAGGTGGCGCTCCTCGCCGAGCTCGCGCGAGACGCGCTCGGCGACCGTGACGGCGGCGAGGCGGCGCGGCTGGGTGACGCCGACGAGCCGCCCCTTCGCGCCGCGGCCGAGCTCGAGGCAGATTTGCGGGATCTGGGTGGTCTTGCCGGAGCCCGTCTCGCCGCACACGACGACGACCGGGTTCGCCTCGATCGCGGCGGCGATCTCGGCGCGGTGCTCGAGGACGGGGAGGGCGGCTCGCGCCCGGGGGTCGGGCGTCACGGGACGGGCGTCTCCGAAAGCTCCGGCCGGCGCCCGGCCGAGCGGATGAACTGCGCGAGGAAGGCGAAGTTGCGGTCGAGGCCCGCCAGGTCGATCGGATGAGGCCAGCGCAGCAGGTCCAGCAGGTAGAAGCGGTCGCCGAAGCCCTGCGCGCGGTCATAGTCCCGGACGAGCGCGAGATAGGAGCGCGCGAGGGCGAGGGAGGGCGCGCGGCCGGTCGCCGCGAGGTGCGAGAGCGGATCGGCCGAGGGGCTCGCCGCGAGGCGGCACAGGTCGCAGAGCGGCAGGACGTTGCCCGGGCCCGGCGGAAGCCCGGGGGCGATGCGGCGCGGCGCGCCGGCGGCGGCGGGCGCGCCGCAGAGCGCGCAGACCGCGG
>CAMVRE010000053.1 GCA_947169825.1 uncultured Verrucomicrobiota bacterium | reverse complement strand
GATCTTCGGCCAGAACACCTACTGCAAGGACCTGCTGGAGTTCGGCCACAACCAGGGCTGGGACGTGAACTGGAAGCGCCGCAACAACCTGCCCGGCGCCAAGCACGCCAACTGGATGTGGGGCGGCAACGGCCACGACTGGGACATCTGGGGCCGCATCGTCCCGATGGCCGTCGACCAGTACGGCTTCGACGTCCTGCCCTACTACGAGTACGGCGGCGCCGCCGGCGACATGAGCTGCTCCACGCCCCCGCTCGGCCCGCAGAAGCGCTGCGAGCCGCTCGACATCGACAACAAGCCCAAGGACCGCGGCATCAACTACACGCACATCTGGTGGTCCGAGGGCAAGCTCCGCGTCGACATCACCGACCCGGACACGCTCGCCGAGCTGGAGTACATCCTCGACTGCACCGTCTTCCGCTTCAAGGAGCAGGTCGAGAAGGGCGGCTTCCTCGGCGTCCTCATGCGCCCGCGCCCCGGCCAGTGGGCGATCGGCTTCGGCGACGCCACGCGCGCCCGCTTCGCCAAGGAGGAGAACGGCGGCCAGGCCGTCTCCCGCGCCGACCTCAAGAACAACAAGGCGCTCTACGACAGGTACATCGCCTGGTTCGGCAAGCGGCGCGCGAAGTTCATGGACGACATCCGCAAGTATCTCGAGGACGGCGGCGTGAAGAACGCGATCGCGATCCTCGAGAACGACGACTCCGAGACCGGCTACCCGCTCAAGGACGGCGGGAGCATGACGACGGACGACCTGCCCTTCTGCCAGGCGAAGCTGCCCGGCAAGAACATCGTCGACGTGAACGACCCGAGCGTCGTCGGCCAGCACCGCTACCTCCAGGCGCTCAAGACGCCGAGCGGCACGTGGGGCTGCTGGGAGTGGCAGCACGCCTCGCCCTTCTGCGACCCCGAGCACTACCAGGACCTCAGGAACGTCTGGATCGCGATGCCGTTCCACGCGCTCTTCACCGTGACCGACCCGGCCTGCCTCAAGGCGTTCGACAACGCCAACGGCACCTCGACGATCATCCGCCACTACGACCTCAACGAAGGCACGCTCATCCAGGACGACAAACCCGGCAGCACCGGCTACTGCATGGCGGACTGGGAGCACGCCGGCCGCGCCTGCATGATCGCGGAAGTGAACGCAATGGCGAACGGCGACCCCGCCAACATCGGCTACCTGATGGGTTCGAACTACACGCGCGGCTTCCCGGGCCCGGTCGTGGAGTTCAACCGCAACTTCCTCGCGCTGCCGGCGCTTCCGTCGAAGCGGCTCGACGGCGCGGCGGACAAGCCCGACGTCACCGTGCGCCTGATTGACTGCTCGGCGAAGGGCGCGGGCCGCTACTTCGCGGTCGTGCACACGGGCTACACCGGCAAGAAGGGCGTGAAGATCAAGGTGCCCGCGGACGTCAAGGCGCTCACGGACATCGACGGCAAGCGCTACGCCGTGCAGAAGGGCGTCGCGACGCTCGACCTCAAGCCCTGGCAGCTGCTCACCCTCTGGGCGAAGTAGGCCTCCTCCCTCCGCCCCCGCGCGCGCCGGCTTGCGGCGCCGCGCCGGCTTCTGCTACAATCCGGTCCGTCCGCGCGGCAAGCCGCCGCGCGGACGGATTCTCGATCGACATGAAACGCTCCTCCTCCCCCTGTCTCCGCCCGGCGTCGGCGCTCGCCGCCGATCCAAACGGCGAACTCGTCCGGCTCGCGGCGCCGATCCCCGACGGGCAGAACGTCCAGTTCTACCGCATCCACGCGAAATGGTGACCGCCATGAAAACGAAACGTCCCCTCCTTGCCGCCGCCGCCGCGCTGCTCGTCGCGGCGGGATGCTCGTCCGTCCCCGCGCCCTCGCGCGAATGGATCCCGAAGGAGGAGCTGCCGAACCCGCTGCTCTACGTCCCGCCACCGCCGGCGGAGGGTTCCGCCACGAAGGCGTGGGACCGCGCGCGCCACGAGGAGGCCAAGGCGCTCCGCACCGCGGACCCGGCGCGCGCGGAGCTGGCGGCGCGCGACGCGGTCTTCACGTGGGAGAACCTCTTCGAGTCGTTCTCGCCCGCCTACGGCCGCGCGATCTCCGACGCGGAGACGCCCGCGCTCTGCGCGGCGCTCCGGTTCGGGCTCAACACGACGCGCCGCGCCTACCGCGACCTCAAGCGCACCTACGCCCGCCCGCGCCCGTTCGCCGAGCTCGGCGAGCCGCCGCTGCGACCCGAGGACACGAAGCTCGGCGCGGACTCGTATCCCTCCGGCCACGCCGCCACGGCGTGGGCCGCGGCGCTGATCCTCTCCGAGGTGCGCCCCGCCGCGGCGGAGGCGGTCCTCGCGCGCGGCTTCGAGGCCGGCGAGAGCCGCCTCGTCTGCGGCGTGCACTGGGCGAGCGACGTCGAGCGCGGCCGGCTCGTCGCCGGCGTCGCCGTCGCCCGCCTGAACGTCGATCCCGACTTCCGCGCGCTGCTCGACGCGGCGCTGCGCGAGGAGGCGGCGCTGCCGGCGCCGCCCGCGCCCGCCGCGGACCCTGTCGCCAACCCCGCCACCGAAACCAACCCCGCCACCGGAGCCAACCCATGAAACACCGGACCACGCCCCTTCTCCTCGCCGCCGCCGCGCTCTGCGCGGCCACCGCCTCCGCCGACGAAGCGCCCGCCGATCCGCTCGCGCGGCAGCTGCCGGACGCCATCGCGCCCGGCGATACGGTCGAGCTGCCGTTCTTCGGCGCCGTGAAGGTCGTCGACGCGGTCGACTGCGCCGCCGCGGCGCCGGGCGACCACCGCTTCGAGGACATCCCCGCCGGCGCGAGCGTCGCGACGAACCTGCTCGGCCGCGCGTGCCGCGCGCTTCCGGTGCAGGAGAAGGGAAGCTCGCTGCTCAAGTGGCGCCTCGGCGAAGGGAAGGGCGTGAAGCCCAACGGCGCCTACGTCGTCGTGGTCGAGTATCCCGACGACCTCCCGCGCGACTACCTCGTGCGCAACAACGCGAACAACTCGCGCCGCTCGTTCTACACCGGCGCCGCGATCGGCGACGCGTGGGCCGCGCGCTACGTCGACCACCACCCCGAGTCGCTCAAGATCCCGCAGAGCGGCGAGTGGCGGCTCTGGACCTCGCTCACCTTCCCGGGCGAGAAGGCCTCCGAGCGCGCCGAGAGCGCCAAGGGGCCCGACGGAAAGGACCACGCGCTGGTCACGGACGTCGCGACCGAGGGCTTTGACTTCATCCTCGCGCAGTATTCGAAGGCGAACCACCCGGAGAGCGCCGGCCTCGCCGTCGCCCGCGTGCTGCTCTGCGAGATCCCCGACGAGAAGGCGCTCTGGGCGGACCTCCCGCTCCCGCCCGTCCCGCTGCCGCACCGCAGGATCTTCTGGCGCGAGGAGATGAGCGACGGCGCGATGGGCAACATCTGCCCCGGCAACGCGGGCCTCGACTGGCTCGAGCAGAAGATGCGCGCGATGAAGATCCTCGGGCAGAACACGTTCTGCAAGGACCTGCTGGAGTTCGGCCACAACCAGCACTGGGACCCGCACTGGCGCAAGCACGACGACGGCTCCTACCCCGAGGGCCAGACCTCGTGGATGTGGAAGAGCCAGGGGCCCGAGTGGGACGTCTGGTCGCGCGCCGTTCCGCTCGCGGTCGACAAGTACGGCTTCGAGATCCTGCCCTACTACGAATACGGCGGCGTGAACGGCAACTGGGAGAAGTCCCTCGGCCCGCAGAAGCGCGCCGAGCCGCTCGACCTCGACAACAAGCCCGATCGGGAGACGCGCGGCGCCAACTACACGCACATCTGGTGGAGCGAGGGCAAGCTGCGCGTCGACATCACAGACCCCGACACGCTCGTCGAGCTCAAGTACATCCTCGACGGCACGATCCTTCGCTTCAAGGACCAGGTCGCCAAGGGCGGCTTCGCCGGCGCGTGGTTCCGCCCGCGCCCCGGACAGTGGGCCGTGAGCTTCGCCGACGCCACCCGCGCGCGCTTCGCCGCCGAGGCGAACGGCGGGCGCCCCGTCTCGCGCGAACGCCTCAGGGCGGACCCCGCGCTCTACGCCCGCTACATCGACTGGTACGGCGAGAAGCGCGCCGCCTTCCTCGAGGATGTCCGCGCCTACCTCGAGACGAACGGCGTGAAGGACGCCATCGCGATCCTCGACAACGACGAGTCCGAGGGCGGCCCCGGCCTCGCCGGGCGCGGCGGGCTCTTCACGGACGACCCCGCCGCGTGGGAGAAGCTCCTGCCCGGCAAGGTCGTGGACCTCAACGACCCCTCGATCCTCGCGAGCCACCTCTACCTCCGGCAGGTTGTCTCGCCCGCCGGCACGTGGGGCCCGTGGGAGTGGCAGCACGCCTGCCCGGGCGACGACCCGCACCACTACGCCGCGCTCACCAACGTGTGGATCTCGATGGCGTTCCACCGCCTCTTCACGGTGAACGACCCGCTCGCCTTCGACGCCTTCCGCAACGGCAACGGAACCGACACGATCGTGCGCCACTACGGCCTCAACGAGAACATGGTCGAGGACGCCGACGGCAACCGCATCCTCGGCTACGCGATCGCGGACTTCGAGCGGGCCGGCCGCGCCTGCATGATGGCGGAGGTCAGCGCGATGGCCAGCGGCGACCCCGTGAACCTCGGCTACCTGATGGGCTCCAACTTCACGCGCGGCTTCCCGGGGCCGGTGCAGGAGTTCAACCGCAACTTCCTCGCGCTCCCGGCGCTGCCTTCCGCGCGCCTCGACGGCGCGTGCGACGACGCGGAGGTCGTCCTGCGCCGCATCGACGCGGGCGAGGCGGGCGACTACTACGCGCTCGTGCACACCGGCTGGACGCCGAAGGCGGACGTCCGCGTGCGCTTCCCCGAGGGCGTGAAGCGCCTCGTCGCCCCCGCCACGGGCGAGGCCTTCGCCCCCGGCGCGGACGGCGCCGTCGCCCTCTCGCTCCGGCCCTGGCAGCTCCTCGCGCTCCGCGCGGAGTAGCGCCGATCCAAGGACGCGATCGCGCGAAATCCGGAACCCCGCCACCCCGCTCCAGCCCCCGACCGACCATGGAACACGCTCCCTCCCCCGACCGCTACGACCGGATGCGCTACCGCCGCTGCGGCGCGAGCGGACTCCGCCTGCCGGAGGTCTCGCTCGGCCTCTGGCACAACTTCGGCGGCGGCGACGACTTCGAGACGATGCGCCGGATGGTGCTCGCGGCGTTCGACCGCGGCGTCACGCACTTCGACCTGGCGAACAACTACGGCCCGCCGCCCGGTTCGGCCGAGGAGAACTTCGGCCGCATTCTCGCGACCGACCTGCGCGCGCACCGCGACGAGCTCGTGGTCTCGACCAAGGCCGGCTACGGGATGTGGCCCGGCCCCTACGGCGACCACGGCTCGCGCAAGTACCTGCTCGCGAGCCTCGACCAGAGCCTCCGCCGGCTCGGTCTCGAGTACGTCGACGTCTTCTACCACCACCGCCCCGACCCGGACACGCCGCTCGAGGAGTCGATGGGCGCGGTCTCGGACGCCGTCCGCCGCGGCAAGGCGCTCTACGCGGCCGTCTCGAACTACGACGCGGCGGGCGTCCGCCGCGCCGCCGCCGCGCTGCGCGCGAACGGCACGCCGATGATCCTGCACCAGGTGCGCTACAACCTGCTCGACCGCCGCGCCGAGACCGAGGGCTGGCTCGGCGCCGCCGCGGAGTCCGGCGCCGGGACGATCGTCTTCTCGCCGCTCGCGCAGGGCGTCCTCACCGACCGCTACCTCAAGGGCGTCCCGGCCGGCAGCCGCGCCTCGCGCAACGCCTTCCTGCGCGCCGACAGCCTCACGCCCGCGCTGCTCGCGCACGTGGCTCGCCTCGACGCCTTCGCCCGCGAACGCGGGCAGACGCTCGCGGCGATGTCGCTCGCCTGGATCCTGCGCCGCCCCGAGACGACCTCCGTCATCGTCGGCGCCAGCCGTCCGGAGCAGCTCCTCGCGAGCCTCGCCGCCCTCGACGGCCCCGCCTTCGCCGACGACGAGCTCGCCCGCCTCGACGCCCTCCTCTCCGCGCCGGACTCCCCCGCGCCGTAGCCCTCCGTCAGGTCGGGCCGGGCCCTCGCCGGAGCGCCGCGACCCGTTTGCGGCCCTCTTCCGTTTCCGCTAGACTCGGCGGCGCGGCGGAGGATCCTTCGCCGCGCGCGGAAAAACGCGGGGGACGGTTCCTTTAGGGGGCAGACGAAGGAGAATTCCACGATGGACGACACGCATGACCGATACGCCGGCGACGGGGCCTGGCGGCAGTGGTTCGAGATCTGCTCCGTGGCGGGGTGCGGCGAGGAGGACGCCCGCCGCCTCCGCGCGCAGATCGTCCCCGCGATGATGCGGCGGCTCGCGGCCTGCGGCGTTTCGCCGGAGGAGACGCAGGGCGAGGATCCCGTCGCGTTCTTCGACGCCTTCTTCCGGCTCCGGGGCTCGCGCGAGGGCGCCAAGCCGCTCAAGCTCTGGTTCGCCCACCGCATCCGCGCGGAGGGCCTCGCGATGCGCGACTTCGTCTGCGGCACGCTCTTCGGCGCCGCGTCCGGCCGCGTGCACGACATCGTCGTGGACTGGATCGCCGCCCTCAAGGGCTGGAGGCCGCGCACGCTGCGCGGCGAGGACGGCCGCCGCCGCCTCGTCTGGGAGGGCGCCCCCGCGGACGAGGCCGCCGCCGCGCTGCAGGCCGGCGACGCCGCGCCCGACGCGGCCGACCTTCTCGACGCGGAGCCGCTCCGCCGGCAGATCGAAGACGCCCTCTCCCGCACCGCCGCGAAGCTCGGCGTGGAAAAAACGGCGGTCGCGCTCCTTTTGTATGCGACGGCCCAGGACGTGCCGCTGACGGATGCGGCGGTCCTTGAAGGGCTGCAAACCGGAAAATCGCGGGCCTACGCGCTGCGGGAGAAAGTCGTGAAACGGATGAAGGCGGAACTGTCGGAACTGGACGAGGAGGCGGGAAGCCCTCTCGCCGCCCGACTGCTGCTCGAGGTCTGCGAGGCGGCCGTCCCCGCCGCGACGCGCGTCCGCTGGGAGAACCACGCATGAGCACCACGTTCGAACAGGAATGGAAACTCTACCGCGAAGGCGGCGCACGCCGCCCCTTCGAGGCCGACCGCCGCCCCGCGGAGGGCGGCGCGTTCGACGCACCCGTCCGCGCCGGAGAGATCCGGCTCTTCGCGGACATGAGGCGGCCCTTCGCCGCCCTCGTCGCCGAGGACCGCGGCGCGCCGGGCTGGCTCCTCGTCCCCGTCTCGCCCTTCACCGTCCCGGCCTCGCCGCGCGAACGGCTCGCCGGCGAGCGCGTGTTCCAGCTCTGGAACGCCTGCACCGCCTCGCGCCGCTTCGTCGAGCGCAGCTGGCGCGTGGACACGCTCGCCGAGGCGGACCTGGCCGACCTCCTCGTCGCCGCGAAGCGCGCCGCGCCCGGACGCCTCTCGCGGACCGACGGCGAGAACGCCGTCGCGCAATACGAGCGCGAGTTTCTCGTCGCGGGCGGGAACTTCGTCCCCCTCTTCCGCCGCGAACCCGCGCGCTCCCTCTTCCTCCGCCCCGCCTTCCGCGCCGCCGCCGCGCTCGCGGTCTGTTGCGGTCTCGCGGTCTACGCCGCACGCCTGGGAACGAAGGAACGGCCCGCCGGCGAGGCCGGCGCGCCGGTCCTGGTGGGAGACGCCGCCCCCGCGGACGGCGGCGGCGAAGACCGGAGCATTGATCAGGCCGATCTGGACGAAACGGCCGAAGCGGATCTTGGCGAGGAGTGCGAAGAGGAGGATGTCGTCTCTGCGCCGCCGCCCGCGCCGCCGCCTGCGCCGCCGCCCGCGGCAGCTGCGGCTGCCGGCGAGGCGAAAGGTTTCGCGGAAATCGCGTACTTGGAAAATCCGCAACAGGTGTGGGCGCTGGAGTGTTTCCGCGAAAGGTTGGTCAAAGAGGTGGCTACGGGTTGGTGTCCCCGAAAGAGCGACCTGTCTTTCGCCGAGGCGCCCGCGGAGCATCTGGGCGGCGTCCGCCAGTGGGACGGCCGGAAAGATTCAGGAGTCGCCGCCGTCGTCGGGCTGGACATCCACGGCGGCGCCCTCTACGATGTTTCCGCTGGCGATTGCGACGGGATGCCGGACTACTACCGGGTCGCTGCCGCCGTGCCCGCGGCGGAGCGCTACGCGGAGTTTTCGGAGAACGAGTTCCTCGACCCGAAGGCGACGCCGCTCTCGACGTTCTCGCTCGACGTGGACACCACGAGCTACGCGCTGATGCGCCGCGAGATCGCGGAGGGCAAGCGCCTGCCGCCGCGCACGTCCGTGCGGCTCGAGGAGTTCGTGAACTACTTCCGCTACGACTACCCGCAGCCGGCGGACGGCAGGCCGCTCGCCGTCTCGTGCGAGGCCGCGCCGTGCCCGTGGAACCCGGCGCACAAGCTCGCCCGCGTCGCGCTCCAGGCGAAGGAGCTCGACAAGGGGAATATCCCGCCGTGCAACCTCGTGTTCCTCGTCGACGTCTCCGGCTCGATGTCGTGGCACGGCGGCATCGAGATGGCGAAGAAGGGCCTCTCGATGCTCGTCGGCGAGCTTCGCGACGAGGACCGCGTCGCGATCGTCACCTACGCGAACGGCACCGACGTTCGCCTGCCCTCGACGCCCGGCACCGACAAGGCGCGCATCCTCGGCGTCATCGACTCGCTGATGGCCGGCGGCGGCACCGCGGGCGGCGCGGGCATCCGGCTCGCCTACGAGGAGGCGAGGAAGAACTTCGACGCGAAGCGCAACAACCGCGTCGTTCTCGTCACCGACGGCGACTTCAACATCGGGATCTCCAGCCCGAAGGAGCTCGAGGACTTCATCGCGGAGAAGCGCGCGAGCGGCGTCTTCCTCACCGTCGTCGGCGTCGGCTCCGGCAACTACCAGGACGCGACGATGAAGAAGCTCGCCAGCGCCGGCAACGGCAACTACGCCTACGTCGATTCGCTCCTCGAGGCCAAGAAGGTCTTCCTCACCGAGTTCGGCGGCACGCTGCAGACCGTCGCCAAGGACGTCAAGCTCCAGGTCGAGTTCAACCCGGCGCAGGTCGCCGCCTACCGTCTGCTCGGCTACGAGAACCGCAGACTCGCCGACAAGGACTTCAACGACGACAAGAAGGACGCCGGCGAGATCGGCTCCGGCCATTCGATGACCGCGTTCTACGAGATCGTCCCGGCGGGCTCCGGCGAGGAGGCCGTCGCGAGCGTCGACCCGCTCAAGTACCAGAGGACCGAAGGCGTCGAAAGCGGCGACCTCTTCACCGTGAAGCTGCGGTGGAAGGCGCCCGACGGCGACGCGAGCGAGCTCGCCGAGACGCCCTTCGCCGCGGCGGCGGCGACCGAGACGCCCTCCGAGGACTTCCGCTTCGCCTCGGCCGTGGCCGAGTTCGCGCTGCTGCTGGAGAACTCGAAGTTCAAGGGCGACGCCTCCTTCGCCGACGTCCTCGCCCGCGCCCGCGCCGCGAAGGGCGCCGACCCCGAGGGCTGGCGCGCGGAGTTCATCCGGCTCGTCGAGGCGGCCGAGCTCTACGCGCGCTAGCCGCGCGGCGCGCCGCGTTGACGGGCTCCGGCGGTTGTGCCAGAATGGGGCGCGTGATCAAGCCCTGGCTCCAGCTCTTTCGGGTCCCGAACCTCCCGACCGCCGTCGGCGACGCCGTCGCGGGCGGCGCGGCGGTCGCCCTCTGCGTCGGCGGCAATGGTGTTCCGGGCCCCCTCGTCGCGGCCGCGCTCGCCGCGGGCGCGGCGGAGCTGCTGCTCTATCTGGGCGGTCTCGCGGACAACGACCTCGTGGACGAGGAGGCCGACCGTGCCGCCGGCAAGGACCGGCCGCTCGCGGCGGGCCAGCTCCCGCGACGCGCCGTCCGATCCGCGCGCGCGGCCTGTTTCGCGGCGGCGGCTGCCGTCGGGCTCGCGTTCCGCCTCGGCGCCGGGTGGTGGGTCTGCGCGGCCGGCGTCGCCGCGGCGATCCTCGCCTACGATCGCGTCAAGGAACGCCTGCCGCGCCTCGGATTCCTCCTGATGGGGCTGTGCCGCGGGCTGGCGGTTGTCTCGGGCGCGGCGGCGGTGGCGGGCGTCGTTCCGCCGGAGGCGGTCGAATGGTACGATGCCGCGGCGTCGACCCTCGACGTGGCGTGGATTGCCTCCGTGGCGCCGATGGCCGTCGGCTGGACGCTCTACACGGCGGCCGTGACGAAACTCGGCGCGGGCGAGGAGCGCGCCGCGGGCCCGATGGGGCAGCGCCGATACGCCCCCGCGCTCCTCGCGCTCGTTCCGGTCGCGTTCTGGTGCCTGGGCCTTGCCTTTTCCGTCACCGATTCGCTCCTGCATCCGGGCTGCCTGCAGGGACGAGTGCCGTCCTTCGGCCCGCTCCTCCCGATCCTGGGCTGCCTCCTCGCCGCCGCGACGTGGTGCTCGGCGGTCTGGCCGCTCGGGGAGCCGCACGGGCCGCGCGAACGCGGTCGCGCGGTGGGGCGCGCCATCGGCGGACTGCTCTGGATGCAGACGGGGTTCCTGTGCTTCTGGGGCCACGGCGTCCCGCCCGTCCCGGCGTTCGTCGGGCTTTCGGCGGCGTGCTGGATCGCGCGCCTGGCGATCCGCCGCGCGTGGCCGGTGATCACGGGCTCGTAGGCCGGATGCGGCCCTAGCCCTCGCCGAGGCAGGCGCGGAGGAGGGCGGGGGAGAGGATGCGGCGGGTGTCGTCGTCGACGAGGGAGAAGCGGTTCCCGTCGTTCGGGGTGGAGAGGTAGTTCCAGACGCACCACGGGACGCCGTGCTCGCGCAGGAGCGACGTCACGTCGCGCATCCACGCCTCGCGCCAGGCGGGCCTGGCGTGGCGGATGGTGCCGAACTCGCCGCACCAGAGGATCCGGCCGGGGTGGGCGGCCTTCCAGTCGAACGCGTCGCGGAGGACGTCGGCGAGGAAGTCGCGGCCGATCTCCGCGAAGCCGTCGAAGCGGCGGGGGTCGCGGCCGGTCTCGCGGGCGTGGTCGCGGTAGCGCTCCGGGTCGCCGGGATACGGCATGTCGCGGTTGTAGAAGCAGTGCGCGGGCTGGAGGACGCCGCGCTGGTGCGTGAAGGCGGAGGGCTCGTACATGTGGAACGTGTAGGCGACGCGGGGGTCGTCGAAGGGCTCCAGCGCGCGGAGCGCCCACGGGTTGTTCCAGCAGGTCGGGCCGACGACGATCCAGCGCCCCGGGTCGAGGCGGCGCAGCGCGGCGACGGTGCGCCGGGCGAGCGCGAGCCACTTCTCCGGCGGGACGTCGAGCACCTCGTTGAGGAGCTCGAACGCGACGGCCGGGCGGTGCGCGAAGCGGCGGTCGACGGCCTCCCAAAGCGCGACGAAGCGGTCCTGCAGCGCGGGGTCGTCGAGCAGCGCGTTCTCCTCGTGGATGTCGCAGTAGTTGCCGACGGCCTTGTGGAGGTTGAGGACGACGCCGAGGCCGCGCGACTCGAACCAGCCGCAGAAGCGGTCGAGCAGGTCGAGGATTTCCTCGCGGTAGACGCCGGGGCGCTCCTCGAGGACGATCTGGTCGAACCCGACGCGGACGTGGTCGAAGCCCATCGCCGCGACGTTCTCCGCGTCCGCCTCGGAGAGGTAGGAGCGGAAGTGCTCGAAGTCGCCGACGGTGAGGCGGGTGCGCCACTCCTCCGGCAGGACGTTGAAGCGCTTGTAGTTCGTGAGCCAGCCGCCGAAGCCCATCCCGCGGCGGAAGTCGGGGAACGATCTTGCGTCCATGGCGGGCTACCGGTCGATGGTTCCGTCGATCGGGCGGGAATACGCCTCGTCGGGCGCGGCCTCGAAGCGCCTCTGGTTCTCGGACGCGTCGAGGAAGCCGTTGTAGGCGCGGTAGACGCGGCCGCTGTCCTTCTCCACGACGCGCTCGTAGCCGAGCGTGGCGTCCGAGCGTTTGCCCACGCGGGCGTCGAAGCCCTTCTGGCGCTCCTCCCAGCCGCGGACCACGAGGTCCGAGGTCTGCTGCAGCGTCTGCGCGAGCTTGGCGTTTCCGGCCGCGCGGATCTGCGCGTCGCGCGCCGCGGTCGCCTCGAACGCCTCCGAATAGCGCACCGAGCCGAGGACCTTCGCGAGCGTCGCGGCCCAGTCGCCGAGCTCGCCTTCCGGCGCCGTGACGCCGGAGATGTTGTACATGACGTTGCATCCGACGTTGCCCGTGAGGACGATGCCGCGGCAGAGCGTTCCGGTGAAGAGCCCCTCGCCGCGGCGCTTCGTGAGCGGGTCCGTGAAGGTGCCGCGCAGCAGGGCGTCGTCCAGCGCCACGCGCGACATCGCCGTCCGCGCCGGCCTCTTCTCCAGGAGCTCGAAGTCGGCGATCTGCGGGAACGCGAACCCGGCGTAGCTCTTCTCCCACTTTGCGGCGAACGCGCAGAACGCCGGGAACTGCGCGTAGAGGTCCTCCACCTTCTCCGCGACGATCATGTCGGCGAACATCGCGTAGAGGCCGAACCCGCGCTTGTCCCAGTAGAACTGCTTGGAGGCGCGGTTCATCAGCAGGCACTCCGTCTTGAGGAGGGTGAAGACGCCGAGTTCGGGGCGCTTCGGGTCGCAGGCGTGGATCCAGTGGAGCAGATCGAACCCGCCGGACGAGACCACCCATCCCTTCGGCACCTGCATCGTGAAGTTGCCCTTCGGGTCGCTGAACGCGACGAGCGAGGCGTCCGCGCGCCCCGCGCGCCTCGGCGCGGCGGCGGTGGCGCCCGTCCGGCCTCCCTTCGCCCCCGTCATCTCGGCGAGCCTCTGCCGGTGCCATTTGCGCGCCTCCGCGGCGTTGGTGCTATCCCCGTCGCCGCACACCGCGATCGTCACGAGCGACGACGCGACGGCCACCGCCGCCAGCGCCAGAACGGCAACCGCCGTCTTCCCGAGCTTGTTCATCGTTGTATCCTCCGGAGTTGCCGCCATTCTCCCAACTTCGCGTCCGGAAAGCAAGCAGAATCCGCGCTGAGAGTAAATAAAGGGGTCTGTCCCCTTAAAAAGTTCTTGCAACGGCGGGGCGAGTATGGTAGATTGCGGCTCGTGCGGAGCGAAAGCCAACGAATTACGGAAAGGGGCGAGA
This sequence comes from uncultured Verrucomicrobiota bacterium, assembly GCA_947169825.1. Classification (GTDB taxonomy): domain Bacteria; phylum Verrucomicrobiota; class Kiritimatiellia; order RFP12; family UBA3636; genus UBA3636. The sequence goes on along the minus strand of CAMVRE010000053.1, from coordinate 284 downwards.
AATGAGAAGGCCGAGAGTCAAGGTGGAAGGAGAGGGGTTCTACCATGTGGTGAGCCGGATCGGGGGGAAGCGGTTCCTCATCGACGAGAAGGAGAAGTCGATCCTGCTCGGGATGATCCGCGGGGCGGCGGCGTTCTCCGGGGTGGAGCTTTACACGTTTGCGGTGATGTCCAACCACTTCCATCTGCTGGTGCGCGTGCCTCGGAGGAAGGAGGTATCCGATAGGGAACTGGAGCGGAGAATGCTCGCCTGGTACGGCCCCGGAAAGTTCGCCGCGATCCTCG
>CAMVRE010000052.1 GCA_947169825.1 uncultured Verrucomicrobiota bacterium | reverse complement strand
ACAGGTAGAAGGTGAGGACGGAGATAATACAGACGAAGGCGGCGGCGAGGACGACGCCGGCGCCCTTCGCGAAGACGGTCGCGAAAAGGAGGAGCGCGAGCGGAGCGAGGCTTCGGCGGTCGTCGCGTTCCTCCGCGAGCGGGGGCAGCAGCGCGGCGGCCGCGGCGGCGAAGGCGGCGAGGGGAACGTCCGCCTCGCCCGAGGCGAGGTTCGCGAAGAACGGGTCGCACGCGGCGAGAAGCCCGATGGCGAGCAGCGCGGGGAAGCGAAAGCGGCGTCCGAGCGAGAGGAGCGCGAGCGCGAGCATCGCCGGAAAGACCGCGTCGAAGCCATGGAGCAGCAGCTGTTCGGCGGGGAGCACGGCGTCCGCAGGCGTCGCGGCGGCCTTGTAGAGGATCGAGCGGATCGACGGCAGCAGCTGCGGGTAGCCGCCGAGAAGCTGCGCGCCGAGGCCGGCGCGCGCGCCCATGTCGGAGGCCCACTTGTCCCACGTGACGGCGGCGTCCCAGGCGACGAACGGATGTCCGAGCGCGGACTCGAAGACGCCCTCGACGAGAAGCGCCGCGAGGATCGGCGCGATCCACGCGCCCGGCGGAATTGCGCGAAGGCGCGCCGCGGCGGAGCGGAGCGCACGGCCCGAGAGGAGCGGCGCGGCGCCCCATGCGCCGGCGAGCGCGAAGAGCGCGAGAAGCGCGAGCGCGGCGCCGCGCGTGTAGATGCCGCAGGCGTAGAGCGCCCACGCGGCGGCGCCGGACGCCGCGAGACTCGTCGAAAGGACGAAGAGCGGGATGTCGGCCAGACCCGCGGACGTCCGGTCGAGAGGACGCAGCGCGCGCAGGAGCGCGAGCCCGGGCGCGAGGCAGACGACGGCCGCGACGAGACCGAAGCGAACGACGGGCCACGCCCCCTCGGGCAGCGCGCGCGCCAGCGTCGCGACGACCCACAGGAACCGCGCCGCGAGCAGCGCGGCGGCGGTGAACGGAAGGAGACGGAGAACCCGTTTCACGGCCGTTCCCTTCCTTCGAGGATTTCGGCGCGAAGGTCGGCGCGGATTTCGTCGAGCCGTTCGCGCGTGAGATGGACGTCGTCCCGGAAATGCTCCGGGGGTTCGGCGCGGAGATTCGCGACCAGATCGTCGATCTCGGGGCAGATGTCGCGCAACTGGTCCGCCAGGCGCGTCAGATAGGCGGCGGAGGGCTTCCGGTCCTCGCGCACGGGCGGGAACGCGAGCCGGAAGCGAACGTCGCGCGCGGCGCAGGCGTCGCGCATCGCGCGGAGGTTCTCGACGACGATCTCCGGCAGCCCGCCGCCAGGAACCGGCTCGGGCCTGCGGACGATCCGTCGCTCGTAGAAGTCGTAGAGCCGGTCGTTGCGGTAGAGCAGGTGCCGGACCGAGGCGTTGTCGACCGGCAGACGCCCGAACCGGCGATGCAGATGGTCGAGGGTTCGCGGAGGGGCGTCGTCGAAGAGTCCCGCTTCGGCGAACGGGAAGAGAAGATAGTGGAATGTGAACTCCGGCCCGCCGTCGTTCGCGAGCGTTCCCGGAAGGGAGACGTAGACCGCTTCCTCCGCGCGCGGGTTGAGAGCGAGCCAGCGGTCGAGGAGAATGCGGTTGCCGAGCGGCGTGACCGCCTGGTTGCAGGTTGCGACGGCGACGGAACCCGTCACGGCCGGGCCCGTGGCGAAGATCTGGTTCGCGACGCTGTCGCCGAGGACGAGCGTTCGCGCCCCGGGCGCGACGGAGGTGCAGACGCGGATCGCGCGGAAGACCTCGGGGCCGAAGCGCTTGGAGACGGGCCCGGAATACGCCGAGAGCGCGAGCGCCGCCGCGAGGGCGGCCGCGAGGAGCGCGAGCAGGAGGCACTTGGCGAGGAACCGCTTCATGGGGTCAGAACCGGAAGTAGACGAAGTCGCGGGCGGACTGCCCCTGCGGCAGCAGCACGTAGAGAATTGCGGCGACCGCGGCCGCGTGGACGGTCCAGCGCGCGACGGCTGGGAGCCGGTCGACGAGGGCGAACGGGTCGCGCCGGAGCGAGAGCAGGTCCCAGACGCCGAGGACGAGCAGCGGCGCGAACATCCGGACGGCGACGGCGGGCCCGATCGCGAACTGCCGGAAGGCCCGCGCCATTCCGGCGAGGGGCGAATGCCAGGCGCGCGACGCCTTCGCCAGATACGCCCAGGCGTCCGGGAGCGTGTCGGCGCGGAAGAAGATCCAGGCCGCGGTCACGACGACGAACGTCGCCGCCCAGCGCAGGACCGTCCCCGCCGCGGCGAGCCGCGGGCGGCGGGGCGGGGGCGCGTCCTTGCGGCCGTCGTGCGGGAAGAGCGCCTTCTCGGCGATCTGCGCGAGCCCGTGGATCGCGCCCCAGGCGACGAACGTGAGGCTGGCGCCGTGCCACAGCCCGCTGAGGACGAACGTCGCCAGAAGGTTGAGCCGCGTCCGCCACGCGCCGCGGCGCGAGCCGCCGAGCGGAATGTAGACGTAGTCGCGGAACCAGGTCGAGAGCGAGATGTGCCAGCGGGCCCAGAAGTCCTTCAGCGACCGGGCGAAGACGGGGGCGCGGAAGTTGTCGGCGAGTTCGAATCCGAGCAGCCGCGCCGAGCCGATCGCGATGTCGGAGTAGCCCGCGAAGTCGTTGTAGATCTGGAGCGAGTAGAGGAGCGCGGCGAGGAGCAGCGCCGAGCTGTTGAAGCGGACGGGGGACGCGAAGGCCGCGTCGGTGAAGGTGGCGAGGTAGTCCGCGACGACCGCCTTGCGGAAGACGCCGAGCGCGATCTGCCGCATGCCGAGCGAGGCGCGCGCGCAGGAGAAGGCCTTCGGCGCGGCGAGCTGTGGAAGAAGCCGCCCCGCGCGTTCGATGGGACCCGCGACGAGCTTCGGGAAGAAGAGGACGTAGGCGGCGAAGCGTCCTGGGTGGCCTTCCGCGGGAATCCTCCCGCGACGGACGTCGAGAAGATACGAGACGAGAGTGAACGTCCAGAACGAGATGCCGAGCGGCAGCGCGAGCTTCGCCGTGGCGGGGTGGAGGGCGAGGCCGCAGGCGCGTGCGGCGGACGCAACGAGCTCCGAGGCGAAGCCGGCGTACTTGAAGACGGCGAGCGCGGCGAGAGGTGCGAAGACGGCGAATGCGAAGAAGGCCCCCGTCCCCCGGGCGCCCGGCCGGCGCGCGACCGCGAGCCCCGCCGCCCAGGCGAGCGCCGTCGCGAGCAGTAGCGGCGCGAGCGCGGTCGGCGCCGCGGACGTGACGAACCAGACCGACGCGGCGAGGACCGTCGCCCAGCGGAATCGCGCCGGAACCGCCCAGTGGACCGCGAAGGCCGCCGGGAGGAAGAGCGCGTAGGAGAGGGAGAGGAAGTTCAATGGTGGTAGCGGCCGTCGAAGTTCGGCGGGAGGGGGCGCCAGAGGGGGCGGTAGCCGATCTCGACCTCGCGTGCGCCGTTCGGGCGGACGGCGACGAAGCGCAGCTTGTCGTCGACGGCGTAGGGCTCGATCGTCGCCCCGGGGGTGAGGCAGCGGAGCCCGTCGCGCCAGTTGTAGCGCAGCACGAGCCGCTCCGTGGCGGGGTCGGAGGGACGGACGACGATGCGGTTCTCGCGCGCCGCAACCTCGCCGGAGCCCTCGAGGAATCGGGTCGGCGCGGCGGCGTCCGGGTCCGCGATCTCGTAGACGCGCACGTCGGTGCTCTGCATCGGGAACCGGGCGGCGAGGCGGAAGTGCTCCGCCTCCTCCTCGCAGAAGCGGCGCGTGCGCGGGTCCGTGACGGCCCAGTGCGTGATGCCGTAGGCGCGGGAGAAGAAGAGGAACGCCTCGGTCGAGCGGCGGTAGAACTTCGGCGGGTAGTTGCGCTCGGTGAGCCCCTTGGGGTAGCCGTAGTAGTCGTCGGACATCATCTCCCGCCCGGCGAGGACGGGCAGATACGTCCCCTTGCCCCAGTCGAGCTTGCAGTCCGTCTCGCCCGAGAAGGCCAGGCGCGCGCCTTCGGGCACGTTCGCGCGGACCCAGTCGGCGAATTCGAAGACGACGGGCTCGGCGGGCCAGAGCTTGAAGCCGGCGGCGTTCCCGGCGTGGGCCGGCGCCACGCGCCAGGCGCCGAGGGCGAGGGCCGAGAGCGCGGCGCCCTGCGCGAGGGCGATCGCGGCGCGTCGCGCCGCGCCTCCGGAGGGCGCGCGGGAGAGGAGTCGGCCGAGAAGGACGGCGGCCGGGAAGGCGGCGAGGAAGGCGGCCTGGATCGCGACGCGGTCGAGCTGCGAGTTGCGCTTGAAGCCGACCGAGGCCGCGACGGCGAGGAGCAGCGCGAGGGCGGGGAGCAGGAAGCGGCGCATCCGGCGGGGCGCGGCGAGGAGCGAGCCGCCGAGGCCGAAGGCGAGGATCGCCGGATGCCATTCGAGGAGCCGGCGGCCGAGCTGTCCGAGCCCCGTGCCGAGCCTGCGCGAGAAGGGTTCGGGCACGACGGCCGTCGTGGCGTATTGCGCGATGCCGCGCATCGGGAAGAGCTCCGCCCAGAGCCACGGAGAGAGCAGCAGCAGGGCCGCCGCGCCGGCGGCGACGAGGCGGACGAACGAGCGGCGCGTCCAGCGACCGGGGTTCGCGAGCCAGCCGAGGAAGAGGCCCGCGCACGTGAAGACGCCCGGCGGCCAGATGCAGGAGAGCCAGGCGCAGAGCGCGAGCGCGGCGAGGTCCGGGGCCGGGCAGCGGCGCAGGACCGCCGCGCGGTAGCCGAGCGCGGCGAGCGGGGTCGCGAGCCCCGCGGCGACCAGGCCGCCGAGGTTGCCCGACTGCCAGAAGAAGAGGAACTGCGCGCGCGTCGCCGCGAGGAGGAGCAGGGCCGCGCAGAGCGCCGAGGCCCACCGCGCGCCGCAGCGCCGCAGCGCGAGCGCGGCGAGCCACGGGAAGCCGAGGAAGAGCCAGAACGCGAGCGCCGGACCGTACCAGCGGGCGGGGTCGCGGAAGAGGAGGAGGAGCGGGGCGTTCAGGAGCGCGAATCCATGCGCGCCGCTCGTGACGCCGACGAAGTGCTCCGTCCCCGCGTTCCAGAGCGGATTGTAGGAGCCGAGCGCGGGGAAGGCCTCGCGGTATTCGCGGATGCGGTAGAGGAACGCGCCATGGTCCACGCCCCAGGGGAGCGTGCCCGCGACGGACGGCCAGGCGCGCGCGAGGCATGCGGCCTGCCCGGCGAGGAGAACCGCCAGCAGGAGCGCCGGCGCCGCGAGGCGGCGGCCCGCGAGCGCGAAGACGGCGGCGAATGCGGCGGCGAGGAGGAGAAAGTCGGCGCCGGTTCCGCCCGCCAGAGGGGCGACGCCCGCGGCCCATCGTCCGAGCTGGTGGTCCCACGCGTGGGCTGGATCGACGAGCAGGAGCGCCGCGAGCGCGAGGGGCGGAATCGCGGCGGCGAGCGCGGAGACCGCGGTGCGGACGGCGGAGTCGCGGGGTCGGAGGTTCATGTTCGGGGCGGGGTTCGTCGGCGTCCATCACGATACCACAACCGGAGTCGCGGGGCAACGCGGTGGACAAACGAGGCGCGGAGGTGTATCCTTGCCCGCCATGTCCGATTCACCCGCCAGCGGGACGTCCCCCGGATCGCCGTTCCTCTCCGTCTGCATCATCACCGGCAACGAGGAGGACAACATCGGCCGCTGCCTGGAGAGCGTGGCGTTCGCGGACGAGATCGTCGTCGTCGACTCCTTCAGCACGGATCGCACGGTGGCGATCGCGCGGTCGTTCACCGACCGCGTCTTCCAGCACCGCTGGGTCGGCTACATCGGCCAGAAGGCGATCGCGCGCAACCTCGCGCGCGGCGAGTGGATCCTCTTCGTCGACGCGGACGAGGCGGTCTCGCCGGCGCTGCGCGACGAGATCCTCGCGACGTTCCGCCGCGGCGTCCCGGACGGCGTCGCGGGCTTCGACTTCCCGCGCCAGGTCTGGTACATGCGTCGCTGGATCCGCCATGGCGACTGGTATCCGGACACGAAGCTTCGCCTTTTCCGCAAGGAGCGCGGGCGCTGCTGCGGAATCGAGCCGCACGAGCGGATCGAGGTGCAGGGCGAGGTGCGCCATTTGAGCGCGCCCCTCTTCCACTACACCTACGACGACATCGCCGACCAGGTCAGCACGATGAACCGGTTCTCGTCGATCAGCGCGCGCAGCGAGGATCGCCGCGAACCGTCGGCGGCGGCTCTGCTCTGGGGCATGCTGATGCACCCGCCGTTCCGGTTCTTCCGGTGCTACTTCGTCAAGCTCGGATTCCTCGACGGCGTCGCGGGGCTCGTCATCGCCCGCTCCGCCGCGTTCTCGACCTTCCTCAAATACGCCAAGCTCTGGGAGGCGCGGCTCGAGCGCCGCTTCCGGAGCGCGGCGCCGGGGGACTCCGCCACATGAAGACGCCCGCGGCCCTTCTCGTTCTTCTCGCGGTTCCCGCCCTCGCGCAGGATGCCGTCCCGCCGCCCTCCGCGGAACCCGCGCCGGCGGCGCCGCTGCTCGACGTGCGCCCCGGCGCCGTCCCGCTGCTCGACGATTCCGGCGGAGAGGCCGGCGCGCCGACGTCCGGCGAGGAGCTTCTCGCCGCCTGCGTGGCGCGCATGCCGGCGGAGCGCGTCCTGCTCGCGGGGCACCTCAACATGCGCAAGGCCTACGGCGTGACGCTGCGCGAGTTCGACTTCGCCGTGGACGCGCGGCTCGGCGACGACCCGCCGCGCCTGCGCTACGACCTGACGGACGCCGCCGGCTCGAACCTGCTCTCCGTCGCCGCCGTGCGCGACCCCGTGCGCGGGCTCGTGCTCTCCCGCCCGGACGGCGGCCCGGCCCCTCGGCCGTCCGACGCCGTTCTCGGGACGGACCTCACGTGGTTCGACGTCGGCGTCGACTTCGTCTGGTGGCGCAATCCTCGGCTCGCGGGGACCGACCGCCTGAAGGGCCGGACCTGCGACCTGCTGGAGGTGACGCCGCCTGAGCCGACGCCGGACTGCGCGAAGGCGCGGCTCTGGATCGACCGCGCGCAGAAGGTCGTGATGCAGGCCGTGCAGCTGGACGGGAAGGGGCGCGAGCGCCGGAAGCTCTGGATCCGCGCCACGCAGAAGGTCGAGGGCCGCTGGGTCTTCAAGGACCTCGAGGTCGAGACGATCGGCACGGGGCACCGCACGCGCCTGCACTTCGACGACGTCTCGTTTCCGGACTCGCGTCCGGCGGCGGAGTAGCGCGGGGCGGCGCGGCTACGCGATGGCGCCGGATTTCGGAGCGATCGAGTCGACCTTGCCGTCCGTCCCCGCGAGCGCCTTCTGGCGCGCGAGGAACTCGTTGGCCAGGATGAAGTAGGCCTGCGCCACGGGCGTCGAGGGCGCGTAGGCGACGAGCGGGATGCCGTAGGAGGGCGCTTCGCCCGCGCGCACGCTGCGCGGGACGACGGTCTTGTAGACCGCGTCGCCGTAGTGGTCGCGCACCTGGGCGACGACCTCGTCCGCGAGCCGGGTGTGCGAATACATCGTCATCGCGATGCCTTCGACGCGGAGGCCCGGGTTCGCGCCCGTCGCGCGCATGCGCTCGACGAGCTTGAGGATGACCGAGAGGCCCTCCATCGCGTAGTATTCGCACTGCATCGGGACGAGGACGGCGTCCGCGGCGGCGAGCGCGTTGCTCATGAGGATGCCGAGCGACGGCGGGCAGTCGACGAGGATGTAGTCGAAGACCTTCGAGTCGACGACGGGCTTCAGGACCTTCCGGACGCCGCCCAGATGGTCGTCCATGCGCGCCAGCTCGATCTCGACGCCGGCGAGGTTCACCTCGGACGGGATGAGGTTGACCCGGTCGACGGCGGTTCCGACGATGAAGTCGTTCACGTCCGCGATGCGCATGAGCGCCCCGTAGAGCGAGACGCCCTCCTTCGGCTCGACGCCGAGGCCGGAGGTCGCGTTGGCCTGCGGGTCGAGGTCGACGACGAGGACGGTCTTCCGGCGCGCGGCGAGCGCGGCGGCGAGGTTGACGACGGTGGTGGTCTTTCCGACGCCGCCCTTCTGGTTTGCGATGGCGAGGATCATGGCGGGGTTCCCGGTTGACGCGGATTGCGGTTCGGGGGCGAGGATAGCAGAATCGCGGGCGCGAGGCAAACTAGAACGTCACGCCGGCGTAGAAGAGGAGCGAGACGGCGTCGAAGTCGGCCTTCTTGTCGAAGCGCTCGCGCGCGGCGACGATCGCCGCGTCGTCCTTCTCCTTGGACTTGATCTCGGCGGCGATGTCCATGTACTGGAGGCGTGCGCCGAGCTCGAGGCAGGTCGTCTCCGTCATCGGGAGGTCGACCGCGGCGTCGAACGTGAGCGAGAAGTAGTCCAGGTCGATGTCCTTGGCGCGGTGGCCGGAGCTCGTGAACGGCTTGGTGCTGCCGCTGTAGGAGAAGTAGCCGAGGTTCGCGCGGAAGATCCACTGGATCCAGTCCTCCGCGCCGAGGCGCAGCTCGCCGCCGAAGCCGATCATGGGCGCGCCGGCGCCGATGAAGCTGTCGGACGAGCCGCCGACGACGAAGTCGACGGGCGGGTTCTGGTAGACCGCCGTTCCGCGCGCCTTGCCGGCGTCGACCTTGTATTTGCCGAGGATCAGGACGAGGCCGGCGTCGAGCTCGGGCGTGAAGCTCAGCTCCTCGCCGAGCCAGAACGTGAAGGGCGTGAGCGCGAAGGCGCCGGACGTGAGGAATCCGTCGAAGTCGAGCGAGAAGCGGGAGCCCTTCGGGATCTTGAGGTGGTCGTAGGACCGGCCGCCGTAGCGGATGTCGTCTCCGACGCCGAGGTAGTAGTCGCGCTTGGCGTTCGCGGAGGCGTCGAGCGAGAGCCGGACGAGGTCCCAGCGGAAGTTCCAGAACGTCCACTGCTTCTCGTAGCGCAGGCCCATCGTGGAGTAGGGGGCGTCGACGCCGAAGTCGGAGAGCGAATAGGACTCGGCGAGGGATTGCTTCCAGTTCTGCCCCGAGGCCTTGTAGTAGGCGCGGAAGGTTTCGTCGACGTGCCCCGAGACGTCGAGCAGCGAGCCGTAGGAGAGCGACCACTTGGCGTTGCGATCCTCGGGGAGCGGATGCCCCCATTCGAGCTGCACGTCGAACGCGAAGGCGGAGGTGGCGGCGAGGAGGAGGGGGAGGAGGATTCGTTTCATGGGGGTGGCCCGTCTGGATTTCGGAGATGGGTTGCCGACGGGTGGAGAGTTTACGGGCGAAGGGGCGGCGTGTAAAGGCGAAAGTGGGCGCGCGGTCCCGCTAGGACGGCAGCCGCCGTCCATCCTACCATGCCGGCTCGCGGCTTTGCAAGGCCGGCGCGCGGCGCCTGCGCCGCGGAAAGTCGCCGGGATCGCGTCCCCGCTTGACGCCTCCCCGGGGCTCTGCTACCATGCTCCCCGTCGCCACCATGCCCTCCGCGCCCGAGGCGGACGTAATATTCTTCGCCGCCTCGCCGAGAAGCCAAAAACCGGACCCGCCGTGAAAGCACTCGTCACTCGTCTCTCGTCACTCGTCGCTGCGCTCGCGGCCCTGGCCGCGGGCGCACGCGAGCCCATCACCGCCGAAGGCGCGAAACAGTGGGCGGAGGTCTGCCCGCCGCTCTCGATGGACGAGGCCGCCGCCGCGACGGAGGCGCTCGTCTTCACGAACGCCGCCGGCGCGACGCTCCCCTACCGGCAGTACGTCCCGGCCGACCTGCGGGACGGCGAGCGCGTCCCGCTCGTCCTCCTGCTGCACGGCGCGGGCGAACGCGGGACGGACAACCGCCTGCAGCTCGTGCACGGCGGCCGCCAGCTCCTCGCCTGGGGGCGGGAATGGAAGCTGCCGTTCGTCCTGGTGGCGCCGCAGTGCCCCGGCGGGAAGCAGTGGGTCGACACGCCCTGGGGCGCCCTCGCGCACACGATGCCGGAGAGCCCCTCCGAGACGCTCGCGCTCGCGATGGAGCTGCTCGACGACCGCCTCGCCGCGCTCCCCGTCGACCCCGACCGCGTCTACGCGACCGGCGTCTCGATGGGCGGCACGGACAAGCCCGACCGCATCGGCTTCAACATCGGCGTGCAGGACGACGACGGCGGCGGCCGCCGCGACCACGCGCTCTACTGGACCGGCAACCCCAAGCGCCCCTTCTCCGACGAAAGCGCCTTCGGCATCCTCGTCCTCGACCCGTAGCCCCCGCCGCCCGCGAAGCGCGATGCACCTCACGCTCCACCTCACCGACCGCTGCAACCTCGCCTGCCGCTACTGCTACCAGCGGCACGGCGCGTCGGACATGCCGCGAGAAACGGCCGAGGCGGCGATCGACCGCCTCGCGACGGGGAACAACCCGGGGATCGTCTTCTTCGGCGGCGAGCCGCTCCTGCGCAAGGACCTCATGCTCGCGCTCGTCGACCGCTGCGAGGCGCGCGAGCCGAACCTCTTCCACTACAAGGTCACCACGAACGGCACGCTCCTCGACGAATCGTTCCTCGCCGAGGCCGGCCGCCGCCGCCTCGCCGTCGCGCTCTCGTGCGACGGCGTCCGCGCCGCGCACGACGCCTTCCGCGTCGACGCCGCCGGCCGCGGCACCTGGGACCGCGTCGAGCCCGCCCTGCGGCTCCTCCTCGCGCACCAGCCCTACGCGCCGGTGATGATGACGGTCTCCCCCTCCACCGTCCCGCTCTTCGCCGAGTCGGTCCTCTGGCTGCGCGACCTCGGCGTGCGATACCTCATTCCGTCGCTCGACCACGCCGCCGCATGGACGGACGCCGGCCTGCGCGCGCTGCGCCGCGCCTACCGCCGCCTCGGCCGCGCCTACCTGGACGACCACCGCCGCGGCCGCAAGTTCTGGTTCGCGGCGTTCGACAAGCGCATCGCCGCGCGCATCCACCCGGAGCTGGGCTGCTCGTGCCGCCTCGGCCGCCGCCAGATCTCCGTCGCCCCCGACGGGACGCTCTACCCGTGCGTGCAGTTCGTCGGCCATCCCGAGTGGTCGATCGGTTCGGTTGAAGGCGGCCTCGACGAAGCCCGCCGCGAGGCGCTCTTCCGCCGCAACGAGGCGCCCAAGCCATCCTGCGCCGGCTGCGCGCTCGAAGGCCGCTGCCACAACCGCTGCGCGTGCCTCAACTTCCAGACGACCGGCGGCCTCGAGACCGTCCCGCCGATCCTCTGCGAGCACGAGCGCATCCTCCAGCCGCTCTGCGACGAGCTCGCCGCCACGCTCTACGCCGAGCGCAACCCCCTCTTCCTCGCGCAGCACTACGACCCCGCCTTCCCCATCCGCTCCATCCTCGAGGACCTGGGCGCCTAGACGCCGGCTCCGCACCCCGCCACGCCATGAAATTCTTCCTCCGACCGTTGTCCTTCGTCCTTGCCGCCGCGGCGCTCGCCGCCGCCGCCGAGCCGGCGCCCGACCCGCGCCTCGCCGCCGCCGTCGCGGAATACGACGCGCTCGGCCTGCCCGACGTCCGCGGCGCGGAGCTCGTCCGGCTTCCGACCTGGTTCCTCCGTCTCCACGAGGACCCCTATCCGGAGGAGATCGCCCCCGTCGAGACCGCCTGGATGTTCCCGGCGGACGAAGCGGGCGTCGTCCGCTTCGTCCTTCCGACCGGGCGCACGCTGCGCTACGACCCCCGCTCCGACGACCGGCTCCGCGACCCCGGCGAATGGGAGGAGGACGCGGACGCCTTCCGCGTCCGCCCCGGCCGCGCCGCGTTCTACGCCGGGTACGCCCTCCGCGCGCTGCCGCCCGGCTTCGCGCGGGACGCCGTCGGCCGCCGCAGGCTCTCCGCGGGCGGGCTCCTCCTCTTCGCCGCGCAGTTCGCCCGCGCCGGGCGCCCCGACGACGCGCTCCGCATCCTCGACTCCCTCGACGCCGCCGGGCTCCGCGCCAAGGCGTCCGCCGACGCGCGCGACCTCGTCCTCGACGCGCGCACGGACGACCTCGTCGACGCCTACGCCCGCACGGGCGACCGCGGGGCGTTCGTACGCGGCCTGGAGGCGAACCTCGCCCTCGCCGCCGATCCGGAGCTGCACGGCGCCGTCCGCGTCCGCTACCTCCTCGCGGCGCTCGACGCCGACGCCCGCGGCGTCCCCGCCGACCGCCCCGCGGTCCCCGTCGCGCCGGAAATCGCCGCGCTCCTCGAGGCGGTCGCCGACGAGGACGACGAAACGGCATCCTTCCGCTACGCCGTCGAGCCGGAGCTCCCGCTCCTCCTGCCCGAGGCCTGGACCGGCCTCGTCGACCGCGCCGCCTTCCCCGCCCTCGACCCCTGCCGCCCCGGCCTCGCCGCCGCCCTTCTTCCGCTCGAATACGACCTGCGCCTCCCCGAAGCCGCCGCGCCGGCGAACGCGGCGGGCTGGACCGGCGGCCGCCTCCGCCCCGGACCGTACGGGCGGCCCGCGGACTGGAACTTCTGGTCGCTCCAGGCCGCGCGCACGAACCTCGTCTCCGCCCGCGCCCGCGACGCGGCCGAGACGGTTCTCCGCGCCTCCGTCCCGGAATCCTTCCGCTACTACGCCTTTCCCGCCGAACTCCCGGACAACCGCTCGCTGGACTTCTTCTTGTCCGACGGATCCCGCGGCGCGTTCGGCTGCGACGCGCTCCTCCGCGACGCACTGGCCGCGCTCTCCGACGAGGAGCGCGCCGTCCTCTCCCTCCGTTTCCTCGCCGCCACGAACTGGGCCCTCGGCCGCGCGCCGGAACCCGCGCCGCGCCCCGAGGGGCACCTCCTCCGCGCCTGGCTCGCGCGACGCGCGGCCGAGCGTCCCGTCCCCGCGCTCGAGGAGCTCCTCCGCTCCTACGACCCGGCGGCGTCCGCGCGCGACCCCATCGCGGAATTCTGGATCCCCCACGGGCTCCGGCCCGAAGCCGCCGCCGCGGCCGCGATCGAATACGCCACCGTCCGCGGCGACGCCGCGCGGCCGCTCCTCGACGCGCTCGCCGCGCGCTTCCGCGACGCCGCCACGAACTACGTCTACCGGATCCCGTCCGAAATCCGGATCCCGATTCCGCTGCGGTCCGTCTGGATCACCGGCCGTCCGACCCTCTCCGACGAGGCGCTCCGCTCCGTCGACCCCGACGCCGCCACTCGCGCCGTCCGCGCCGAGCTCGCCGCTCTCGCCGACCGCCTCCGCGACGCCGCGCTCCCGCCCTCCGGCGACGCGGACGCCGCCCGCCGCCGCGCCGAAGGAATCGCGATCCGCCACGAAGACGCCTTCCGCTCCGTCCTCGAGAACGCCCGCCTCGTCTGCTCCGAAGACGACGAGGAAGAAGACGACTGACGACTCTTCCAACTTTCCCCTTTCAACTTTCAACTTTCAACCATGAAAATCTCCCCCGTCCGCTCCGCTTCCCCCGCCCCGATCCCCACCGCGGCCGAGGCCGCCGCGAACCCGGCGCTCGTCGCGCCCGCGCCCGCCGTCCGGCCGCACCGC
>CAMVRE010000051.1 GCA_947169825.1 uncultured Verrucomicrobiota bacterium | reverse complement strand
TCGCGGCCGTTCGCATCGTGTGGCGCGACGTCGGGCTCGACCCGCCGGCCGGCGCATCGCCCGGCCCCTTCGGCTACCGCGTCGAGGCCGAGACCGAACCGGGCCGTTGGGTCTGCGTCCTCGACCGCTCCGACTCGCGCGAGGACCTGCTCTGCGACTACCGCGAGCTGCCCGCGCCCGTCCGCGCCCGCCGCGTCCGCCTGTGCATCACCTCGCATCCGCCCGGCATTTCGCCCGGCGTGATCGACTTCACCGCGTTCGGTCCGGTCGCCGCGTCCTTGCGGGGCGGAGCGGCGTTCTGATAGAATCGGGGGCGTTCCGGCCTTTCCAAACGCACATCCCGACCTCCGACCGACCATGAACGACCCCTCCCTCCTCTCCGACGCCGAATCCCGCGCGATCACCGCGGAGAACCCCACCGGCGGAAAGGGCCGCGGCGGCCTCGCGACCGAGGGCAACGGCGCCGCGGCCGCCCGCGAGCTCGGCCCCGGCTGGAAGGTCTCGCCGTGCCGCACCGTCCAGCCCGGCGGAACGCTCGTCCTCGCGGACGTCGACGGCCCCGGCCGCATCCGCCACATCTGGATCGCCGACGACTGCAAGGCCGACCGCCGGCTCGTGATCCGCTTCTTCTGGGACGGCGCCGAGAAGCCCTCCGTCGAGGCGCCGCTCGGCGACTTCTTCGCCTGCGCGCTGCATGCGACCGAGTCCGGCACGCTCGTCTCGAACCCCGTCTGCGTGAACCCGCGCCGCGCCCTCAACTGCTGGTGGGAGATGCCGTTCCGAACGCACGCCCGCGTCACGCTCGAGAGCCTCCACGACGAACCCGTGACCGTCTACTGGCAGATCGACTACGAGGCCGGCGCGCAGCCCGCCGGCGCCGCCTACTTCCACGCGCAGTTCCGCCGCACGGACGGCGTCCCCGAGCGCGGCGTCCACACGATCCTCGACGGCGTCCGCGGCCGCGGGCACTACGTCGGCACCTACGCGCTCTGGGGCGTCCACGCCGACGGCTGGTGGGGCGAGGGCGAGGTGAAGATCTTCCTCGACGGCGACCGCGAGGGCTGCACGATCTGCGGCACCGGCACCGAGGACTACTTCCTCGGCGCGTGGGGCTTCGACGACGGCGGCTACCGCGAATATTGCGGCCCCTGGGCCGGCCTCGCGCACATCCGCCGCCCCGACGGGCTCTACAAGGCCGTCCCGCGCTTCTCGCTCTACCGCTGGCACATTCCCGACCCGATCCGGTTCAAGGAGGACATCCGCGTCACCGTGCAGGACCTCGGCTGGCGCTCCGGCGGCCGCTACCTCTCCCGCCGCGACGACGTCTCCACCGTCGCCTACTGGTACCAGTCCGAGCCCTTCACCGACTTCCCGCCGTTCCCTTCGCGCGACGCGCTCGAGATCGTCTAGACCAAGGATCCCTCCATGAAGATTCTTTCCGTCCTTCCGGCCCCCGCCGCGCCGGGCTCGCCCCGCCCGACCTGGGCGAAGGTCGCCTCGCACTCCCACATGGTCCGCTCCCAGAAGATCTCGCAGGAGGAGTCGACCGCCCAGCTCCGCGCCTGGGAGAGGCGCACCGGCGTCCGCGCGATCGGCATGGGCTCGCCCTGGACCGCCGCCAACGCGCGCGTCTACGGCTACTGGGAGCACCAGGAGCGCGACCGCTACTTCGCCGGCCTCCTCTCCGACGCCGAGCGCGAGGAGGCGCTCGGCCGCGCGGACGTCGAGGGCGCCGTCCGCGCCGCCAACGAGGCCTCCGCGGGCGAGGTCCTGCACTACCTCGACAACGAGACGCCCAAGCAGCGCTACGGCCACATGTGGCACGTCGGGTTCCAGCTGCAGGTCCCCGCGTGGCACGACTACGACCAGGACCGCCGCGTCTCCTACTGCGACCTCGACCCGGTCGAGGACCCCAACCCGCTCGACCCGCGCGGCGCGCACTACCGCCGGACCTACTCCGAGATCGTCGCGCGCCAGCGCGCCGCCGGCGCGATCTCGGTCTGGGCCCACCCCACGAGCTGGTGGTGGTACAAGGACTTCTTCACGACCAACATCGCCGCCGCGATGCCGCCGAACCTCTACGCCGACGGCTTCCTCGACGGCCTCACCGTCCAGGGCTACGACCCCTACCACCGCGACTACCAGGCGCTGTGGTTCGAGCTCCTGGACCGCGGCTGGCGCGCCCCGGGCTTCTCCGAGCTCGACCTCTGCCCCGGCACCGGCCCCGACGGCAAGGGCTCCGCGCTCTTCAGCTGCATCCCCGGCCCCGACCGCGCGCCGACGATGGAGGGGATGCTCGCCGCCTTCCGCGCCGCGCGCCACTCGATGTCGAGCGGCCCCTACCTCACGCTCGAGGTCGACGGCGCGCCGCAGGGCTCTGAGATTCCCTCCGGCGCCGGCGCCGCCCACCGCGCCCGCGTCGTCGCCTGGCCCGCGCCCGGCGAGTCCGCGCTCTCGCGCGTCGAGCTGCTCGGCCCCGGCGGCGCCGTCCTCGCCTGCGCCGAGAACTTCCCCGGCGGCACGGTCGAGTTCGACGTCGAGGGCGACGCCAACGGCGGCTGGCTCGTCGCGCGCGCCTTCGGCGAGCACGACGGCGACTACGCCGCGAAGCGCCAGCAGGAGACGAAGCACTGCGCGCTCACGAACCCCGTCCGCCTCCTCGCGCCGCACACGCCTCGCCCGTCCCCCGTCCGCACCCAGGTGCGCCTCCGCGCCGGCGCCGCCGCCGGCGCGCCGCTGCGGCTCGTCGCGGCCGACGGCACCGAGCTCTGGTCCCGCGCGCTCCCCGCCGAAGGCCTCGAGTTCGACGCCTCGCCGACCGCGCGCCTCGAGATCGGCCGCCCCGGCGGCGCGCCGCCGCGCGTGCTGCCGCTTGCGGCCGCCAACCGCCGCGTGCGCGACCTCATGGACTACCTCGGCCGCGGGTACTTCCTGCGCGACTTCCCGGGACGCGAGCCGGGCCAGGTCCCCGTCGCCGCCTTCCGGCTCGACGAATTCCGCACCGCCCTCGAAACGCTGGAGCTCGACGCATGAAGCTGCTCCTCATCCGCCACGCCCGCATGAAGGGCGACCCCTACTGCGAGCCCCCCTCGCCCGTGACGGGATGCCTGCATCCCGACGGCGTCGCCCAGGCCGAGGCGCTCGGCCGCGCGCTCGCCGCGACGCCGATCGACGTCGCGTTCTCCTCGCCCTACGGCCGCGCCGTCGAGACCGCCGAGCGCGCGCTCGCGGGCCGCGGGCTCGAGGTCGTCCGCGTCCCCGGCCTGCAGGAGTGGACGCCCTCGCCGGAATTCCGCAACGCCACCTCGACCGAGGCCTCCGCGATGGCCGCGCGCGACGCGGACCGCTACGCCGAGGAGACGTGGAAGACCGAGCTCGGCGAAGGGACGTTCGACGTCCTCGCGCGCGTCGTTCCGGCGCTCCTGGGCGCGCTCGCGTCCGTCGGCTGGCATGCGCGCCAGGGCGGCTGGACCTGCGACGAGGGCTCGGAGGGGAAGACCGTCGCCGTCTTCGCCCACGGCGGGTCCCTCAACGCAATGCTCGCATTTCTGCTCGGCGTCCGCCCGTTCCCGGTCGGCAGCTTCTCGTTCCCCTACTGCGGCGTCGCGACGGTCTCGTTCCAGCCGCGCCGCGGCGTCTACCACCCCGCCCTCGAGATTCCCGACCCCGCCGCATCTTCCGCGCACGCGTGACGCGCGGGCGGTTTGCCTTGCATCCGCAGATGTGGTATCCTCTCGTCCAGTTGGCGCGCCGAACGGGCGCCGCCTCCGCACCGTCTACGCCATGAAGCTCTTCCGCCAGAAGCAGACCGTCCGCACCCAGCTTGCCAGCACGCGCATCCCGGACATCCCGTTCAGCGCGCTCCCGAAGCCCATCGCGCGCACGCTCCGCGCCGCCGGATCCCGCATCCGCCGCATCGTCCTCGTGCGCGGCGTCTTCGCCGTCCTCGCCGCGGCCCTGATCTCCATCCTCTGCATCATGGCCGTCGACGCGATGGTCACGATCCTCAACCCGTGGGTGCGCTGGGGGCTCTGGGCCTGCGGCGTCGCCGCCACCGCGATCGTCGCGTGGCAGTCGCTCGTCCGGCCGCTTTCCCGCAAGCTCACGCCCGCCCTGCTCGCCGGCCTCATCGAGCGCAACCACCCGGAGCTGGAGGAGCGCCTCTCCACCGTCGTCGAGCTCATGGCCTCGCCCGACTCGCTCGCCGAGGGCTCGGACCTGCTGATGCAGGTCGTCACCGAGGCCGCGGTGAAGGACACGGGCAGGCTCTCGATGAAGCGCGAGTTCACCGCGCGGACCGTGCGGCCGCGATTCCTCCTCGCCGCCGGCGCGCTCGGCGTGCTCCTGGTGCTCTTCACGTTCTGGCGCGGCAACGTCTCGCGCCTCTTCCTGCGCGCCATCGCCCCGGCGGCCGAGGTCGACAACGTCTACGCCGAGAACCTCCGCGTCCTGCCCGGCTCGGCCGTCGTCCTGCGCGGCGCGCCGTTCGCGGTCGAGCTCGCCGTCCTCGGTGGCTTCCCCGGCCAGGCCTACGTCCGCACCGGGAAGCCCGACGGCACCGGGCGCGAGAGCTCCGAGCGCATGGTGCAGCTCTCGGCCGACGAGGAGGGCGTCCGCCGCTACCGCCACGACATCGGCGCGGTCGAGGGCTCGTTCCGCTACCGCGTCGTCTGCGGCAGCGCCGTGACGCGCCACTACGACGTGCTGGCGGTCGAGCCGCCCGACTTCACGAACGCGACGGCGACGCTCGAGTTCCCCGCCTACACCGCCACGTCGCCGCGCACCCTCCCGCCCGACTCGCGCGAGATCGCCGCCGTCGCCGGGACGCGCGTCACGCTCCGCGCGACGCCGCTGCGCCCGCTCCACGGCGCGCTGCTGCTGCCCGACGGCGCCGACCGCCCGGCCGAGCCGAACTTCGAGGGCGACCTCGAGTGGACGTTCGAGATGGCCGAGGGCATGGGCGGGACGTGGGGCATCCGCGTCTGGGACGACAACGGCTTCACGAACAGCCCCGCCGCGTTCCCGCTCTCGGTCGTGCCGGACGCCCCGCCGGCCTTCACGTTCGATTCGCCCACCAACCGCACCTTCGAGCTTCCGGCCTACGGCCGCATCCCGCTGCAGTACACGATCGAGGAGGACTTCGGCTTCTCCGCACCGCCGCAGCTGCAATACAGCGTCGGCGGCGGCCGCTGGGAGAACGCCCGCTCGCTCCCCGTCGAGGAGTCCGCGCTGGAGGGCGTCTGGTCCGGCGAGGGCGACGCCTCGCTCGGCGGAATCCCCCTCGGCAACGCGCTGAACGTCCGCTTCCGCGTCGCCGTCTCCGACAACTACCCCTCCGACCGCGGCGGACCGCACGTCGCGTATTCGCCCGTCCTCACCGTCCGGCTCGACGGCGACCGCCGCACGCTCGGCCGCCAGCGGCTCGACGCGGCCAAGGACTCCGCCGCGAAGTCCGTCGACGACGTCCGCAAGAGCATCGCCGCCGCCCTCCAGAAGGCGCGCGACGCGAAGGCCGAGGCGAACGCGAAGCGCGACCAGACCGCGCTCGACCGCATCGCGCAGTCCAAGGAGAAGATCGGCGAGGGCATCCAGACCGCCGAGAAGCTCGTCCGCGACGCCCTCTCCGGCCCGCTCGACTCCCTCGCGCCCGAGACGAAGGAGCTGCTCGAGACGAAGCTCAGGCCCGCCCTCGAGGCCGCCGACGAGGCCGCCGCGGCGACGCCCGAGGGGCGCGTCCCCGCCATCGACGAGCTCATCCGCCGCCTCTCCGAGGCCGAGGCCGGCGTCGCCGAGCTCAACAAGGAGCTCCAGAAGGCCTTCGAGGAGATGAAGAAGGCCGAGGAGATGGCCGAGATGGCCGACCGCCAGAAGGCCCTCGCCGAAGAAGCGGCCAGGAAGGACTCGATGACGCCCGAGGAGCGCGCCGCCTGGGAGCAGAAGCAGGCCGAGCTCGAGAAGGAGCTCGAGCGCCGCCTCGCCGAGCTCGAAAAGCAGGGCGACCCCCTCGCCGAGCAGCAGAAGGAGGCCGCCAGGGCCGCCGACGAGATGGAGAGGCTCGCCGAGCTGCAGAAGAAGCTCGCCGACCTCGAGAAGAAGCTCCGCGACAAGGAGTCCGGAGCCCGCAAGGAGGCCGAGGACGAGCTCCGCGGCATGACGAAGGACATGCCGAAGGACGCGTCCGCCGCCGACCGTCTCGAGAAGCTCCAGGAGGATGTCTTCGACGAGGCCCGCGAGCTCCAGGAGAAGATCGCCGCGCTCCAGGCCCGCCTCGACGCCCTCGACAACCCCGACGGCAAGAATCCGCTCGACCAGGCCGCGCAGGACGCCAAGCGGGCCCAGGACGAGGCCCAGCAGGCCCTCGACGCCTTCCAGTCCAACCCCGACTGGGACGGCGAGCGCGACCCGAACGCCGAGTCGCAGCAGGCCGAGGGCGACCCCAACGCCCAGCGCGACTGGGACGGCAAGCGCGACGAGAACGCCGAGTCGCAGCAGGCCGAGGGCGACCCGAACGCCCAGCGCAACTGGGACGGCAAGAAAGACCCCAACGCGCAGGACGAGCCCAACAAGGACGGCCAGTGGGATCCGAACGCCCAGCGCCAGTGGGACGGCAAGAAGGATCCGAACGCCAAGGACGAGCCGAACAAGGACGGCCAGTGGGATCCCAACCGCAAGAAGGACCCGTGGGACGGCCGGATCGATCCCAACGCCCTCATGAACCAGGCCGCGCAGGATATGCAGAAGGCCGCCGACGCCCTCAAGGACGCCCAGGAGCAGATGCAGCGGCAGGGCGAGCAGATGCAGCAGCAGATGATGCAGCAGGCCCAGCAGGCGCAGCAGGCCATGCAGCAGGCCCAGCAGGCCATGCAGCAGCAGGGCCAGCAGCAGCAGGGCCAGCAACAGCAACAGGGCCAGCAGCAGCAACAGCAGGGCCAGCAGCAGCAACAGCAGGGCCAGCAGCAGCAACAGCAGGGCCAGCAGCAGCAGGGTCAGCAGCAGCAACAGCAGGGCCAGCAGCAGCAGGGTCAGCAGCAGCAGCAGCAGGGTCAGCAGCAGCAACAGCAGCAGGGTCAGCAGCAGAGCCAGCAGCAGGGGCAGTCACAGTCTCAATCGCAGAACGAGGCGCAGCAGCAGGCGCAGAAGGCGGCCGATGCGATGCAGCAGATGGCCCAGCAGATGCAGAAGCAGTCCGGCTCCAAGCAGCAGAACCAGCAGAATCAGCAGCAGAACCAGCAGAATCAGCAGAACCAACAGGGCGAGCAGCAGGGCGAGTCGAAGGGCGAGCACAAGGAGGGTTCCGAGAGCAAAAAGCCGCCGAACCAGGACGGCATCCCGATGCTCTTCCAGAACCTCGGCATCAGCGAGGCGGACTGGTTCAAGATGAAGGGCGACGTCGGCTCCGAGCGCTTCGACAGCGCCCTGGACAACGTTCCGCCCGAATACCGAGACCTCGTCAAGGCCTACTTCCAGGGCCTGAGCGAGCTGCAGTAGGGCCGTTCCCCGCTACAGCGCGAGGGCGAGGGTCGCCGAGACGCCGCAGAGCGCGGCGGTCTCGACGCGCAGGACGTTCGGGCCGAGCGTGACCGGGACGGCGTTCGGGAGCGCG
The DNA here is from genome assembly GCA_947169825.1 of uncultured Verrucomicrobiota bacterium. Lineage (GTDB taxonomy): Bacteria > Verrucomicrobiota > Kiritimatiellia > RFP12 > UBA3636 > UBA3636. The sequence continues at coordinate 5,793 of CAMVRE010000051.1, read as the reverse complement.
AGCGCGGAGGCGAGCTCCTCCGGCGCGAAGTCGCCCTCGGGTCCCACGAGCCAGCCGACGGGCCCGGAGCGGAGCGCGTCGCGGCGCGCGAGGAGCGCGTCGCCGACCGGCTGCGCGCCGGCCGCGAGGGAGCCGACGAACGCCGGTCCGCCGAGCGCGGACATCGCCGCGAGCGCGCCGGGCCAGTCGACGGCGGGCGCGAGCTCGGTCGCCCATCCGCCGCCGCACTGGCAGAGCGCGGCGTCGAGGATGCGGCGCCAGCGGTCGGGCGTCTCGCCCGGGCGGACCCGCGCGACGACGCGCGCGGAGAGGATCGGCACGATGCACGAGACGCCGAGCTCGACGGCCTTCTCGAGGAGCCAGTCCATGCGCGCGGGCTTGGCGATGCACTGGAAGAGCGTGACGCGCGCGGGCGGCGGCGGGAGCGCGAGGACCCCGCCGAGCCGCTCGACCTCGGCCGAGCGGCGCGAGAGCGCGGCGACGCGCGCCGCGCGCGCGGAGCCGTGGCCGTCGAGGAGCCGCACCTCGTCGCCGACACGGGCGCGCAGGACGTCGCGCAGGTGGTGCGCCTCCGCCTCGCCCAGCGCGGCGGCGCCGGGCGCGGAGAGGAATTCCGTCGCGACGAGGATCGAGTGCACGCTACTTGCGCAGGCTTTCCTTCGCCTTGAGGAAGGCGGCGATGCGGTCGCGGTAGGCGCGGGCCTGCGGGTAGGAGCGGTCCTCGTAGGCGGCCTGGAAGTCCTCGAGCGCCTTCCTCTGGCGGGAGTTGAGGTGCGCGGGGATCTCGACGGCGACGCGGACGATGAGGTCGCCGGCGCCGCGGCCGTTCACGAGCGGCGCGCCCTTGCCGCGCAGGCGGAAGAGCTTGCCGTCCGGCGTTCCCGGCGCGATGCGGATCTTGGCGGAGCCCTCCGGCGTCGGGACCTCGACGTCGCCGCCGAGCGCGGCGACGTCCGGCGGGACGGGCGCCTCGACGAGCAGGTCGTCGCCCTGGCGCTCGAAGAGGTCGCTCTCGCGGACGTGCAGCACGACGTGCAGGTCGCCGGGGCGGCCGCCGCGCGTGCCGGCCTGGCCGTGCCCGGCGACGCGCAGGCGCGTGCCGGTCTCGACGCCGGCCGGGACGTGCAGGTCGATCTTGGCGCGGTCGCGCAGGCGGCCGCTGCCGGAGCAGGTGCGGCACGGCGTCTTCACGATCGTGCCGGCGCCGCGGCAGACGGGGCAGGGCTGCCGCATCTGGAAGAACGCCTGGCGCGTCGTGACGTAGCCCGTGCCGCCGCACTGCTTGCAGGTCTCGCGGCGCGTGCCCGCGGCGGCGCCGGTGCCGTGGCAGTCGGGGCAGTCCTTCTCGTTGGGGATCTCGATCGTCTTCGTGGTGCCGAAGATCGACTCCTCGAAGGAGATCGGCAGGTCATACTGCAGGTCGGCGCCGTCCTCGGGCCCGTTCGGGTCCTCCTCCGCCTCCGCGCCGCCGCCCGTGAACATGTCGAAGATCGAGCGCCCGCCGCCGCGGCGGCGGCCGCCGCCCATGCCGCCCATCGCGCCGAAGAACTGCGAGAGGATGTCGTTGAGGTCCGCCCCGTGCGTGAAGTCGCGGTCGAAGTCGAAGCCGCCGGCGCCGAACTTGACGCCGTCCGGGCCGAACTGGTCGTAGCGCTGGCGCTTGGCCGGGTCCGAGAGCACCTCGTAGGCCTCGGAGCCCTTCTTGAACATCTCCTCGGCGTTCTTGTCGCCCGGATTGCGGTCCGGGTGGTACTTCATCGCGAACTTGCGGTAGGCCTTCTTGATGTCGTCGGCCGACGCGTTCCTCTCGACGCCGAGGATCTTGTAGTAGTCCTGTTCCGCGGCCATGGCTAGGCCTCCTGGTTCCCTGCGGGTTCGGCCGGCGCGGGTTCCTCCGCGGGCTTCTCCGCCTCGGGCGCGGGCTCCTCGGCCTCGTCCTCCACGACGACCTGCGCGGCGCGCAGGACCTTGCCGTTGAGGGAGTAGCCCTTGCGCGTCTCGTAGACGACGCAGCCGGGCGCGGTCTGGCCGGTCCTCATGATGGTGATCGCCTCGCTCGTCGCGGTGTCGAGCGGCTTGCCGACGACGCCCTCGACGGGCTTGAGCCCGAACTTGGCGACGGCGTTGAGGAACGAGCGGCGAACGAGCTCGAAGCCCTCGCGGAAGGGCTTGGCGGCCTCGGAGGAGTCCTTCGAGACGGAGGCGATCGCGGCGTCGGTCTGGTCGAGGACCGGCAGCAGCTCCTCCAGCAGGTCGGCGTTGGACTGCTGGATCCACTCGGCGCGGTCGCGCGCCTGGCGCTTGCGGAAGTTGTCGAAGTCGGCCTGGAGGCGCAGGAGGCGGTCCTTGAGCGCGGCGGCCTCGGCCTTCGCCTTCTCCGCCTCCGCCTTCGCGGCTTCCGCCTCGGCCGATTCGGCCGACTCCGCTCCGGGATCCGGGTCTCCCTCCGGCTCCCCCGCTGGGGGGGCTGGCGAGCGGAGCGAGCCTGAGGGGGTCTCGCCCGCGGGGTCGGCGGCGGGGGGCTCCGCTTCGGGCGCGGCCACGACCTCCGGCTTCCCCTCTGGGGGATTTGGCGAGCGGAGCGAGTCTGAGGGGGTCTCGCCCGCCGTTTCGGCGGGAGCGGGCTCCGGGGGCGGCACGCCGGCGGCGGGTGCGGTGTCTTCGGGAGAAGTGGCGGGATCTTCGTTCATTGGCATTCGGAAAGGGTTCGGAGGGCGGGAGACTACCACTTCGCGCGCGGCGCGTCAAACATGCGAATCCGCATTTTCGCCTTGCCCGGGGAAATGGGTTGCGGTATCATACAGGGCCGCAACGCCCCTTTCCCCATCCTCCTTCCCGAGACGCCACCGCCATGAAGATCGGAATCGCCACCGCCATGGGCTCCGAAAAGGCCCTGATCGAAAAACTGCTCGGAAACATCCGTTCCGTCGAGCTCAAGGACCGCACGTTCCTCATCGGCTCCCTCGGGCGGCACGAGATCGTCCTGGGCGAGACCGGCATCGGCAAGGTGAACGCGGCGATCGGCGCGATGGAGCTCGTCCGCGAATTCTCGCCGGACTTCGTGATGAGCACCGGCGTCGCCGGCGGCCTCGACTCCTCGCTCCGCGTGATGGACATCGTCGTCGCCAGCGAGGTCGCCTACCACGACGTGGACTGCGGCCCCGGCAACGAATACGGCCAGGTCCAGGGGCTCCCGACGCGCTTTCCCTGCGACAGGCGGCTCCTCGCACACGCGCTCTCGCTCAAGAACGACGCGAGCCGCACCGTCTCCGGCCTGATCTGCAGCGGCGACCGGTTCATCTCCAAGCCCGCGCACCTGGCGGTCATCAAGTCCTACTTCCCGAAGGCCCTCGCGGTCGACATGGAGTCCGGCGCCCTCGCGCAGGTCTGCTACCTGCTCGGCGTCCCGTTCCTCTCGTTCCGCATCCTGAGCGACACGCCCGGCGCCCCCGACCGCTTCGCGCAGTACACCGACTTCTGGGACACGATCGCGCACCGCGCGATGGATCTGCTGCGCGTGTTCCTCGACACGCTGCCCGATTCGCTCGACGCGATCTCCGTTCCGCAGGACTAGGCCGCGGGAGGATCGGACGCATGGACACCGCCAATCCCGGAATCCGCCCGATGACGCCGGAGGAGCGCCTCCGCGCGCTCCTGCCGCACCGGCTCGAGCTCGCGGCCGTCTCGCGGCTGCTGCCCGCCGACCGCCTGCCGCACATGGCGTGCCTCGACGTCGGCATGCCCAATCCCGCGATGTCCGCCGCGCTGCGCCGGCTCGGCGGCGCCTGGCGCACCGTCGCGCGCTCGCCCGAGGCCGCCGCGGAGGCGTCGGAGTTCCTCGGCGACGCGTCGGTCTGCTGCCTCGGCGCGGACGGGCGCATTCCGTTCTCCCCGCATTCGTTCGACGCGGTCGTCGTCGCGCTCGACATGCTCTGCGCCGTGCCGGACGCGCTCTCGTTCGTCCGCGAGTGCAACCGCATCCTCCGCCCGGACGGCCTGCTCGTGCTCTCGGTCCAGGCGCGCCGCCCGTTCTCGCTCTCCGACGCGATCCGCCGCCGGATCGCCCCCGCCGGGCCGCACGCCGCGGTCTTCACGGAGAACTCGCTCTACCAGCTCCTCAAGAACGGCTTCAACGTCGATTCGATCGAGACGCACAGCCGCTTCTTCCTCGAGCTGGCGCGCCTGCGCGACCTCGCGCTCGAGATCCGCGGCGCCTCGCCCGACGAGCGCGCCGCGCGCCTGCGCGCGGCCTACGCCCTCGCTCGCGTCGCCGACGCGCTCTGCTTCTGGGGCCGCCGCCACGTGCTCGCCGTCTCGGCCCGCCGCCGCCAGTGGAGCAGCCGCGACATCCCGGCGCTCGTCGACGGCCGCTCGATCGGCGAGGCGGTGATCTTCAACCCGCCCGCCTAGCGCGGGCGCACCCCGCCACGGAGGCCGCCATGCCCCGACATCCCCGCCTGCGCCGCGCCGGCGCGATCCTGCTCGCCGCGGTCGTCCTGCTCCCCCTCGCCGCGCTCGTCCGCGCCCGCTTCCTCCCCGAGGTCGAGGTCCCCGTCCTGCGCTACGCGCGCCTCGCCGAGAACGCGTCGGACGCGGACACGGTCGCGCTCGCCGACTTCTTCTCGCAGCTGGAGGACCTGCTCGAGGGCGGCTTCGAGAGCGTGACGCCGCGCCGTCTGCGCCAATACGCGATCTGGGGCCGCCACCTCCCGCTGCGGCCGTTCCTGGTCGCGATCGACGCGCCCGACCCGACGCTCGTCACCGGCGGCATCCCGATTCCGCAGGACGACTTCGCCCTGACGCGCATTCCCGGCACGGCGGAGGACATACTGCGCTTCTTCGGCTACGCCGGCATCGTCGTCGGCGAGCCCTCCGCCGACCCTGCTGCCGGAACCGTCTCGTCCGCGGCCGCCGCGGATGCCACGGCTCGCGGCTACCTCCTGTTCCCGCCGCACGGGATCGGCTTCTCCGGCGAGGAGGGCGTCGCGAAGATCGGCCCTCGAACCGACTTCTCCGCGCTGCCGCGCGTCCGCGTCCCGGGCGGAACCCATCTCTTCGCCGCGCGCATCGCGCAGGACGCCGTCGTGCCCGAGAACTTCGGCACGCTCCGCCTCGAGCACGCCGCCGGCCCCGAACCGCTCGCCGTCGCCGTCCTCGCCTACCTCGACGACCATTCGCCGCCCTTCGCGCGCGGCGAATCCGATTCCCTCGCGCCTGGCGAGACGCTCGCGATCGAGCTCGGAAAGGACATCACGTTCCCCGTCGAGGTCGTCGTCTACGACCCGCTCCGGATGATCCTCCTCTACCGTCAGAAGGTGCAGAAGACCGAGGTCACTCGCCCCGCCGGCTGGCACCTGCCGCTCTCCGGCCCCGAGGAGGGCGTCCCGCTCGACCTCGACCCGCCGCCCGACCCGGAGCCCGAGCCCGCCCCTTCCGAGGACGCCGACTTCGAGCTCGACCTCGGCCCGGAACCCGATTCCGATTCCGGCTTCTCCGCCGAACCCTGACCCCGCTCCTCACTCGTCACTCGTCACTCGTCACTTTTCCCTTTACACTTTACCCTTTCAACCTTGCTCTCTATCCTCGCCCTCCCCCTCCTCGCCTCCGCGCTCGCGGCCGTCGCCTGCGGCGCGGTGGGGACGTTTTGCGTCGCGCGCCACAACACCTACGTCGCGGGCGCGCTCTCGCACGCGTGCTTCGCGGGCCTCGGGCTCGCGCAGTACCTGGCGGTCGCGCACTCTCCAGCGTCTTGTCGGCAAAGGCGCCAATCTCCTCGCTCAAGGCTTGTATCTT
>CAMVRE010000050.1 GCA_947169825.1 uncultured Verrucomicrobiota bacterium | reverse complement strand
GGCGACGGTCGAGCGCAGGCGCGCGGCCTTGCCCTTGCGGTCGCGGAGGAAGTAGAGCTTCGCGCGGCGGACGTGCGAGTGCGCCTCGACGACGATCCTGCTGATGAACGGGCTGTGGACCGGGAAGACCTTCTCCACGCCCACGCCGAACGCCACGTGGCGCACCGTGAACGTCTCGTTGGCGCCCGCGCCCTTGCGCGCGATGACGACGCCGCCGAACGCCTGGTCGCGCGTCTTGTCGCCTTCCTTGATCTTGACGTAGACCTTCACCTGGTCGCCGATGGCGAACTCGGGGACGTCCTTCTTGAGGCCTTGGGCCGTGATTTCATCGAGAACGTTGCTCATTTCGTTTCTCCTGTTGCAAGTCTGTTGGTTTCGGTTTCGGGGTGGGTCGGTCCGCGGGAGTGAGAAGGGGCGGAGCCGGGTTCGGAAGTTGAAGTTTAAGGGTTAAAGTTGAAGAGTTGAAAGGTTGAAAGGTTGAAAGGTTGAATCATTCGGCATTCGGAGGCTCGTGCTTCCTTCTTCTCTTCTTCTTCGGCGGGGGCGGGGGGCGGGGGAGGCCGGCCTTGGCGGCGAGATCGGGGCGGCGTTCGAGGGTGAGGCGTTCGGCCTGTTCCTGGCGCCACGCGCGGATCCTGGCGTGGTTGCCGCTCTGGAGGACTTCGGGGACGCGGAGGCCGCGGTATTCGACGGGGTGGGTGAACTGGGGGAAGTCGAGGAGGCCGGTTTCGAAGCTTTCGTCCTGCGTGGCGCCGTCGCCCCCGAGGACGCCGGGGAGGAGGCGGACCGTCGCGTCGATGACGCACGCGGCGGGGAGGGCGCCGTTGGTGAGGACGTAGTCGCCGATCGAGATCTCCTCGGGCTGGAGGATCTGCCGCACGCGGTCGTCGATGCCCTCGTAGTGTCCGCACAGGAAGATGAGGTGCCTCTCCTGCGCGAGGCGGTGGGCGTCGACCTGGACGAAGGGCTTTCCGGAGGGCGTCATCAGGAGGACCTTGGAGCCTTCCTCCCGGACGGACTCGACGGCGCGGACCAAAGGGTCGGGCAGCATGATCATGCCCGGGCCGCCGCCGTAGGGCCGGTCGTCGGTGGTGTGGCGCTTGTCCTCGGTGAAGTCCCTCGGGTTGACGATCCGGAACCGGACCGCTCCCTTGCGGGAGGCGCGGCCGATCATGCTTTCCGAGAGGAACCCCCGGATCATCTCCGGGAACTCGGTCACGACGTCGACCGACAGGGGGATGGACGCGGCGTCCGCCACGGCGACCTCCGGCGCCCCCGCGCGCGGCGCGGGGGCGAGCGGCTAGCCCTCGGCGGCCTTGGCGGCCTTCGCGAGCTTCGCCTTCTTGCCCTTGGAGATCTTCTGGTGCGTGTGCTCCGGCTTGCCTTCGTCGGCGCGCTTCTGGCGCTTGAGGAGGCTCTGCACCACGGGGCTCACGATCGCGCCGACGCCCTTCCAGTAGGCGATGCGGTCGAGCTTGAGCTCGTAGTTCTTGCCGGGCTGGCGCGGGGAGTACCAGCCGAGGTTCTCGATGAAGCGCCCGTCCCGGGGGAAGCGGGTGTCGGCGGCGACGACGCGGAACGAAATGTCCCGGTTGGCGCCGGTGCGGGTGAGTCTGACTTTGACGGACATAGGGTCCTCTTGTTTCTTGTTTTGCGGTGCGTGCAAGGGGGCTGCGCCCGGGCGTCCCGCGCGCAACGGGCGGGGATTATCGCACAACCCCCGACGAAAATCCAGCGCTTTTTTCGCCGGGCTACAAATCCGCCATCGTGACGACGGGGACGTCCTTCGCGGCGGCGGGGGCGAGGGGCCGGGCGCGGGACCAGTCGTAGGCGTAGCCGTCCGGTCCGAGGGGCCACACGGCGGGCGCGGTGTTGAGCACCGCGGCCCGGAAGCCCTGGACCGTGGCGCCCATGTTGCCGGTGTGCGACGAGTTGCAGCCCTCGTTCTCGATCGAGAACGGGCCGTCGAACCCGCGCCGCATCAGCGTCTCGAGGAACTTCGTCCAGTCCATCGAGTCGCTGCCGCCGAAGCCCGGGACGCGCGGCTCGTAGTGGTGGCGGTCCCATTCGCTGGCGGGGATCGGGACGCCGGCCTTCTTCGCGAGCTTCGGATCGACGGTCTGCTCCGGGAAGAGGCGGCCCCAGTGGATCGACGCCGCGTCGCGCTCGTAGTTGCGCGTGCCCTTGATGTGGATGCGCTTCACGCGCCTCATGTCGCTCGCCTCGACGACGTCGCTCGGGTCGATGTGCTGCCACACGTCGTGCGAGGGGTCGTAGATCTCGCCGTGCGCCCTGCTCGGGACGAGCGCGTACATCAGCTTGCGCGCGGCGAGCGTGCAGGGCAGGTTGTTGTAGGTGTCGGGCGCGGTGGCGGGCTGCCAGCCCTCCATCGGGCAGTTCTCGTAGAGGAGCGTGACGCCGAGGCTCTCGGCGTATTTCACGATGGGCGCGAAGACCTTCTTGTAGAGCATCAGGTTCTTCTCGAAGCCGCCGTCCTCCCGGCCGAGCGCGTTGTCGTAGCCGACGAACGTGCCCACGGCGACGTCGTTTCGGTCGCCGCCCAGCAGGTGCGCGATCCGGATCAGCCTCAGGATGTGGTTCTGGTTCCGGATGCGCTCGGCGGGGTCGCCGCCGATCATGTTGTCGTAGGCGCCGAGGGAGACGCGGAGGTTCGCCCTGCCGAGGAAGTCGAGCAGGCGCGCGGCGTCGTCGCGCGTGAAGCGCTCGTAGTCCAGATGCGTGGCGACATGGTCCTTGCGCGTGCCGTCGCGGCGGAAGACGCACAGCTCCATGCCCTGCGCGCCGACCTGCTTCGCCTTGGCGGCGCACTGCCGGAAGGTCAGCCGCGGAAACGCGGAGGTCATGATCCAGATGGGGTTGTTCATCGCGGGTTCCTCGTTCAGGATTGGGAAAGGGAGGCGGCGAGGTCGGCCTTGCCGTCGAGGCGGGCGCGGACGAGCTCGCCCGTGAGGCGAAGCGAGCGGAGCGAGGCCGGGGCGGCGGGGCCGTCGGGCTTCGTCGAGGCGCCGACCTCGAACATCAGGTCCGTCATCAGCTCCTCCAGGATCGCGCGCAGGCCGCGCGCGCCGGTCTTGCGCGCGACGGCCTCCTTCGCCAGCTCCCGGACGGCGTCCGGCTCGAACTGGAGGTCGATGCCCTCCAGGCGGAAGAGCTTGCGGTACTGCTTCACGAGCGAGTTCTTCGGCTCGGTGAGGACGCGCACGAGGTCGTCCTCCGTGAGCTCGTCGAGGGTGGTGACGACGGGCAGGCGCCCGACGAACTCGGGGATGAGCCCGAACTCGATGAAGTCCTCGGTCTCGAAGCGCGGCGCGCGCGGGGCGGCGGCCGGCTCGCCGGAATCGGCCGCCGCGGCGGCCGCGGCGCCCTCGGCGAACCCGAAGTGGCGGTCGCGCGAGCGGCGCTCGGCGATCTTGTCCAGGCCCACGAACGCGCCGCCGCAGATGAAGAGGATGTCCTTGGTCTGGATCTCGATGTACTTCTGCTCGGGATGCTTGCGCCCGCCCGCGGGCGGGACGCGCGCGAGCGTGCCCTCGACGATCTTCAGCAGCGCCTGCTGCACGCCCTCGCCGGAGACGTCGCGCGTGATGGAGACGTTGCCGGTCTTGCGCGCGATCTTGTCGATCTCGTCGACGAACACGATGCCCTTCTCGGCGCGCTTGACGTTCATGTCGGCGGCCTGGAGGAGGTTGAGGAGGATGTTCTCGACGTCCTCGCCGACGTAGCCGGCCTCGGTGAGCGTGGTGGCGTCCGCGATGGCGAACGGGACGTCGAGCAGACGCGCGAGCGTGCGCGCGAGGAGCGTCTTGCCGGAGCCGGTGGGGCCGACGAGCAGGATGTTGGACTTCTCCAGCTCGACGTCCGCGAACTCGGGGTCGGCGGCGCCGCCGGTCGCGGCGGGGGCGCCGAAGATGCGCTTGTAGTGGGAGTGGACGGCGACGGAGAGGACGCGCTTGGCGCGCTCCTGGCCGATGACGTACTGGTCGAGGACGGCCTTGATCTCCTTGGGGGAGGGGACGGCGCGGACGGCGGGCCGGGTGGCGGCCGCCGCGGCGCGGGCGCGTTCGGAGCGGCCTCCGCCGCGGACGGCGACGAGCGCGTCGACGGCCATCCCCATCGGCGTGCTGCCGAAGGCGTCGTCGGGCGCGGCGGTGGGGTCGTCCGCGCGGAGGGAGACGAGCATCTCCGCGAGCTGCTCCTCGTTCTCGCGGACGCAGTTGGCGCAGACGTCCTGGCCCTGGATCTCGAAGACGGGGTTCTTGGCGGAGGAGGGCGAGTTGCAGAACTCGCAGCGGCGCGTGCCGGAGCCGGAGGCGGAGGAGGTCTTGCGGGGGGGCATGGGGGAGGGGAGGGCGCCGGAGGGCGCGCTTCGCGCCCGCCGGCGTCCGCGGGATTGCGGTTACTTGGAGGGCTCGGGCGCCTTCGACTTGGCGGGGACGAGCACGTGGTCGACGAGGCCGTAGGCCTTCGCCTCCTCGGCGGAGAGGAAGAAGTCGCGGTCGGTGTCGCGCTCGATGTCGGCGAGGGGCTTGCCGGTCGCCTCGGCGAGGATGCGGTTGAGGTTCGCGCGGACCTTGAGGATCTCCTCGGCCTCGATGCGGATGTCGCTCGCCTTGCCCTCGGCGCCGCCGCTGGGCTGGTGGATCATCACGCGGGCGTTCGGGAGCGCGTAGCGCTTGCCCTTCGCGCCGGCGGCGAGGAGGACCGCGCCCATCGAGCACGCCTGGCCGATGCAGTAGGTGGCGCAGTCGCACTTGAGGTAGTTCATCGTGTCGAGGATGGCGAGGCCCGCCGTCACGACGCCGCCCGGCGAGTTGACGTAGACGGAGATGTCCTTGGCCGAGTCCTCGGACTGGAGGAAGAGCAGCTGCGCGATGACGGAGGTCGCGACGGCGTCGTCGATCGGCGTGCCGATGAAGACGATGCGGTCCTTCAGCAGGCGCGAGTAGATGTCGTAGGAGCGCTCGCCGCGGCCGGTCTGCTCGATGACGTAGGGGACGTAGTAGTTGGACTGGATGGACATGGGAGGGGTTGGGGGTTGGAGGTGAATGCTGAATGCTGAATGTTCGTGCGTCGGATGTGCGGAGGTTGGATGAAGTCTACCGGGGCGGACGCGCGGATTCAACCTCCGCCCCGATTCTTTTCATTCAGCATTCAGCATTCAGCATTCAGCATTCAGCATTATGCATTGTGCATTGTGCATTATGCATTGAAGCCCGCGGTGGGCTTGGCCTTCTCGAGGAGGGCGGCGAGGACCTTCTCGCGCGTGGCGGCGCGGTGGTAGCTGCGCAGGGCCATGCGGTTCTTGGAGAGCTCCTTGACCTGGGCCTCGGAGAGGCGCTGCTCGCGGATGACGCGGTTGAGGAAGGCGTTGAACTCGTCGCCGCTCAGCTCGATCTTGCGCTCGGCGCGGATGGCGTCCACCGCGAAGTCGATGCGGAGGTTGTCCGTCGCGCGCTCGCGGGCGGCGGCGGAGAGCTTCTCGCGCTCCTTGGAGAGGTCCTCCTTCGAGACGCCCTTGTCCATGTTGAAGCGAAGCAGGTTCCCGAGCAGGTTCTCGGTCTCGCGCTCGAGCGCGGCGGCGGGCGGCTCGAAGTCGCAGGCCTTGGCGAGGTAGCGGGCGACCTGGTCGAGGCGGCGGGCGCGGTCGGCGGCCTTCGCGGAGGCCTCGAGGTTGGCGCGGACGCGGGAGCGAAGCTCGTCCTCGCTCGCGGCGCCGACGCGCTTGAGCAGCGCCTCGTCGAGCGCCGGGACGACGAACTGGCGGCCGCCGGCGACGGTGACGGAATACTTCGCCTTCACGCCGCGGAGCGACTCCTTGTAGAAGTCGGCCGGGAACTCGACGTCGGCCTCGAAGGTCTCGCCGACCTTGCGGCCCTCGAGCAGCTTCGGGAGGCCGGGCACGGTGAAGTAGTCGCTGCCGACCGTGCACCAGGCGCCCTTCTTCTCCGCGAACGCGGCGGCGTCCGGGACGGCCTCGGCGAGCGGCTTGCCGTCGACGGTGGCGGCGTAGTCGATCTGCAGCATGTCCTCGGCGGCGGCGGCGCGGCCCTCCTCGAAGTCGGCGAAGGTTCCCTGGCTGCGGAGGAAGCCGTCGATCTGGCCCTGCACGTCGGCGTCGGAGACCGCGGTGTCCTTGTCGTCGACGGGGATGCCGTCGAGCTCCGGGAGCTTCACCTCGGGGACGAGGTCCACGGTCGCCTTGAACGAGACGGCGCCGTCGGGCGCGGTCTGGCGGTCGTCGATGGCGACGATCTCGAAGACCTTGAGCTTCTTCTCCTCGACGGCCTTCTCGAAGGACTCGCGGACGATGCGCTCGGCGGCGTCGGCGGCGATGCGGTCGGCGAACCGCTCCTCGACGAGGCGGGCGGGGGCCTTGCCCTTGCGGAAGCCCGGGATGGCGGCCTGCGCGGCGTACTCCTTCACGACGGCGGCGCGGACCTTGGCGGCCTCGTCGGCGGACGCGGTGATGGAAAGGACGGAACGGGTGCTGGTTTCGGAGGCGATTTCGACGTTCATGGCGGGGGTGTGCGGGCGTCTCGCCCGCGTATGGGTGGAAAAGCGGGCGCGCATTCTAGCACATCCCGCGCGCGAGGAAAAGCGCGTTTTTCGCATCGGGCGCAGCTGCGTTTCCGGCCGCGCGCCGCCCGCGGCCGGCCCCTCCTTTGCGCAATCGGGGGCGTTTTGGTAGAGTCGGCCGCCGTGCTCGCCAACCTTCACACGCATACCCGCCGCTGCCGCCACGCCGCGAACGAGCCCGACCGCGCCTGGGTCGAGGCCGCCCTCGCGGCCGGCCTCCGCACGCTCGGGTTCTCCGACCACTGTCCGTGGCCGCGCGACGCGCCGCCCGTGCCGCCGCCGGGATTCCGCTCGGGCGTCCGCATGGATCCGGAGGAGACCGGGGAGTACGTGGCGTCGCTCCTCGCCCTGCGCGAGGAATACGCGGGCCGCATCGACATCCTGATCGGGTTCGAGGCGGAGCACCTGCCGACGCGGATCGCCGCGCAGGACGATCTCTTCGCCCGCTTCCCCGTCGACTACCTGATCTGCGGCCAGCACTACATCGGAGACGGAAGCGGCGAGTGGCTCGGCGACTGGTCCGGCTCCCCGACCGCGGACGAGGCCCGCCTCGCGGCCTACGCCGACCGCTGCATCGAGGCGATGGAGAGCGGCCGCTACCTCTACCTCGCGCACCCGGACGTCCTGAACTTCACCGGGCCGGACGAGGTCTATGCGCGCCACATGGGCCGACTCTGCGACTGGCTCGCCGCGCACGACTCCCCCGTGGAGGTGAACCTCCTCGGCCTCGCCGACGGCCGCCACTATCCGTCCGAGCGCTTTCTCCGCCTTGCCGCGGAGCACGGCAACTGGGCGACGATCGGCATCGATGCGCACCGCCCCGACGCCATCCGCGAGGCCGTCGCCGGCGTCGAGGCCCGCGCCCTCGCGCTCTGCGCGCGCTGCGGCCTCGCCGTGCACGAGCCGCCGCTCCCCGCCGCCGCGCACGGGAGCGGTTTCGCATAAGGCATGGCCGCCGCGAGGCGCGTGTGGAGGAAGGGCGTGATGCGCGGCTGCGCCGCCACCAGCTCGTCGAGCAGCATCTGAAGCCCGGCGACGTTGAGGAGGGCCCCGCGCGCGGGGTTGTCCGGTGCCTCCATCCGCGCCTCGCCGCGGCGCACGAGCTCGCGCTCGACCTCGTCCGTGAGGCCGCCGACGATCGGCGTCCGGCCGTCGCTCGAGAAGAGCGAATGCCAGATCGGGACGAGCCCCTGCGTGGCGGTGCCGCCGAACCCGCCGGCCATCTCGACGAGCGCGACGCGGCACCCCGCCTCCGCCGCACGGATCGCGGCGAAGACGCCGGTGCAGCTTCCGCCGGCGACGACGATGTCGAAGGAATCGTCCATGCTACAGGCCGATCTCCCCGTCCTCGAGCGAGATGCAGAGGGACCAGCAGAGGCTCATCCACCCGTTCTCGATGCGGGCGAGGATGCGGTTGCGGCCCTTCTCCAGGCGGATGCGGCGGTAGCCCTCGTCGATGCGCCAGCTCTTGAGCTTGTTGGACGAGCCCCACACCGGCACGTCGTTGATCCATACGTCGCTGCGGTCGTCCGAGCCGATGGCGATCCAGCGCTCGCACGCGACGTCGCAGAAGACCTCGGCGTAGGCGTACCAGATGCCGTATTCCTCGGCGTTGGGCGGGATCGCCGCCGCGCGGGTGTCCCCCTCCCACGACTGGCGGGGCGCCGCGTTGCGGGTCTGCATGAACTCCCATCGGATCGTCCGCCCGTCCTTGCCGACGTAGGTCGCGTCGAGGTCGACGACCGATTCCGGCGGGAACTTGCGCCGGATGTTGACGCGGTCGGGGTTCGGGAACGGCCCGATCGTGTACCAGTCCTGCACGTACATCCATTTGGAGGGCGTTCCGCCGGAGGTCTCGTCCGGTGCGAACCGGATGACGTTCCCCGCCGCCAGGTTGCGCTTCGCGGGGTCGGGCGGCTCGAGCGCGCCGAGGACCTGGCGAAGGGCCGCGGACGCCTCCTGCGCCTTCTTCGCCTCCTCCTTGGCCTTCTCGGCGTCGGCGGCCTCCGCCTCGGCGGTGTTCTTCGCGACCTCGGCGGCGTCCTCCATGACCTTGGTGAGGTCCTTGGCGCGATCCTCCTCGCTCTCCGCGGCCGCCTCGGTGATGGCGACCTGGAAGTCCGCTGCGGCGGCCATCTCCTCGAGCCGCTCTCTGCGCGCCTCCTCGCGGTCGCGCTCCTCGAAGTCCTTCTCGGTCATCCACTGGATCGTCTTCGGGGAGGTGTTCCGGACCGGATCCTGCGCGCCGTCGTCGGGTTGCACGATCTCAAGCGCCTCCTCCATCATCGCGACGGCGGTCTCGACGATGTTGTTCGCCTCGCGGACGACCTCGGTCTGCGCGACCTTCTGCGCATCGAGCGCCTCCTTGGTGCGAGGCGTGTCCTCGAGCGCCGCGCGGTCGGCCGCGAGGCGAACCGCCCGGGCGACGTCGGTGATCCGCTGGGCGGACTCGAAGTCCATCCGGCGGTCGATGGCGGTCTGCGTGGCCTTGATGTCCTTGTAGGACTCGGTGATGGCGACCTCGATCTCCTTCGCGAGCTCGTATGCGTCGGCGAGCTCCATCGCGGTGGCGTCGCGCGTGACGAGGGCGTTCTCGGCGCGTACCGCGGGAGCGAGCGGGACGGGATCCGGCTCGTCGTTCTCGAGGATCGTGCGCAGGAGAGCGAGGCGCGCGGCGATGTCGTCCTGCGCCTGCGAGGCGCGCCTGAGCTTGTCGACCTGCTCGGCGTTGACGTTGCGCCTGCGGATGTTCTCGAGGTTCTGGACCCGCGTCTGGCGGTTGCCCAGCTCCTTCTCGCCGTCGGCGATGCGCCGGCGGCCGTCCTCGGCGGCGCGGATGCTCCGGTCGAGGCGGAACTTCTCGCGGTCGGCGCGCTTCCGCTGCGAATCGGCCTCGCCGCCCTTCTCGGAGGCGAGACGGCGGGCGTCGCGCGCCTTGGCGTCGAGCTCCTTGGCCCGCGCGGCGGCCTCGTCGGCCTTCTTCCTCTGCTGGGCGATCCGCTCCTCCGTCTCGCGGATCTTCCGCTCGAGGTCGTCCACCTCGTCGGCGGACGCGAGGCCCGCCGAGAGCGCGAGGGCGGCGGCGGCGAGCGCCGCGAAAAACGCGCGCGCCCCCATCAGGCGCCCCCCTTCTTGGCGGCCTCGGCGGCGGCGCGCGCCTTCTTGGCCTTCTCGAGTGCGGCGCGGGCGTCCTTGAGCTCGCGCTCGAGGCGGGCGGCCTCCTCGCGCGAGGCCTTCGCCTCGGCGTCGGCCTTCGCGCACTCCTCCCGGAAGCGCTTCTCGTCGGCCTTCGCGGCCTCCTGCTCCTTTGCGGCCTTCTCGCGCAGCTTCGTGGCGTCGGTGAGCTGCGCCTCGGCGTCCTTGCGTTCCGCCTCGGCCTTCTCGACGCCCTCCCGCTGGCCGGCGAGCCACTTCTCGTGGCCCTCGAGCTCGAGCGTACGCGAGCGCACCTCGGACATCTTGAGGCCGATCTCGGACGCCTCCTTCTGCGCCCGGTTCTGCATCGTGGCGGCCTCCATCTGGGCGTCGCGGACCTTCTCGGACGCCTCGGCCGTCCTGCGGTAGCCGGCGAACCCGGCCTGCGTCTGGATGCGGTCGAGCGCGTTTCCGGCGCGCGCCTGCGCGTCGGCGATCTTCTCGCCGTCCTCGCGCACGAGGTGCTCCGCGGTATGCTGCAGCCACCGGGAGCGCTCCTCGTCCATGAGGTCGAGCCCCTCCTCGGCGAACATCCTCTCGACCTTGCCGATCACCGGGGCCTGCTCCGCGAGCGCGGCCTTCTGGGCCGCCTCCGCCACGTCGAGCTCGCGGAGCATCGCCTGCTTGACGTCCTCCGCGGATTCGCCGGCGAAGGCGTCGTAGTCCCGCTGGAGCTGCTCCTTCATGAGGTCCATGTTGTGGAGCACGGTCTTGAGGGCCTCGAGCTGGCGCAGGAGCTCGTTCACGCGCGCCTGCGAGAGCGCGTCGGAGATCTGCTCGATGCGCTCCGGGGGGAGGTGCTCGGCGGGGTTCTTCTTCTTGCGCTCCGCGATGAGGCTCCGCGCCGGCGTCATCCAGACGATCGCGGCGACGAGCGCGACGTGGAACGCGACCGAGGCGGCGTTCCACAGCATCTCCCTGCGGCGCCGGACCCTCTCGCGCTCGCGGATCTCGTCGGCGAAGCGGGCGTCGTTCATTTCCTCAGCCCGTCGGCCGTGTGGATCCCGACGACCGTCAGGCCCTCGTGGCGCGAGGCCTCGAGGACCTGGACGATGGAGCGGAACGGCGCGAAGACGTCGCCGTCGATCCGGATGCGGCGGTCGGGGTTCTCCTTCGCGGCGTCCTGGAGCGCGGCGCGGAGGCCCGCCGGGCCGACAGGCTTGGAGTTGACGTAGAGGTCGCCCTTCGAGTCGACCGAGACGGTCACCAGGTCGGGCGCGGCCTTGACGTCCTGCGCGACGTCCGCCTCGGGCAGCTCGAGCGGGACCTCCTTCTCGATCTTCTTGAGCTGGCTGGAGACCAGGAAGAAGATGAGCATCAGGAAGATGCAGTCCATCATCGAGGTGAGCTGGACCTGCGGCTTCTCGTCCTCGTCGTATTTCGCGGCCATGGCGCGCCTACCCCCTGAGGAAGAGCCGGTTGACGATCTCCGCGACCTCCTCCTCGAGGAGGACCGCGAAGAAGTTGAGGCGCTTCTTCACCAGGTCGAAGGCGAAGAGGCACGGCATCGAGACGGCGAGGCCGGCGACCGTCGTGACGAGCGCCTTGCCGATGTCGTCGGCGAGCACGGACGCGTCGCCCATCTCGCCCATCGCGGCGACGGTGCCGAACGCGCCGAGGAGTCCGACGACGGTGCCGAAGAGCCCGAGCAGCGGCGAGAGCGTCGCGGCGGTCGAGATCATCGCGGCCCTGCGGTTCTCGAGGCGCAGTTCGCGGGCGAGCTTGTCCTCGGCGATCGTCTTGGCCTCCTGCCAGCCCGCCTTGTCGCGGTGGCGGAGGATCGTCTCGACGACGCGGGCGAGGATCGACCCGGACTTGCGGCAGAGCGCGGCGACCTCGTCGAACCGGCCGGCCTTCCAGAGCTCGACGACCCGGTCGGAGAACCCGTCGGGCGCCATGCGCGAGCGGCGCAGGTTGCAGAAGCGCTCGAGCGCGCAGCCGAGGCCGAGCACGGACAGCAGCGCGATGAAGTACATCGTGTTGCCGCCCTGCTCCCAGTAGATGCGCCACCGCTCCGCGCCGGAGAGCTCCTTGTCGCCCTCGGCCGCGGCCCCTTCGTCCGCGGGCGCGGCCGCATCCGCCTGCGCCGCCTCGGCGGCCGCCGGCGCGCCGGCCTCGGGGACGGCCTCCGCCGCCTCCTGCGCCCACGCGGCCCTCAGCCACAGCGCGCCCGCCAGCGCGAGCGCCGTCATCGCCAGTCTCGTCTTCATGTCGTCGTTTGTTGGGTTCTTCGTTCGGTTGGGGGATGGGCTACTCCCGGTTCCTGGCCCAGTGCTTTTTCATCACCTCGAGGCGGTCGGTGGTCTCGCCGTCGCGGATGTTGCGGAGCTTGCCGGTCTCCTCGTCGCGGATGGACTCGAGGTTCCAGCCGTAGAACTCGCCGTAGGAGTGGAAGGTCCAGAACTTGTAGCCGTGCGCCTCGATGAGGTCGGCCACGTCGTCGAGCCACTGCGCGGCGCCGGGCTGCTTGCTCATGCAGGAGAACTCGCCCACGTAGATCTGCGCGCCCCAGCGCTCCACGAAGTCGTTCATGTAGTCCATGACGTCGCCGACCTCCTTCTTGGTCCAGTGCGTCCCGCGCTTCTCGGTGCCCGGGTAGGGGTCGTCCGGCAGCAGCTGGGTGCCGTAGAGGCCGGCGTGCGTGAGGAAGAACGGCGCGTAGAAGTGCATCTGGTAGATGACGTCCTTCAGCGGCAGCGGCCGCATGTCGCAGGCGTTGTAGTTGCCCGGCGAGCTGCCGCCCGTGGCGCTCGCGACCAGCACGCGGTCCGGGTCGATCGCGCGGACGACCTTCGCGCCCTTCTCCTGGAGGAGCGTCACCGACTTGCCGTCGGGCCCGTCGTTCCAGACGAGCTGCCCCTTGTCGCAGGTCCGGACCCAGCCGGGCCGGTCCAGCAGGGAGGCCTCCTCCGCCGCGCCCGCGGACGCGAGCAGGGCCACGCCCGCGGCGAAAAGCCGGACAAATCGATTCGCAGATGTGCGCATGATCGTTTCTCCTTGCCGGTCCGGGGGCGCCCGAGGCGCCGGGGGTTCCACCGACGCCGCCCAGTATAGGGGATAAGACGCGCCGAAACAAGTCAAAATCGTGCAAGAAAGGTTAGGTTTTGCGAAATTGTCGGTTTTGTGGTAGTTTCCGCCCCGTGAAAAACGGAAAAACACGACGGCTGCGGCTGCTCCTGCACGTGGACGCGAGCCAGAAGATTTCGCGCGAGGCGACTTCCGGCGTCCTGCGCTACGCGGCGGTGCATCCGGACGTGGAGGTCCGGCTCTACGGCCCCGGGACGGCGGCCCGGCGGATGGAGGAGTTCGCGGACTGGCGGCCCGACGGACTGATCGTCGGCGGGAACGCCGAGGAGAACCTGCGGGCCGCGGCCCGGCTCGGGATCCGCGCCGCGGTGCTGGCGGAGACCGAGGCGCCGGAGCGCTGCCCGCTCAAGCTGGGGAGCGTCTTCTGCGACAACGCGGCGGTGGCGCGCGAGGCGGCGGCGCTGTTCGGGGAGCGGCGGCTGGCGCACTGGGCCTACGTCGGCGGCGAGGAGCCGTGGTCGCGGGAGCGCGGGGCCCGGATGCGCGAGCTGGCGGCGCGCGCCGGCCTGCCGTTCCACGCGTTCCGGACGCCGGACGCCGGCGCGGC
>CAMVRE010000049.1 GCA_947169825.1 uncultured Verrucomicrobiota bacterium | reverse complement strand
TTCTGCGTCACGAGCTTGCGCACGGCGAGCGCGCTGAACGGCTTCGGGAAGAAGCCGCCCTCCACGCCGGCGTCCGCGAGCGTCTGGCGCGCGCGGGACTCCGACGAGCGGCCGCCGAAGAAGAGGATGGGCATGGCGGGGTTCGCCGCGTGGCCGGCGGCCGCGAGCGCCGCGAAGTCCGCGCCGTCCGTTCCGAGGTCGCACACGAAGAGCGCCACCGCCATCGTCGTGAGCGCGTGGCGCGCCATCGCGGGTCTCGACGACGATCCGGTCCGGTGCCTCCAGCAGCTTGCGCGGGCTCTGCAGCGCGTTCGGGCAGAGCAGCACGACCGTCGCGGGGCCGGAGCTCATCCGAGGAGCGCCTCCGTCGCGGCGAGGACCTCGGCCGGCTCGGGCATCCGCCCGCGCCCCTCGGTCCCGCACGCCAGCTCGCCCTCGCCGCAGTCCATCACCGCGATGCCGCGCCGGCGGAGCGTCGCGAGGTTCTCGCGCGTGGCGGGGTTGTCGAGCATCCCCTCGTTCATCGCCGGGGCGACGAGCTTCGGCCTCCGGCACGCGAGCGCGAGCGCCGAGAGCGAATCGTCCGCGATGCCGTGCGCCATCTTGGCGGCGACGTTCGCCGTGCAGGGCGCGACGACGAGCGCGTCGCACCAGTCGGCGAGGCTGATGTGCCCGGGAACCCACGTGGCGGGGTTCTCGAAGAGGTCGGCCGTCACGCTGCGTCGCGAGAGCGTGCGGAACGTGAGCGGCGTCACGAACTGCTGCGCGCCCTTCGTCATCACAACCGCGACCTCGGCCCCGGCCTTCACGTAGAGCCGCACAAGCTCGCACGCCTTGTAGCACGCGATCGATCCGGTCACGCCGAGCGCGATCCGCTTCCCGGCGAGCGGGCTCCTCTTCGTTTTCTTCGCCGTGTTTGCCATGCCGGAAATCCTACCACACCGCCCGCCCGCGCCGCAAGCGGCGCCCGCCCGCGCCCGTCGCGCGCGCGCTCGCTCCTCGTAAGCCCCTTGCGCCTGGCGGCGGCGTCTGCTAGCATCGGCTTCGTTTCCGGAATGACGACGCTGCGCTGCGAAAACCTGACGCTCCGCCTCGGGCGGAAGACCGTGGTCGAGGGATTCTCCGAGTCCTTCGAGCCCGGGTCGCTGTCCGTCCTCGTCGGGCCGAACGGCGTCGGCAAGACGACGCTCCTGCGCGCCCTCGCCCGCGCGCTCGCGCCGCGCGCCGGACGCGTGCTGCTGGACGGCGTCCCGGTCGCGGCGATTCCCCGCCCGGACTACGCGCGCCGCGTCGCGTGGCTCCCGCAGTCGCCCGACGCCCGCTCCCTCGCCGGCTTTCCGGTGCGCGCCGCGGTCGCCGCGGGACGCCTCCCGCACGCCGGCTTCTTCGGCGCGCTCACGCGCCGCGACGAGGAGGCCGTGGGCCGTGCAATCGCCGCGACCGGACTCGAGCCTCTCGCCGGCGCCGACGCCGGCTCCCTCTCCGGCGGCGAGACGCGCCGCATGTTCCTCGCCGCCGCCCTCGCGCAGGAGGCGGACGTCCTTCTCCTCGACGAACCCTTCGAGGGTCTCGACGCCGAGGCCCGCGCCTCCCTCGCCGTCCTTCTCCGCGCCCAGCTCGCCGCCGGCCGCACCGTCGTCCTCGCCACGCACGACCTCGCCCCGATCGGGTCGATCCCGCATCGCGTGATCGAAATGGCTCCGCTCGGGGAAAGAACGCAACGGCTTCGCCGCGCAACCTTGGCGGAACCGCTTCCCGCACCGGACGCCGCTTCGCGGCTGTGCGGAGAAGCGGTTCCGCAAGAGTCGCTCCGCCCGGACAACGCAGGCGAAGACCGGTTCCGCATAGCCGCCGAAGGCGGCGTGCGATGCGGACCGGTCTTCGCCCGAGATGGCGTCGCGAAGCGATTGCGGTTTCCCCTCGTTTCGCTTCTCGCCGTCGCCATGCTCGTCTTCGCCACGGCGCGCGGATGCCCTCCGGGGCTGCTGTGGAGCTACCGCGTGCCGCGGCTGCTGTGCGCGTTCTCGGTCGGCGGGATCCTCGCCGTGGCGGGGTGCGTCTACCAGACGCTCTTCCGCAACCCGCTCGCCTCGCCCTACACGCTCGGGACGGCGTCCGGCGCGACGCTCGGCGCGTGCCTCGCGACCGCGCTTTCGGCCGGCGCAGCGCCGGTCGGCGGCGCGGCGTTCGCCGGCGCGCTCCTCTCGCTCGCGCTCGTCCGCGCGTGCGGCGGATCCGGCGCGCGGACGGCGCGGCTGCTCCTCGGCGGCATCGCCTGCGCGTATCTCTTCGGCGCCGGCACGATGCTCTGCCAGCTCGCGCTCTCGCCGTGGGAGAGCTTCTCGATGGCGCACTGGAGCCTCGGCGGGATCGTCGTGCCGGAAGGCCCGTGGCGTTTCGCGCTCCCCGCCGCGTGGTGCGCCTCGCTCGCGCTCGCGGCGCTGTCGCGTCCGCTCGACGCGCTCCTCGCGGGCGACGACGCCGCGCTCTCGCACGGCCTCGACCCGGCGCGCCTGCGCCTCGCGCTTCTCGCCGCCTCGGCGCTCCTCGTCGCCTGCGCCGTGGCGGTGTGCGGCCCCGTGGGCTTCGTGGGCCTGCTCGTCCCGCATGTCGCGCGCCTCGCCGCGGGCGGCGCGCACCGCCGGCTCCTCCCCGCCTGCGCCATCGGCGGCGGCCTCTTCCTCGCGCTCTGCGACGCCGCCGCGCGCGCCCTTCCGCTCGCCGCGACCCCGCCCGTCGGCGTCGTCACCGCCGCCCTCGGCGCCCCCGCGCTCGTCTTCCTCCTCGCCCGCAAGTCCTCCGTCAACACGTAAGAACGTCCATGATCCGAATCGTCCAGGGCGACATCACGACCCTCGAAGTCGACGCCATCGTCAACGCGGCCAACCAAAGGATGCTGGGCGGCGGCGGGGTGGACGGCGCGATTCACCGTGCCGCGGGCCCCGAACTCTACGAAGCCTGCCTCAAGGTGCCGGAAGTGCGGCCAGGCGTCCGCTGCCCGACCGGCGAAGCGCGCATCACGCCGGGCTTCCGCCTGCCCGCGAAGTTCGTGATCCACACCGTCGGTCCCGTCTACCGCGACGGCCGCCACAGCGAGCCCGAGCTCCTCGCCGCCTGCTACCGCAACTCCCTCGCCCTCGCCGCGGAGAACAACTGCCGCTCCATCGCCTTCCCCTGCATCTCCACGGGCGTGTATGGCTATCCCATCGAAGATGCCGCGAAGATCGCAGTGCGCGAAGTTCAGACGTTCATGTCCGAGCGCGCCTCTGCGCGCCCGGACATGGAAGTGATCTTCTGCTGCTTCTCGGAAAGGGACAAAGATATCTATGAAAACATCGTTCAATTCGTTTGAAGAAAGGAGCGGCTCGAATGGAACCAGAGACAGCAAGCATCAAACAATTATTGGATGACATTGATAGTGTTCAACAGAAATGGATTCCGATACTTAAAGTCAATACTGCATTGGGCAAACAATTCAATGTTTTCAGTCTTTGCGGAATCGATCATTACGAAACTTGGCATTCCAAAATTCTGGCCGAGTTTCTCGATCCGAATGGGAGTCATGGACAAAATGCCCATTTCTTGAAACTCTTTGCAAAAAGATTTCTCCCCAAGC
Organism: uncultured Verrucomicrobiota bacterium; assembly: GCA_947169825.1. Lineage (GTDB taxonomy): Bacteria > Verrucomicrobiota > Kiritimatiellia > RFP12 > UBA3636 > UBA3636. The sequence goes on along the minus strand of CAMVRE010000049.1, from coordinate 10,260 downwards.
AAAATGGCAGCACCCATGCTTTCGACAAAGCACGAGTTTCTACCGAAGTGACCTCTTACATAAAGGACCTCCGAATCGGTCGGTTTGACATTTTGATAGAAGACGAGGAGAGCAAAACGGTTTGCATCGTCGAAAACAAGATCTTTGCCGTGGAGCAACCCGAGCAACTGAGCCGTTACTCAACTTGGCTCGAAAATGAACGAGGCGGCGACTGGGCCACACACCTTGTTTTCCTCACATTGGACGGACGCAAGTCGGAGACAATCGAAGGTAAACAGGACTACATCCGTCTTGCGTACTACCTCAATCCCGAAAAACAAGTCGAACCGGAAGTGAAAAATCTATCCGACTGGCTTGAAGACTGTTCCAATTCTGTCAAAGAAATCCCCCGGTTGTGCTACACGCTCGTGCAGTACACCGATCATGTAAAAAACCTCGCAACAGGAGACACTGCGATGAATCACGAAATAGTTAATGCGATGAGAGAACACATGAAAGCGGCAAGCTTAGTGTACAAACAATATCAAACTGCATGTGTTCAACAAGCAAACGAACTACTTATGAAGGATGTAGTACAACAACTGAAAATGGATAACTATGGCGAATGGGAAACAGAAAGCAGTTGTAGTTTCTCCGCCGCGGAAAAAGGCATCAAGTTTGTTCCGCCAAGAACGATTGACACCAACGATTTTTATGGGCAGATTTGGGTGTATTTTAACAAAACCAATCTTCAAGAGTGTCAAATCGCTCTCTGGCAAGATCCCGATCATGGAAAAAAGGGAATACTCTTAAATGCAATACCGGACGTTTTCCATAAAAAAGCGTCTTGGAATAAACAAAGTGGACCATGGTTGTTGTGGCGAGGAATCCTTTCTGAGTGCTCCAAGGATCATGGAATGATCTGGGATGGAGAATTTTTCGACAAAGTGAGGAATGATCCTGATTTCAAACAACGGGTTATTGACGACATTGCAAAATCTATAGAAACCCTGTTTGACTTTCAGAAGGCAAGCCTTCCCAATCGCGAATGAATTGGTACAACTCATCTCGTTCAGTTCAACGCGGACCAATCTTGCGGTGGTGAGTCGACAATTCGGAAAGATTCAACTCGCGCATGCACAAACGAAACCATAAATAGAGAATGGGGCGAACAATGGCAATTCTTGATAATGTTAAGAAGTTAATTTCCGATGTAGTTTTTCCCGAGATGATTGAGGCGGGAATGATTTCTTCATTTTCCGCAACACCGGACAAACGTTTTGATTTCATAGCGCAGGCTCTCAAGGAAATGAAGAATGGCGAATTCGTAAAGACTTGGCGGGGAGATGCGGAGGAGCGAATTCGTGTTGTTGTCTGCGACAAAGTTTACACAGGCGGACTGTTGGAATTTGATTTGAACTTCCTTTTAGAGGAAGTATTTGGAGGCATTTGCAATCAGAATGATGTCGCCAACACAATGCTTCTCGTGCGGAAATCCGGCAACGACTTAGTGTTTTCGTGGATTCGTTTGCGCGACCTCGTTTGGCGAATGGATGGAAAAATGATGACAAGAAGCAGTTTCATGGTTCTCCAACAGTTGCCTAAAGGCAGTGTCACAAGACCTTTCGGACCTTTCGCTATATTTTTGCGCGACGAAGGATATCCAGACAGAGCTTTGCTCTCCTTCAAGGAATATTTCGCCGACAGTTGCCTGCGTGTGTTTCAAATCAACTTGGACGATGCCAGGGTTCGCGATGTAGATCTTGGTTGGATTGGCAATCAAGAACTGCCCGGCACGGAGCTCCTTTCCAAAGAAGAACTTGACCTTCGGCTGCACGGAACCTTTTCATCGGTTGTACGCGGTTTCATGTCAACGAGCCGCGGTTGTTTTGCCCATGACAATGCGTTAAAGGATCCGACGTATTTTTCTCAAGATGTTTTTGAGCGAGTAGTGGGTTCTGTGGCGTGTCTCATTGCAGAAGAGCCCACAATCAAACAGTATTCCTTGCTCGCCAAGATTTCAAGAATGATCGCGCCGTTGCCAATGTGCAATTGGGTTACAGACATTGCCGTGCAATATAAGGCGATGCTGGACAATCAAATTCAAACGAAAATCAAGCAACAGAAGGAATCAGAGTTGAGAGACAATAGCGGCGTCCCGTTTGTAGACCAATCGATGGAATGCGTCTCATCGAAAATGATGAGAAAGACTGCCCAACTCCTATCACGAGCGGAGCGGGCACAAGCAGAAGGGAGGACCGAACAAGCTATCATATCGTGCGGGGAAGCATCGGCTTATGGAAGCGTTCAGGCTTTTCGGATATTGATGACACTTGAGTCCGAGATTAACGATTCGTTGTTGGATATCATTATGGGACAACTAGATCACCGAATGATGCATGACAAGGATCGAGATTTCATTCGTAGTTGTGTAATGAAACCAGTTTCGGATTTTCGAGATGAAGAAATTGTTAAGATACTGCAAGTCATTAATGGACATTCTGTTCTTGACGCTATAGTAGAAGAGGTATTGACGACGCATAAAGAAGCCAAAGACGCAATGGATTCAGACTGGATGTTCCCAGAAGGCCATGATGATGGCGAGTGTTTAGACGATTAGCGACAAGGAACGCGACTTCAATGACAGAATTCGCTTTGAGTTGACGCCCCTTGAGAAGATGATTTGCAATACTATGCGTAGTAGGCCACTTTAGCATCGCTCAAATCTTGACCATGCGGTGAAATCTTGCCACGGAAAGGGCCGGGAAGGATGCGTTCCCGGCCCTTTTGCGTGCTGGCATGGCGGGTGCTTTCGGGTGGGGTGAGCCACCAACCGAAAGGAACCCATGCAAACACCAATCGAACAACCTTCATTACCGAATCCCGAAGCGCCACCGGCGAGTCGGTTGCGGGCGGAACGGATCTTCATCGTCTCCGAAGGGGTCTTCTGCGCGGTGCTCGCGCTCGTCGGAGTCTTCCTTCTGCGCGGTCCGGACGGACCGTTCGATCCGGCCGCCCTCCGCGAGCGAATGAGCGCCTGGCCGTGCTGGAGCCGCGGCGTTCTGCTCGCCGCCCTGCTGCTCGGCCTCGTCGCCGAGTTCGACCTCCTCGGACGGCTCTTCGCCATTCCGCTCTCGCGGATCGTCCACGGCCGGCGCGCGACAGCACGGCAGTCCACGCGGCTTCGGCTCGCCGCGCAGGTCGCGGTCGTCGCGGTCGTCGCGATTTGGATGACCGTGAAGCCCGATGCGTTTCCGCATCCGATCGGCTGGATCCGGTTCGCCGTTCCGGCGGCCATCGTGTTCCCCGTGATTCTGTCCGTGGTCGATTGTCGAAGAGGATGCGGAGGACGATAATCCGATGAAACGAATGAAAACGACGGACGATTGCACGCTCTGGCCGCCCGAAATCACGAGGCGGGCGAAAGAGGACGTCCCGACCTTCACGGCCGTTGAACGCGCGGCGTGGTTCCGAATGGCGCGGCTTCTCGACAAAGTTCGCGCGGAGGAACAGGCATTCGCGCCGCCGGCGGTCGCGCCGCCTTTCCTCTGCGGAATCCTCTGGCCGCCGTGGGACAACGACTGGCTGTCCGGCCGCGCACCGGAGGAGGTCGCCGAGCAGGGACGCCTCCTCGAACGCGTCGTCCGGTCGCTCGAGGGGGAAATCTCCCCAAAGTTGATTCGGGCGGAACTGCGCGTCGCGAAATGCGCGCAGTCGCGGGCGTATCTCCGCGCCTGCCGGAAATGGAAGAAGGACCTGTGGAAAGCCCTGGCGAAGCATCCGTGAATCCCCCCGGCGCGGGTGATCGACTGGCTTTCCCCGTCGGCACGACGCCCGACGGGCGGGAAGTCACAGGCGACTTCGGGCAAACGCCGCATGTCCTGGTCGGCGGAATCGCGGGAAGCGGAAAGACGCATTTCCTCCATTCGCTGATCCGTTCGCTCGTGGAGAGCCATTCGCCCGCCGAACTCCGGCTCGTCCTGTTTGACGCGAGAAGGGTCGAGTTCCTCGACTACGCCGGACTGCCCCATCTACTTTGCCGCATCGCCCGCGACACGGGCGAAGCTCTCGCCGCGCTCCGCAAACTGGAACGGAAGCTGGAACGCCGGCTGGAATCGTATGCCTGCACGGACTGCGCCGACATCGACGAATGGAACCGGCGCGGAGACCGGGGCGTTCATGCACGCATCGTTGCCGTCGTGGACGCATTCTTCGACTACATGTGCTACAAGGGCGCACTCGTGGAGCCGCTTGTCTGCCGCCTTGCCGCGGACGGCGCCAGAGCCGGCATCCACCTCGTGATCGCCTCGTCCCGTTCCGACTGCGCCAACATCTTCACCGATGCGATGCTTTCCGCCTTTCCCGGACGCATGGCGTTCCGCACCTCATCCCGACGGAGTTCGGAACGCTTTGCCGGCGTGCCGGACGCGGCGGAATGCAAAGGCCTTGGAGACGGTCTTTGGCGCGAACCGTCCGGCGAACTGCTTCGGGTGCAAACCCCGTTTGTTGGCGAGACATGGAGGGAACCATGAACGACGACGACTTGTGGAACGAGTATCTGGCCCTCTCGCCATGGCGGAGCCGGAAGCTGCGTGGATGGGACGATTTGGGTGGCGGGAACTGGGCCGCACTCCTGGCGCGGCATCCCGGATTCGCGGTCGCCTGCGACTGGCGGAAGCTGTCCGACGCCGACTGGGCCGAGCTGCTGGCCGAACGTCCGGAGTTCGGGAACCGGTGCGACCGCTGGCGCGAAATAGACGGAACGGACTGGGCGTGGCTCCTCCGGAAGCGGCCGCGATTCGCGGACCGGTGCGACTGGAGCAAACTGAAAGGGAACGACTGGCGGGATCTTCTTTCCAAACGCCCTGGGTTCGCGGCGCATTGCGACTGGTCGAAACTGCCGGGCGCGCGGATGGCGGAAATCGTCCTCGACCATCCGCGGTTCCTGGACCGGTGCGACGAACGGAAGCTGCGACGGACCGGGCTGGGGCGGTTGTTGCGGATACTGTTTCGGCCGGACGGCGGACAAGCGACGGCCCAGCCCGGATTCGGGCATGGTGACGCGATATGCGTGATCGTCCGGCGGCCGGAGTTCGCGAACCGTTTCGGCAAGTGGGAGAGGTTCCTCCCCTGCGAGTGGGGATGGCTCCTGCAAGCGCGCCCGGAATTCGCAAGACGCTGCGACAAGTGGAACGGGCTGGACGCCGTCGAATGGGAAAACCTCCTGGAAGCGCAACCGCGCTTCGCCGACCGCTGCGTCCGTTGGAACGAATTCGACGGATTCCTCTGGCAACAGCTGCTCCGCAAGCGCCCCGGACTCGCCGGGCATTGCGACTGGTCCAAGCTGGACGGCGGCGACTGGGCATCGCTGCTGCGGGAGCGGCCGCGTTTCGCCGGCAAGTGCGACTGGTCGAAACTCGACGAGGTCGACTGGTTCCGGCTTCTCGACAAGCGGCCACAATTCGCCGGACGCTGCCCGGAAAGCGTCTTCGCCTATTGGATGAAGCGCGGCTTTTCCTTTTCTCGGCGATCCGGTAGAATCGGCGGGGTTGAACGACAATGAGGATTAACAGCCATACCCTTCCCCTCATCGCCGCCCGGGCAAGAAACGGGCGGGTGGTCGCGTTCGATACGGAGACGACGGGCGGGACGGCGTGGGACGAGATCTGCCAGATCGCCGCGGCGGAGTTCGTCGACGGCGCGCTTGCGCGGACGATGGCGCACTACGTCCGGCCGACGTGCCCGATGAACCCGTGGGCGGAGGCGATCCACGGGCTGTCGATGCCATTCCTTCGGGAGCACGGCATCGCGCCGGAGGAGGCGATGCGGCGGTTCTTCGACTTCGTCGGCGAGGACGCGCTGCTCGTCGCCCACAACGCCGCGTTCGACCTGCGGATGCTCCGGCAGGAGTGCGGCAAGTTCGACCTGTGCTTCGATTGCGGCGGTCTCGAAACATGCGACACGCTCGCGCTTTCGCGCCGGCTCCGGCCCGACCTGCCCAATCACCGGCTCGCGACGCTCGTCGAGCGGCTCCCCGTCGACGGCGTCAACAGCCACGACGCCCTCGACGACGCCCTCGCCTGCGCGGGCGCGTTCTTCAAGCTGCTGGAGGGGCGGCCCTGACCGTCATCGGTTGAAGGAGCGGATCTTCTCGAGCATGGCGGCGTTCCAGGCGGGGGAGCCGGGAAGCTGGCGGCGGCAGTTGCCGTCGGGGTCGCGGGCGAAGGACGCGCCGCCGTCCGGCGCGATCTCGACGGTTCCGCGATCGCCCAAGGCGAACGGCGCGTCGCCCTCCACGGCCTGGACGACGGCGAGCGGGTCCCACATCCGCTGTCCCGTGTCGCAGTCGCATTGCAGGTAGACCTGCCGGATCGGGTGGCGGTCGGTCGGGCCGATGTCGGAGAGGACCAGCGCGGGCGGATAGTCGATCGCGTCGCCGACCTCGGCGGTGGAGAAGACGACGTCCACGTCCCGGGGCCAGAGGCGGAAGAACGTCCGGACCGCCTCCGGATCCATGGCGAAGTTGTATTCGGGCTCGGCGTCCTTCGCGAACGCGCCGCCCATCATGATCGCGCGCGCGACCTTCCGGCGGACGAGCTCCGCGCCGCCGAGGGGCGAAAGGTCGTCCGGGGGCGACTCCAGCAGCTGCGCGAGGCAGGTGAGGAAGCCGATCGAGCAGATCGTGACGCTGCCGTCGGGCTGCCCGGCGAGGAGCCGTCGGTAGAGGACCCAGCCGTCGGGACGTCCGTCGGGGCCGGGCTCGGCGCGGGGGAAGAGGGGGCGGCCGTCGGCGCCCGTCGTGTCCGCCACGTGCGCGTAGTCGATGAAGACCATCGTCTTCTCAGGGCCGCGGCGCACGAGGCCGACGGGCAGATCGGAGCGGCCCGCCCACGCGTTCATCGCGTCGACGAAGGCCGCGTTCGCCTCGCCCGGGCGGTCGACGATCACGCCGAGCAGCCGGCACCTCCCGGCTTTCTCGTAGCGGTAGAGCATCTCGAGGGCGAAGAGGTCGTCGGTCGACGAGCCGACATCGGTGTCGAGGATGATGCGCGGCGCGCCGCCGCCCGAGGCCGGCGGCGCCGAGGTGCAACCGATAAGGAACGAAGCGGCGAGGCAAAGCGCCGAAAGGGCGGTGAACGGCAAAGCGCGTTTCATGGCGACAATTCTAGACCAATCGCGCCGGCCTGTCCACGGAAAGGTCGCCGCCGCACGCTTGCATGCCGCGGCGGAAGATGGTAGGTTCCGCGGCATGCAAGGGATTTTGCAGCGGCGCTTTCTTCTCCTCGCGGCGGCGGTGCTCGGCATCGGCGCCGTGGCGGGGTGCGGACCCCGCCACGCGGCGGAACCCGCGGGCGACGGGCCGCGGATCGTCTCGTTCCTGCCGAGCGGGACGGAGACGCTCTTCGCGCTCGGCCTCGGGGACCGCGTCGTCGGGCGGTCGCGCTTCTGCGACTTCCCGCCGGAGGCCGCGGCGCTCCCGGTCGTGGGCGACCTCTTCGCCGCGAACGAGGACGCGCTCGCGGCGCTCAAGCCCACGCACGCGGTGCTGGGGAACGCGGACGCGCCGCAGGCCGCCCTGCTCCGCGCGCTCGGCTGCGAGGTCGTCGAGGGGCGCGCGGAGACCGCGGCGGACGTGCTGGCCTTCGCGGACACGCTGGGCGAATTGTTTCCGGGCCGAACGAACGGCCTCGCCGTGGCGGGGTCGAAGTGGCGGGAGGAGATGGAGAAGATTTCTCACGCAGAGAGCGCAGAGGCCATTGCTCCGGCTCGTCCCGCATCTGGCGTCTCGCGTCTTGAATCTCACGCAGAGAGCGCAGAGAACGCAGAGAACGCAGAGAACGCAGAGAGGGTTCTCGTCGTCGTGTCGCATGCGCCGGGACGGTTCGGCGCGGCGTTCGCGGCGGGGGAAGGGACCTATCTCGACGAGATCCTGCGCGCGGCGGGGTTCGCCAACGCGCTCGCCGGGGTCAAGGGCTATCCCTCGCTCGACCCCGACCGCATCGCCGCGCTCGCGCCGGATCTGCTGATCGATGTCCACCCCGACGGCGACCCGCCGGATGAGGACGCCTGGTCCTACCTTCCGAAGACCCGTGTCGAAACCCTGCACGACACGGCCGCGCTTCGCCCGGGTCCGCGGCTTCCGGAAGTGCTCAAACGGTTCCGGGCGCTCAGGCGTTGAACAACGACTGCGCGTAGCGGACCGAGCCCATCGCGTCCTTGGAGTAGAAGTCCGCTCCGATGCGGTCGGCGTGCTCCTGCGTGAGGACGGCGCCGCCGACCATGACCCTGCAGTCCGGGCATTCGGCATGGAGAAGGCGGATCGTCTCCTCCATCGCCGGGACGGTCGTGGTCATGAGCGCGGAGAGCCCGACGAGCCGCACGCCCTCGCGCTTCGCGGTCTCGACGACGCGCTCCGGCGGGACGTCCTTGCCGAGGTCGACGACGTCGAAGCCGTAGTTCTCCAGCAGCGCGCGGACGATGTTCTTGCCGATGTCGTGGACGTCGCCCTTCACGGTCGCGAGGACGATCCGCCCCGCGCTCTCGCGCGCCGCGCCGCGCGCGGCGAGCGCCTTCTTGATCTCCTCGAACGCCGCCGAGGCGGCGTCCGCCGCGACGAGCAGCTGCGGCAGGAAGAGCGTGCCCTCCTCGAAGCGCCTCCCGACCTCGTCGAGCGCCGGCACGATCGCCCCGTCGATGAGCGCAAGCGGCGCCTCGCCCGCGGCGAGCGCCTCCGCCGCGAGCTTCGCGGCCTCGGCCGCGATGCCGCGGCGGACCGCGGCAGTGAGCGGCGAACCGCTCGCCGCCGGGTTCACGGTTGAAGGGGTTGAAAGGGTTAAAGAGGTTGAAGGGGTTGCGTTTCCTTTCAACCTTTCAGCCTTTTCAACCTCGCCCGCCGCGAGCGGCGGGTGGGTCCTGATATACTGTTCGCAGTGCGGGTCGAGGCCGAGGAGGGCGCGGTAGGTCTCGTAGGCGTCCATCATCGGGGCGCTCTGCGGGTTGACGATCGCCGCGGTGAGTCCCGCGCGGAGGGCGAGGAGGAAGAAGGCGGCGTTGACGGTCTCGCGGCGCGGGAGGCCGAAGGAGACGTTGGAGACGCCGAGGACGCACCCGACGCCGAGCTCGTCGCGGATCAGCCGGACGGCGCGCAGCGTGACGTCCGCCGCGCGCGGGTCGGCGCTCACGGCGAGGCAGAGCGGGTCGATTACGACGTCTCGGCGGCCGATGCCGCACGCCTCGGCCTCGCGCACGATCCGGCGCGCGACCTCGAGGCGGCCCTCGGCGGTCTCGGGGATGCCGGCGTCGTCGAGGCAGAGCCCGACCACGACGCCGCCGTATTTCTTCACGAGCGGCAGGACGGCCTCGAGCGACGCGGCCTTGCCGCTCACGCTGTTCACCATCGGCTTGCCGGCGTAGACGCGAAGCGCGGCCTCCATCGCGGCGGGGTCGGAGGTGTCGAGCTGCAGCGGGAGGTCGACGACGGCCTGGATCTCGCGCACGGCGCGCGGGAGGAGCGACTTCTCGTCGAGGCCGGGAACGCCGACGTTCACGTCGAGCACGTGCGCGCCGGCCTCCTGCTGCGCGAGCGCCTGGCGCAGGACGTAGGGGAAGTCGCCCTCGCGCAGCGCGAGCTGGAAGCGCTTCTTGCCGGTGGGGTTGATGCGCTCGCCGACGATCGCCGGCATTTCGTCGCACAGCTCGACCGCGTGCGTCGCGGAGGAGACGACCGTGCGCGCCTTGCGCGCGACGGGGACGGGCGCGACGCCCTCGCAGGCGCGGCGCAGCGCGGCGACGTGCGCGGGCGTGGTGCCGCAGCAGCCGCCGAGGACGCGCGCGCCGCCGCGGGCGATCTCCGCCATGCGCGCGGCGAAGTCCTCCGGGCCGACGTCGTAGACCGTGCGGCCGGCGTCGACGCGCGGCAGGCCCGCGTTGGGCTTCACGATCACGGGAATCGACGAGAGCCGGACCATCTCCGCGGCGATCGGCGCGGCGGCGTCCGGGCCGAGGCCGCAGTTGAGGCCGAGGGCGTCGACGCCGAGGCCCTCCAGCAGCGCGACCACCGCGGCGGGGTCGGCGCCGCCGAGGAGGCGGCCGTTCTCGCCGAACGCGACCGTGGCGAAGACCGGGAGGGCGCAGCTCTCCTTCGCGGCGAGGACGGCGGCCTTGAGCTCGAGGATGTCGCCCATCGTCTCGATCGAGACGAGGTCCGCGCCCGCCTCCGCGCCGGCGCGCACCTGCTCGGCGAACGCGGCGACGGCGTCCTCGAAGGCGAGGTCTCCGAGC